>VBAK01000105.1 GCA_005882275.1 Candidatus Segetimicrobium genomatis
GTCCCTATCCACTGCGGGCGCAGGAGGCTTGAGGGGAGCCGCTCCTAGTACGAGAGGACCGGAGTAGACGCACCTCTGGTGTACCGGTTGTCCTGCCAAGGGCACGCGCCGGGTAGCTATGTGCGGACGGGATAAGCGCTGAAAGCATCTAAGCGCGAAGCCCACCCCAAGATGAGGCCTCCCACCGGGTAACCGGGTAAGACCCCAGGAGGACTACCTGGTTGATAGGCCGGAGGTGTAAGGGCCGCAAGGCCTTGAGCCTACCGGTACTAATCGGTCGAGGGCTTGAAGGTAACGCCTTAGGGGTAGCTGTATGGAGCTTGCACCGTGGCTCGGAGTCGCAGGCTAAGGCTCCCATTTGCCAGGGGAGCCGGGATCCGAACGCACGAGCCATGGCTGTACTTGTGCGGGGCCGCTTTGGCCCCATTGGCTAAGTTCCTCGGTGGCGATGCCGGAGGGGTCACACCCGTTCCCATTCCGAACACGGAAGTTAAGCCCTTCAGGGCCGATGGTACTGCGCGGGCAACTGCGCGGGAGAGTAGGTCGCCGCCGGGGGTAATACCGGCAGGGGGAGAGCTCGCGCTCTCCCCCGCCATCTCTTTCTGGGGGGGAACCGTTCACCATGATGATCAGGCCGCCGCTTGAGTCTCTGCTCGAGAAGATCGAGAACAAGTACGCGCTCGTGGTCAGCGTGGCCAAGCGGGCGCGGGTCCTCAAGGAAGGCCAGCTGCCGATGGTCGACGTGGCCAGCAACAACCCGGTGACGGTCGCGCTCGAGGAGATCGCCGCAGGGAAGATCCGGATCGACAAGCCCAAGGACCAGCCAAAGGAAGAGCGAAGCGCCTAGCGGAGCAGCTTTTCGAGCGGCGTGTACGGGAGTTCGTGCGCGGCGGCGACGGCGGGGTGGGTCAGATATCCGTCCGCAGTGTTCACGCCGTGGGCCAGCGCGGGGTCATCGAGCGCGGCCCGTTTCCACCCCTTCCCCGCGATGTCCAGTGCGTACCGGATCGTCGCGTTGGTCAGGGCGTAGGTGGATGTCCGCGGAAGGGCGCCGGGCATGTTCGTCACCCCGTAGTGCACCACGTCGTGCTTGACGACGACCGGGTGCGTGTGCGAGGTGGGCTCGGTGGTCTCGATGCAGCCTCCCTGATCGACAGCGACATCCACGATGACCGATCCCGGCTTCATCGTCCGCACCATCGCCTCGGTCACGAGCCGCGGGGCCCGCGCTCCGGCAATGAGGACGGCGCCGATCAGCAGGTCGGAGTAGGCGACGGACTGCTCGAGCGTGACGGGGTTGCTCATCACCGCCATGACCCGGCCGTGGAGGACGTCGTCGAGGTACGCCATGCGCCGCGGGTTGCGCTCCAGCACCGTCACCTGCGCGCCCATGCCGGTGGCCACCTTCGCGGCGTTCGTGCCCACGACCCCGCCGCCAAGGATGACCACGTTGGCCGGGGCGACGCCCGTCACTCCTCCGAGCAGCGTGCCTTTGCCGCCGGCGGTCTTCTTGAGGTAGAACGCCCCTTCCTGAATCGCCATCCGGCCCGCGACCTCGCTCATCGGGGTCAGGAGGGGGAGTTCGCCGTCGGGGAGCTGGACCGTCTCGTATGCGATTGTCACGGTCTTCGCCTTCAGGAGGATCCGCGTCAACTCACGGGCCGCCGCCAGGTGCACGTAGGTGAAGAGGATCAGGCCGGGGCGGAGGTATTCGTATTCCTGGGGGAGCGGTTCTTTGACCTTCATGACCATGGCGGCGCCCCAGGCCTCCGCGGCCGATCGCGCCATCCGGGCGCCCCGCCGCTCGAAGTCCCGGTCCGAGATCCCGCTCCCCTCGCCGGCGCCGGACTCGATGACGACGGTGTGACCGGCGTCGACAAGTTCGTGGACGCCGGCCGGCGCGATCCCAACCCGCCCTTCCTGATCTTTCATCTCCTTTGGGACACCGATCAGCAACGCGAGTGCGCTCCTTCCTTCCTGCGTTCCTTCCTGAGGCGGGCTCGTTTCTCACTCGTCCGCTTCATCTTCATCAATTTCGCTCGATCTTCCTCTGCGTGATCGCCGAGGCGCGCTCACGCGCATGTTCCGACATCATTTCGATTTTTCTCCACAGGATATCCCCATCGCCATCTCGCTGAACGGGCGTGTGCGCGCGCAGGCAATCAAACGACAGTTCCGGATTGTGCGCGCGCCTGGAGATGTGCTAATCTCTTTCGCGTCAGCGAGCGCCGCACCAGGATGAGAGTGAGGTAGCTCTTCGGAGCCAACCCGGCTTAACCTCGTGTGTGGCGCTCGCTGATTTGCGTCGTCTGCGCGTTCGCAGCCGCCTGCAGGTCCGCCCCGCCGGGCGCGGCCGCGCCGGCTCGCCCGCAGGCACGTCCGGTTCCTCCCTGTTATAATGGTTGCGCGTGGCGGCGTAGCTCAGGTGGTCAGAGCACGCGGTTCATACCCGCGGAGTCGGGGGTTCGAAGCCCTCCGCCGCCACCATCATTAGTGTGATACCGGCGCCTGCGGGCTGTAGACACCTCTGGCCTGCGGCGCGACCTACGATGTGCACTCGGGTGTGAGCCGGGACAGATCTGCAGACGCTGACCTGACGCTGGTCGAGCGGGTCCGCGAGACCCTGCGCCGGTACCGGATGCTGAGCGGCGGAGAGATCGTTGTTGTCGCGGTCTCCGGCGGGCCGGACTCGACGGCGCTCGCGCACGCGCTGGCATCCCTTCGCGGCGACCTCTCCCTGACCATTGACCTCGCGCACCTCAACCACGGCCTCCGGCCCGATGCCGCCGAGGATGCCGCGTTCGTCGCAGCGATGAGCCGGACGGTGGGGCTTGGCTTCCACGAGGGGACGGCCGACCCCCGCGCGCTCGCCGGGCGGGAAGGTCTTTCGCTGGAGGACGCCGGCCGCCGGCTGCGGTACGAGTTCCTGACCCGCGTGGCGCGCGAGATCGGCGCCGGCGTGGTGGCCACCGGCCACACGCTGGACGATCAGGCCGAGACGGTGCTGATGCGATTGCTGCGGGGCAGCGGCCTCGAGGGCCTTGCGGGGATCCCACCGGTGCGCGTCGGCGGCGGCGTGCGGATCATCCGGCCGCTCATCGAGACGAGCCGGGCCGCGGTCCTGGCCTACCTTGGGGCGGTCGGGGCCGGATGGCGCGAGGACGAGACGAACCGAGACACCACCATCCTCCGAAATCGTATCCGGATGGTCCTCCTGCCGGCCCTCGAAGGGTATAACCCTGATATACGCCAGGCGCTGGCGCGGTTGGCCGGCCTGCTGCGGGACGAATCGGAGGCGCTCAGGGCGCTCGCGGCCCCAAAGGTCGCGGAGGCGCTGTCCGCCCGGCCGGGAGCCGTCACCGTCTCGCTCGAACCGTTCGCCCGTATGCCGGTGGCCCTGCAGCGCCGCGCGCTCCGGGCGGCGGTGCAGCAGGTGCGCGGGAATTTGGGCGCCGTCCGGTTCGTCCACATTGAGGGAGCGCGCCGGCTGGTGCTTGAGGGCCAGGTCGGATCCTGGCTGGCGCTGCCCGGCGGGGTCCGGATCCTGCGTCTTCCCGAGGCCGCGGAGGTGACCACGGTCGCGGCGATTCCGGGGGGTCCGGGGAAGCCTGGGGAATACCGGGTGCAGGTTCCCGGAAGGATCATCGCCGTCGAGTTCGGCGTGCAGTTGACGGTGGAGGAGGCCGGCGAGGACCATCTGGCGGCCTGGGCGCGGGGCGAGAACGCGCAGAGGAACGAAGTTGCGCTCGACGCCGCTTCCATTGGAGGGGAACTGGTCCTGCGCGGGCCTCGGCCCGGCGACCGGTTCGCCCCGGCGGGGATGGGGGGACGCACGAAGGCGGTCGCGGATTACCTCAGCGATGAGAAGGTCCCGCGGCACCGCCGGGCGTTCGTCCCGATCCTGACAACGAGTGGGGGAGAGGTGCTGTGGATCGTGGGCATGCGGGCCTCGGAGGTTGCGCGGATCACCGATTCCACCACGCGCGCGGTGCGCGTCGTGGCTCGTTCGCTCCGAGCGTGAGATGTTTGTGCTATAATTTTCTGGGTAAGTTTAGTGTACCGGCCGCCCAGGGTCATTTTGCGCCCTTTTCGCGGTCCGGCGATGAGGAGTCGCCAGGGGGATCGGCGCTTGTTTAGCAAGTACATACGGAACCTGATCGTCTGGGCGTTCATTCTGGTGGTGGTGCTGTACCTGGTGCTGCCGCTGTACCAGAGCCGAGGACCGTCCAGCGAGGAAATCCCCTACAGCGCCTTTGTGTCGGAGGCGCAGCAGGGGCAGATCGATCAGGTGAAGATCGGCGACGAAGCGGTGACCGGCTCGAAGAAGGACGGCCGGCCGTTCCGCACGTACGTGCCCAAGGGCGACAGCTCGTACATCCAGCTGCTCAGGGATAAGGGCGTCAAGATCAGCGTCGAACCTCCATCGCGCTCATCGCTGTGGCCCAATCTCCTCTCGACGATGCTCCCCTTCCTGGTGCTGGTCGGCCTGTGGATGCTGATGCTCCGGCAGGCGCAGTCGGGATCCAACCAGGCGATGTCCTTCGGAAAGAGCCGGGCGAGGCTGCACACCGAAGCGAAGACCCGCGTGACCTTCGACGACGTCGCGGGGGTCGATGAAGCAAAAGAGGAACTGGAGGAGATCATCGAGTTCCTCCGCCACCCCAAGAAGTTCCAGGCGCTGGGGGCGAAGATCCCGCGGGGCGTCCTCCTGGTGGGACCGCCGGGAAGCGGCAAGACGCTGCTGGCGAAGGCGATCGCCGGCGAGGCCGGGGTTCCGTTCTTCTCGATCTCCGGGAGCGAGTTTGTGGAGATGTTCGTCGGCGTGGGGGCGAGCCGGGTCCGCGATCTGTTCGATCAGGCGAAGAAGTCGGCCCCGTGCCTCGTGTTCATCGACGAGATCGACGCGGTGGGACGGCAGCGGGGCGCCGGACTCGGCGGCGGGCACGACGAGCGGGAGCAGACCCTGAACCAGCTGCTGGTGGAGATGGACGGGTTCGACCCGAACTCGGGGATCATCGTCATCGCGGCGACGAACCGGCCCGACATCCTCGACCCGGCGCTGCTGCGGCCCGGGCGGTTTGACCGGCGGATCGTGGTCGACAACCCGGACACGAAGGGGCGGCGGGCGATCCTGGGCGTGCACGTCCGGGGCAAACCGATCGGAGAGGACGCCAACCTGGACGTGCTGGCCCGCAGGACGCCGGGGTTCAGCGGCGCGGACCTGGCCAACATGGTGAACGAGGCGGCGCTCCTGACCGCGCGGCGCGGGAAGAAGCGGCTCGGGATGTCCGAGTTCGACGAGGCGATCGAGCGGGTGATCGCCGGCCCGCAGCGCAAGAGCCGGATCCTGTCGCCCAAGGAGCGGGAGCTCACGGCCTATCACGAAGGCGGGCACGCGCTGCTGGGCAAGCTCGTGCCGCAGGCGAACCCGCCGCACAAGGTGACGATCCTGCCGCGGGGGATGGCGCTGGGGTACACGATCCCGCTGCCGCAGGAGGAGAAGTATACGGTCACGCGCAGCGAGATCCTGGCGAACATCACCGCGATCCTGGGCGGGCGGGTGGCCGAAGAGATCGTGTTCGGGGAGATCACCACCGGGGCGGCCAACGACTTCGAGAAAGCCACGGAACTGGCCCGCAAGATGGTGACCGAGTTTGGGATGTCGGACAAGCTGGGGCCGCTGACGCTCGGCACCAAGCACGGGCCGGTATTCCTCGGCCGGGATCTGGTGGAGAGCCGGAACTACTCGGAGGAGATCGCCTACGAGATCGACAAGGAAGTGCGCCGGATCATCGACGAGTGCTACGGACGCGCGCGGGCGGTGCTCACCGAGCACAAGGATGTCCTCGACCGGATCGCCCAGGCGCTGCTCGAGCGGGAGGCCCTCGAGAGCGAAGAGCTGGACGCGTTGATCGCCGGCCGGGCGCTGCCGCCCGAGGAGCCGGTCGTGGCCCCGCCGGCGCCGGCCCCCACCCAGGAAGTGAAGTCGTTCCCGCGGCCCGAGACGTCGATCCCGCCGAAGCTGAAGCCCGAGGCGACCGGATAGGCGCTGGAGGGTGGACGGATCTCCGCGGGGAAGTAGCCGGTGGGCTGCTTCCCCGCGTGGCGTTGAGGAGGGCCGGGTGAACATCCGCACGAGGAACGACCGCGCGCTCGAGGTGCCGCCGTACACCGTGGAACCCCGGGTCCAGGTCCGGCCCGGGACCACGGCCCTGATCATCGTGGACATGCAGAACGACTTCGTGGACCCGCAGGGGCGCCTCTCCGTGCCGAGCGCCCGGGAGACCGTGCCGGCGATCCGCCGGCTCCGCGACCTCGCCCGCGCGCACGGCATCCCCGTCGTCTACACGCAGGACTGGCACCGGCCTGATGATCCCGAGTTCGCGCTGTGGGGAGTGCACGCCGTGGAGGGGACGTGGGGAGCCGAGATCTCACCCGACCTGGCGCCCGGACCCGGCGACGTCGTGATCCGCAAGCCGCGGTACGACGCGTTCTACGGCACGGCCCTCGAGCACGAGCTCCGGCAGCGGCAGATCGATACGCTGATCGTCACCGGAACGGTGAGCAACATCTGTGTCCTCCACACCGCCGGGAGCGCCGCGCTGCGCTGGTTTCGGATCGTCGTCCCGGTGGACGCGGTGTCGGCGCTGGAGGAGTTCGACCAGCAGGCGGCCTTTCGCCAGATCGCGTTCTTGTACCGGGGGACGCTCACGCGGAGCGAGGGCATCGCCGTCCCCGCCGGTGACCCGCCCCGCCCGGGGTGAGGGGAGGCGCCGGTGCCGAAGCCCAGGAGCCAGAAGCTGTTCGATTGGCGGGCGGCGGCGATCTACATCGCCGCCGTGGCGGTCGCGGGCGCCGGGCTGTTCGCGTGGGACCATGCCTACCAGGCCCGGCTGTCCGGCCCGCGGCTGCGGCCCGAAGCCCTGGCGAAGCGTCTCGTGGAGAGTTTCGTCGGGGACGGGACGGTTCAGGGGTCCACGCTGGACCGCAGCGGGACGCTCACGATCAGGGTCAAAGACGTCGTCACCGACAAATCGAAGACCCCCGCCCAGAACCGCGAGCTGGTCTCCCGGGAGGGCAGCCAGGCGGTCGAACGGGTCCTCGGGCTGGTGGCCTTCAAGCAGATCGTCGTTCAGGTGGTGAGGGACGGCAAGGTCCTGGCCACGGTCCGGGGGAAGCCCGGGGCGAAACCCGAGACCGACTTCGCTCCCGAGTTCAAGTGACGTCTCGAGTTCAAGGACCCTCGCCGCGCTCCCGCCGCGGCCGCGCTCAGAACCTGTAGATCGCCATGACCTGCTCGCTGACGGACAGCGTCCCGGGAGCGACGGGAGTGGCGGTCATGGCGATGTTCGGCGCGTGAATGCCCGCCGCCCGAGGCGGCGCCGACCCCCCGACCTCCTGGATCCGGACCAGCCGCGGGGGCGTGAGCCCGGCCGCCGATGCCAGGGCGTTCGCCGCCGACCGCGCGTCCTGCATCGCCGCGGCGAGCGCCCGGCTGCGGGCCGCCGCCGGATCGCGAAGCGTGAAGGTCGCGCCTTCCAGCAGGTTGGCTCCCGCGGCGACCGACGCATCGAGCACGCGGCCCACCAGGGCGAGATCGTCGAGGGTGACCGTGACCCGCTGCACGGCCTGATAGCCCGAGATGTCGTCCGACTGGGGCCGCCGCTGCGGATAGAGATTGATTTCGATCGTGCGGATGCGTTCGCGCGGCACCCCCACGGCCGCGATCTGCTCGAGGATCTGGGTCATCGCCCTGCTGGCGCGGTCCTGGGCGTCATTGGCGGTCGGGCGGGTGATCTGGAAGCCGACGGTGATCATGGCTTGATCCGGCATGGCCTCCACCGTCCCTTGTCCGCTCACCATGATGGTCTGATCGGGGGGCACGGGACCCGGCCCGCCGTGCGGGGGCATCGGCGCCTGGGCCGCGGCCGTGCCTATGTTCCACCCGTCGATTCGATCGGCGCCCCTGGCCGCGTTGCCGGCGAGGAGGGCGGCCGTCCCGGCCAGCACGGCGGCCGCGGTGAGCGCGGCGGGAAGCGGGGCGGAGAGCGAGCGGGTCCTGAGCATGCATCACCTCCGGAGGATCGCGTCCCCCTCTATACGGGGGGCCGGAAGGACGTGTTCCCCTCGGGCGCGAGAGACAGACCCACGCGGCGTTCGGGCGCGCCGGCGCGCTACCGCGTGGAGGGAAGCAGGACCGGTGACACGAAAGCCAATCGAAAGCCGATCGAAGGCCGATCGAAGCGTGGAGTAGAGCTAAGGTAAGCGAGGAGTGGAGCCAAGGTAAGCGTGGAGTAGGACAAAGGTAAGCAAGCCACGCCAAACCAGGTCCGGGGGAGCGGCAGGTCTGGCTGCGGAGGGCCGGCATGTTTGCGCTGAACTTCTACTCGAGCGTGTTTGCGCAGGCCCTTCGCGAGGGCCGCAAGACGCTGACGATCCGCCTGGGCGACAAGCGCGGCAAATATCAGGATGGACAGCTGGTCTGGGTCACCGTGGGGAGCCAGTTTGGGACGAAGCAGCAGATCTTCACGGCGATGATCGATCGTGTGGAAGTGAAACCCCTTCGGGACGTGTCCCCCAGGGAGATCGAGCGGGAGAACCCCGCAACACGCGAGCACGCCGACCTCATCGACTTCCTCTCCAAGATCTACGGGCGCAGCATCGCGATGGATGACGTGGTGACCGTGATTCATTTCACCCGCGTCGTCGAGGCGAAGGACGCGTAGCCGGCTCGACCTTCCCGGGCCGCGCCGCAGTCCCACCCGTCCCGGATCCCGCCGCACGCGCGCGCTGCTGCAGCCGACCCGCGCCCGCCTCCCCGACGATGCCTCGGCCGATCGTTGAGTGCGTCCCGAACTTCAGCGAAGGGCGCCGGCCGGACGTGCTGGAGGCCCTGGCCGCGGGCATCCGCGGCCCCGGCGTCCGGCTGCTCGACGTGTCCGCCGATCCCGACCACAACCGCGCCGTGTTCACGTTCGTCGGTGAGGGGGAGGCCGTGCTCGAGGCGGCGTTTCGGAGCGCGGCGGTGGCGGTGGAGCGAATCGACCTGCGCGCGCACCAGGGGGTCCATCCGCGGATCGGGGCCGTCGACGTGATTCCGTTCGTGCCGCTGGCCGGCGGGTCGATGCCGGTATGCGCGACGCTCGCCCGCCGGCTGGGCGCGCTGCTGGCGGACGACCTGGGCCTGCCGGTCTATCTCTATGGTGAGGCCGCGGACCGGCGGCGGCCGCTGGCGGAGATCCGGCGCGGAGAGTTCGAGGGGCTGCGGACGGCGATCGCCGGGCCGGGCCGGCGTCCCGACTTCGGGCCGGCCCGCCTCCATCCGTCGGCCGGAGCGGTCGCGGTCGGGGCGCGGGGCGTCCTGATCGCATTCAACGTGAACCTGAACAGCGCCGACGCGGCGGCCGCGCGGGAGATCGCCCGCGCCGTGCGCGCGTCGTCGGGAGGGCTTCCCGCGGTCCAGGCCATGGGGGTGCCCCTGCGCTCGCGCGGGCTGGCGCAGGTGTCGATGAACCTGCTCGACTATCGCCAGACGTCCCCGCTCGCGGCCTTCGGACGGGTCGAAGCGGAAGCGGCCCGCCGCGGCCTCGCCGTGGTGGACGGCGAGCTCGTGGGGTGCGCCCCCCGGGAGGCGCTTCCGCCCGATCCCGTCGCCGCGCTTCGCCTCCGCGGCCTCCGCCCGGAGCAAATCCTGGACCCGGCGGCGCTTCAATGACGCCGCCCCCCATCTGGTGCGGGCCGCTCCACCTGGAGTTCGGCGCGCGCACGTATGTCGTGGGGATCATCAACACGGCGCCGGATTCGTTCGCCGGAGACGGCCTGGCGGGCGACGCGGGCGCGGCCGAGGCGCTCGGTCGAACGATGAGGGCCGCGGGCGCCGACATCCTCGATGTCGGGGGGCGGTCGACCCGGCCGGGCGCGGTGCCCGTCGAGGAGGCGGAGGAAGCCCGCCGGACGGTCCCGGCGGTCCGGCGCCTCGCCGCTGGCGGAGTCCCGGTGAGCGTGGACACGATCTCGGCGAGGGTCGCCGCGGCGGCCCTGGACGCGGGGGCGGCGATGGTGAACGACGTGTCGGGCCTTCGCGATCCGGGGATGGCTCCGCTGGTCGCCCGCGCGGGGGTGCCCGTGGTGGTGATGGACTGGAACGATCGCTCGGACGCCCCGGACGTACTGGCGGCGACCGCGGCGTTTCTCCGGGAGCGGATCGCCGCCGGCGTCGCGGCGGGGATCCCTGAGGGGCGGATCATCATCGACCCGGGGTACGGGTTCGGGCTCACGGTGCCGCAGAACATGGCCCTCCTCCGGCGCCTCCGGGAACTGACCGCGCTCGGCCGCCCGCTCTTCATTGGGACCTCCCGGAAAGGGAGCATCGGGAGGGTGTTGAACCTTTCGGTCGACGACCGGCTGGAGGGGACCGCCGCGACCGTGGCGGTCGCGATCGCCAACGGCGCGGACTTCGTGCGCGTGCACGACGTCGCGGCCATGGTGCGGGTCGCGAGGATGACCGACGCGATCGTCCGGGGATGGCCTCCGGCCGCCGGGGGGGCGGCGTCCCCATGACCGATCGGATCGTGCTCAGCGAGATGGCCTTCTACGCCTACCATGGGCTGAATCCGGATGAGCAGGCCGCCGGCCAGGTCTTCCTCGTCGATGTCGCGGTGGAGGCCAACCTGCACCGGGCCGGCCACACCGACGAGATCGGTGACACGCTCGACTACCGCGATCTGTATGCGCGGGTTCGGGAGGCCGTGACCGGCGAACGATACCGGCTGCTGGAGGCGGTGGCCGAGGCGGTGGCGCACCGGCTGCTGGAGGTCGAACGCGTCGAGGGGGTCACCGTGTCGGTTCGGAAGCCGCATGTCAAGTTGGGCGGGCCGCTGGCGTACGCCGCGGCCGAAGTGACGCGGCGAAAGCGGCCGTGACGTTCCGGCCGTGAGGCTCCACCCCGCGACGCGCACTCAGCCCGGCGGCGGCCGACCGGCGGCGGCCGGCGGGATCCGTCCACCGCTCCGGCGGGCGATCGTTCTGGAGTGGGTGTCCATCGTGTGGATGACCCTTGAGGGAGGGATCTCGATCGCGGCCGGCGTGGCCGCCGGGAGCCTGGCGCTCGAGGTGTTTGGGCTGGACAGCCTGATCGAGATCGTCGCCGCGGCGATCGTGCTGTGGCGCCTCGGGGTGGAGGCCCGGGTCGAGGTCGCAGCCGGCTCCACGGATTCTGCCCTCGAGACGGCCGCGGCATCGCGCGTGGCGGCGGCCGAACGGCTGTCGGCGCGCGTGGTGGCCGTGAGCCTGCTCGCTCTGGCGGTCTACATCGTGATCGGCGCCGCCTCGACCCTGCGGGCTCATGGAGTGGCCCACCCCGGCGTCTGGGGGTTCGCCGTCTCCATCGTCGCCGCGGGGGGGATGCCGTTGCTGTCCATCGCGAAGCAGCGGGCCGCCCGCGCCCTCGACAGCGAGGCGCTGCGCGAGGACGCGATCGGGAACCTGGCGTGCGGGCTGATGGCGCTGATCGTCCTCGCCGGCCTCGTCGCCCAGCGCGGCGGCCTGTGGTGGGCCGACCCGGCGGCGGCGCTGGTCCTCGGCGTGTTCGTGCTCCGGGAAGGGCGCGAGGGATGGGAGCGGGCCGGTGAGTGAGCCCCGGGTGTTCCTGGGGCTTGGCTCCAACCTCGGCGACCGCGCGGAGATGCTGTCGCGCGCGCGCGCGCTCCTCGAGGGGCCCGACCTGGGCATGGTCGGGGTCTCCCGCGTCTATGAGTCCCCACCCTGGGGGATGGCCGACCAGCCCTGGTTCCTCAATCAGGCGGTGGAGATCCGCACGAGCCTGCCTCCCCGCGCGCTGCTGTCACGGTGCCTGGAGATCGAGGCGCGGCTGGGGCGCGTGAGGACGGTCCGGTGGGGACCGCGGACGATCGATATCGACATCCTCCTCTACGGGGGACTGGAGATGAACGCCCCGGATCTCATCATCCCGCACCCGCGGCTCCGCCGGCGGGCGTTCGCGCTCATCCCGCTCGAAGAACTGGCCCCGGGATTGATCCTGCCCGACGGGACGGCGGTTGAGTCCGCGCTGGCCGCCCTCCCGGATCGCGCGGGCGTTCAGGAGTACGTCCCGGGGCGGGATCCGGCGAGGACCGACCGGTGAGCGCACACAGGCTTCCCCACATCGGCACCCGCCTGATCGGCCGATACATCCGCTGGCACGAATCCCTCCCATCCACGAACGACGTGGCGATGCGGCTCGCGGACGTCGGGGTCCCCGAGGGGACCGTCGTCGTGGCGGAAGAGCAGACCGCAGGGCGGGGACGGCGGGGGCGCGCATGGGCCTCGCCCCGCGGGGGCCTCTGGTTCTCGGTGATCCTCCATCCGGGGATCCCGGTCGAGCGGGTCTCGCTGGTCGCCCTCTCGGCCGCCGCCGCCACGGCCCGGGCAGTTCGCGAGGCCACCGGGCTCCCGGCCCGGGTGAAGTGGCCCAACGATGTCCTCATCGACGGGAAGAAGATCGTCGGCATCCTCGCCGAGGCCGGCGCCGGCGGTGAGTGGGTGGTGGTTGGGATCGGCATCAACGCCAACATTCCGCTCGAGGCGCTTCCCCAGACGGCCGGGTCTCCTGCGACGTCCCTTCAGGCGCTCGGCCATCCCGTGGACCGGGATGCGCTGCTCCGGGTGGTGCTGCGCGAACTGGAGGACGGGTACGACCTCCTGAAATCCGGCGGGTTCCGCGCCACGCTCCGGCGGTGGCGGGAGATGGCGGACACGCTCGGCCGGCCGGTTCGCGTGGAGATGCCGGATGCCACGATCGAGGGGGTCGCGCAGGACATCGATGAGACCGGGGCGCTGCTCGTCCGGCTCGAGGGGGGAAGCGTCCGGCGGGTCGTCGCCGGCGACCTCCGGGTGCGGGAGGCGGGTCCGTGATCACCGATGTGGCAGGGATCACCGTCGGCCACGCCACCGACCTGGAGCACCTGACCGGATGCACCGCGGTCGTCTGCGGGGATGGGGCTGTGGCCGGCGTCGCGGTCCTGGGCGGCGCGCCCGGGACCCGGGAGACCGACTCCCTTCGCCCGGAGAACCTGGTGGACCGGGTGCACGCGATCCTACTGTGCGGGGGAAGCGCGTTCGGTCTGGCCGCCGCGGACGGGGCGGTCCGATATCTCGAGGCTCAGGGGGTCGGGTTTCCCACCCCCGCGGCGCGCGTTCCGCTCGTGCCCGCGGCCGTCATCTACGATCTGGGGATCGGCAGCGCCGGCGTCCGGCCCGATGCGGCGATGGGGGAGGCCGCGTGCCGGGCGGCGCGGTCGGGACCGGTTGGTGAAGGCTGCGTCGGCGCGGGCACCGGCGCGACGGTGGGCAAGCTCTTCGGGGTCCGCGGGGCGATGAAATCTGGGATCGGCACGTGGGGCACCCGCGTCGCCGGGGGCGCCGCCGTCGCGGCCCTGGTCGTCACCAACGCGTTCGGCGACGTCCTGGATGTCCGCACCGGGAAGGTGCTGGCGGGCGCTCGGTACCCCGGCCACGGGGGCTTTGTCGGAACCGCGGACTACCTGAGAACCCATGGTTTCCCCGAAGGGCCCGGTGTCCCATTCGGGGTTCCCGCCCATACGACGATCGGCGTGGTCGCGACGGACGCGGCGCTGACGAAAGCCCAGGCGACCCGTCTGGCGCTGCTCGCCCATGCGGGGCTGGCCCGCGCCGTCTCCCCCTCCCACACCTCGGTGGACGGCGATGCGTTCTTCGTCGTGAGCACGCGGGATGCCCCCGCCGACTGGTTCGCGCTTCAGGCGGCGGTGCCGGAGACCGTGGCAGAAGCCGTGATGCGGTCGGTGAGGACTGCCAGGACCATGGGGGGCGTGCCCGGCCTCGCGTCCTAGCCTCACGGGAGAGCGAAGGACGGCTCTGTGAGTACGCGGACTGCGGATTCCGGCTTACGCGCGAGCCACGGCGATGAGGGGCATCGCCCCCTTCTCCACCACGTACGTTGCCACAAATTTGTCATGCCATGCCTGGCGGTCCTTGTCGATCAGGATCCACAAGAAGCCCAGGCCGAAGATCAACCCAGAGATCCACTTGCCGATCCATTCCCGGACAAACATGATGAAGAATCCCACGGGCTGTCCGGTTTCATGCACCACTTCCAGGCCCAACACCCGTTTCCCGGGCGTGGTCCCGTGAGCGAACAGCGCGATCGCCCAGATCCCATACCCGACCAACAGAAGGAGACCCAGCAGGACCCCCTCGCCACCCGTCGCCGCCGCCCCGAAGGCCAGGCTCAGTGCCACCGCCAGGAGCACCCACTCCATGAGCGTGGCTCCAAGACGGCGTGCCGGCGACGCCAGCCGTCCCACGTTGGGGTTCGACACGAACGTGTGACACAGCGGGCAAAAGCGGCTTCCGGGCGGGAGCGCCGCCCGACACGATGGGCACTCGGTCGCCATCCGATTCCTCCCCCGGCGGGATGATTCGATCGGGCCGGCGGATGCAGACGCGCCATTCGCTGGCGCCCCCGCCGTTTCCTCGGCCTCTCCCCGTGCGGGGCCGGCGGTGTGTCGAGGCGGAGCGGATCACGGTGCGCCGGCCGGCCGCTTGCCCGGCGCGCCCGGGTCTGCTACGCTACCACTGGCCGGCACACGCCGTTGGCCGGACCCTACGTCTGCGCAGTCGGTCCGTCCGGTACTGCATCGCAGACTGGAACGGAGGAACAGGCTCGATGCTCCTCGCCGTCAGTGTCGGGAACACCCGCATCAAGCTCGCCCTGTACCGCGGCCGCGCCCTGCTGGCCAACTGGGTGATCGCCACCGTCAGGGAGAGCACCACCGATGAATACGCGATGCTCTGGCGCCAGTTGTGCCGCCACGCCGGATACGACTTCGAAGACATCACGGGCGTGGCGATCGCGTGCGTCGTGCCGCAGCTGGCGGCCACGCTGCGGCGCCTCTCCCGGACCTACCTCGGGCGCCCGCCGCTGGAGGTCGGCCCAGGCATCCGGACCGGGATGCGCGTGCTCTACGAGAACCCGCGCGAGGTCGGCGCGGACCGGATCACGAACGCGATCGCCGCCTACGCCGCCTACAAGGGCCCGGCGATCGTGGTGGACTTCGGCACCGCCATGACGTTCACGGTGGTCTCCGCGGAAGGCGATTTCCTCGGCGGAGCGATCGCCCCGGGGGTCGACATCTCCATGGACGCCCTCGCCCTCCACGCCGCGCAGCTCCGCAAGGTCGAGATCACGCGGCCGCCGTCGGTCATCGCCCGGAACACGGTCGCGGCGATCCAGTCCGGCGTCCTGTTCGGGTTCGCCGGCCAGGTCGACGGGATGGTGGAGCGGATGCAGCGCGAGTTGGGCGGACAGGCGGCCGTTGTCGCGACGGGCGGGTTCGCGGAGCTGATCGCTCCGGAGACCCGGTCGATCGCCCACGTGGATCCGCTGCTCGGATTGGAAGGCCTGCGCATCCTGTACGAGCGCAACGCCCCGGTGGAAGGAGAGGCAAGGGAGTGAGTCTAAGAACCATCCGAATGCCGATCGAAGCGAGGAGTAGAACAAAGGTAATGAAGCGCGTGGTCAGCGTGAGCCTGGGAAGCAGCACGCGCGACAAGCGCGTGGAAACGGAGATCCTCGGCGAGCGCTTCATCATTGAGCGGATCGGCACCGACGGCGACACGGCCCGCTACCGGAGATTGGTGGAGGAACTCGACGGCCAGGTCGATGCGATCGGCATGGGCGGCATCGACCTCTACCTTCAGGCGGGGCGGGCCCGGTACAAGATCCGCGATGCGGCCCGGTTGATCCGGGGCGTCCGCCGGACGCCGGTGGTGGACGGCGGGGGCATCAAGAACTCCTGGGAAAAGTACGTCATTCTCGAGTACCTCCCCAAGGAGGCCGGCATCTCGTTCGCCGGGCGCCGGGTGCTGCAGGTCAGCAGCGTCGACCGGTACGGGATGGCCGAGGCGTTTGCCCAGGCCGGGGCGCAGACGCTGTTCGGGGATTTCTACTTCGCCCTCGGGCTGCCCATCCCGATGCGGTCGCTCACCACGGTGCGGTTCCTGGCGGCGTGCCTGCTCCCGGTCCTGACCAAGCTCCCGTTCCAGTGGCTGTATCCGACGGGGGCGAAGCAGGAGCAGCACGCCCCCCGCTACCCGCACGTGTTCCGGTGGGCCGAGGTCCTGGCCGGAGACTTCCACTTTATCCGGCGGTACATGCCGGAGGACCTGAGCGGGAAGACGGTCCTGACCCAGACGGTGACCGCGCAGGACGCCGAGGACCTGCGGCGCCGCCGCGTGCGGACGCTGATCACCGTCTCGCCGGAGATGGAGGGCCGGTCGCTCGGGACGAACGTGCTGGAGGGCATCGTCCTGGCGCTGTCGGGGCGGCGGAGCGCCGACCTCAAGCCGGAGGACTATGTGCAATGGCTGCTGCGGGCCGGGTTTCGCCCGCGGGTCGAAACGCTGACGGCGGCATGAGCGCGCCCATCGGGCGATTCGCCTTCGTCCTGCATCCCCTGTACGTGGCGCAGTACGCGCAGAAATTTCCCTTTACCCGCTTCCTGCCCGAGCGCCTCGTCGAGGCGGCCTTCCGCGCGGTGCCGCCGTTCGAGGCGTCGCACATCACCGGCATCGTCTCGCCCACGGGAGCGCGGGCCGAGGGATGGTTCATCGCCCTCCCGTGGACCCCCCGGGTCATCCTCGCGGCGCCGCCCGAGGTGGTCTACCGGCGCCTCATCCAGGCCGGCCGGATCGCGGAACGCCTGGGGGCCGGCATCCTCGGCCTCGGGGCGTTCACCAAGGTCGTCGGGGATCGCGGGGTGACCGTGGCCGAGGCGCTGCGGATCGGCGTCACCACGGGCAACAGCCTCACCGTCGCCACCGCGATCGAAGGCGCGCTGCTCGGCGCGGCGCGGATGGGCATCGACCCGCGTCTGGCGGAGGTCGCGGTGGTGGGCGCGACGGGGGCGATCGGAGCGGCCTGCTGCCGGATCCTCGCGCACCAGGTGGGCGGGCTGATTCTGGCGGCCCGCACCCGGGACCGGCTCGACGCCCTGGCGGCCCGTCTCCGCAGCGAAGCCCCCGCGCGTGTGCAGGTGACCTCAGACGTCCGCCGGGCGGTGGGGGCCGCCGACCTGGTGATCACGGTCAGCACGGCGACCGACGTGCTGATCGAGCCCGAGGATCTGCGCCCCGGCGCCGTGGTCTGCGACGTCTCGCGCCCCAGGAACGTCTCCCGGCAGGTCTACGAGCGGCGCGGCGATGTGCTCGTGATCGACGGAGGGGTCATCGAGGTCCCGGGCCCGGTCGAGTTCGGGCTGGACTTCGGGTTCCCGCCGCGGTCGTGCGAGGCGTGCATGGCGGAGACCATCCTCCTCGCGCTCGAGCACCGCTACGACGATTATACCCTCGGGGGAGACGTGCACCTCGACAGGGTCGAGGAGATCCACGCGCTGATGCGCCGGCACGGATTCCAGATGTCGGGGTTCCGGCGGTTCGAGCGGAAGATCTCAGACGCCGAGGTGGACGCGATCCGGCAGGCCGCGCGGGCGGGAGGAGCCGCGCCGGGCGCACGCGCGCCGGCCTCGCAGGGCCTTTGACAATGTTTTCCTCATCCGTTATACTACCTGGCGTCATGCGAGGTCGAGACTGAGGGCGTTCCTCAGTCTCGTCCCCTCTTCAGGACGGGAACGGCGTTTCAGAGCGGTGCGAACTCCTCTCAGGTGAGCCGAGCGGTATGGATGAAAAAGAAACGATTTTAACGCCCGAGGGCCTGCGCAAGCTCGAGGAAGAACTCGAGTTCCTCAAGACCGTCAAGCGCAAGGAGGTCGCCGAGCGGATCAAGCAATCGAAAGAGTTCGGCGACCTCATGGAGAACTCCGAGTACGAGGACGCGAAGAACGAGCAGGCCTTCATCGAAGGCCGGATCCTCACCCTCGAAGGGATGCTCCGCAACGCCAAGGTCATCAACGACCACGAAGTCCGCTCGGATGTGGTCACGGTCGGCAGCACGGTCCACCTGGCCGACGAGGCCGGGGAGGAATTGACCTATACCATCGTCGGATCGCCCGAGGCGGACCCCCGCCGTGATCGGATCAGCAACGAGTCGCCGGTCGGCCGGGCGCTCCTCGGCAAGCGCCGGGGGGAGACCGTCACGGTCAAAGCCCCCGGCGGGACCATCAGGTACACGATCAAGGCGATCAAGCGCTGAACCATCCCCCGGCGGCTGTTCCGACCCGCCGGTCGGTTTTCTCCGCGGATCGTGGTGTCCCCCCGTTTCGATCTCCCTGATGATTGAGTGTTATGTGGCGGCCTCCGGGCGGTGTCGACCTTTTCCGTCCGTGCCTGGCGGTCTTGGACGGCGCCACGGGGGGCGTTGTCAGGTCTGTACCCGATCCCCCGACGTACGCCGCCTCTCCCACGAAGGGATGACTTTCGGGTTTGGAAGATCGAATCTACGTTGTCCGGGCGTGACAGCGCCGGGGCATACTACTGTGAGGACGCGATCAACGCGCCGCCGGAGGCCGTCCGGCAGGAGTCGGCAGGCAGGCGAAGAAGAGAACAGCCCAGGCCTTCGATGGTGCGGGGACTGACCAGCGGGAATGGCCGGGGGAGGGGACACGTACTCTAAGTAGCAGGGAAGATGGTCCACGTGGAGGGGTCGCCTTCACGCTCTGCCGGGCCCCGAGGTCGCTGAGCGGCACGGACTTTCGGGGATGATGAACAGCGGGATGGTTCGGTCCGTAGAAGTAGCAGGCAGCGGGATCAGCGGATGACGTCGCGCGCAACCTGGCAGGGAGGAGGTCAGCCGCGAGATGTTTGAACGATTCACTGAGCGTGCCCGTCGAGTCATCATCCTCGCCCAAGAGGAAGCCAAGCGGCTGAACCACAGCGCGGTGGGGACGGAGCACATCCTGCTCGGGATCGTTCGCGAGGGGGAGGGCGTCGCCAGCAAGGTCCTGGAATCCCTCAACATCAGCCCCGAGCGCGTGCGCGCCGAGATCGAGAGCGCGATCGGCCGCGGCGAGCGGACGCCGCACGAGGAAGTCACGTTCACCCCAAGAGCCAAGAAGGTGCTGGAGCTGGCGCTCGACGAGGCGCGCCGGCTGGGCCACAACTACATCGGGACGGAGCACCTCCTCCTCGGCTTGATCCGCGAGGGCGAGGGCGTGGCCGCGCGCGTGCTGGAGGCGATGGGGGCGGATCTGGAGCGGGTCCGCTCGCAGGTGGTCTACCTCCTCGGCGAAGAAGGCACCGCGTCCTACACCAAGCAGGCCAGCAAGACGCCGACCCTGGACGAGTTCGGGCGGGATCTCACCAAACTCGCCCGTGAGAACAAGCTCGATCCGGTGATCGGCCGGGAGCGCGAGATCGAACGGGTCATCCAGGTGCTCTCCCGCCGCACCAAGAACAACCCGGCCCTGATCGGCGAGCCGGGCGTGGGGAAGACGGCGATCACCGAGGGGCTCGCCCAGCGGATCGTCCGCGGCGACGTGCCGGAGGTCCTCCGGAACAAGCGCGTGGTCCAGCTCGACCTGGCCGCGCTCGTGGCCGGCACGAAGTATCGCGGCGAGTTCGAAGAGCGGATGAAGAAGGTGATGGAGGAGATTCGCAAAGCCCAGGGCGAGGTCATCCTGTTCGTGGACGAGCTGCACACCCTCGTCGGCGCGGGCGCGGCGGAAGGCGCGATCGACGCGAGCAACATCCTGAAGCCGTCGCTGTCGCGGGGCGAGCTGCAGTGCATCGGGGCCACGACCCTCGACGAGTACCGCAAATACGTCGAGCGCGACGCGGCGCTGGAGCGGCGGTTCGCGCCGATCCTGGTGGCGGAGCCCAACGTCGAGCAGACCGTGGAAATCCTGCGCGGGCTGCGCGAGCGGTACGAGGCCCACCACGGGGTGAAGATCAGCGACGAAGCGCTGGTCGCCGCGGCGACGCTGGCCGACAAGTACATCTCGGACCGGTTCCTGCCGGACAAGGCCATCGACCTGATGGACGAGGCGGCGAGCAAGATCCGCCTGCAGGCCAGCTTCCTCCCGCAGGAAGTCCGCCAGGCGCTCGACAAGGCGGAGCGGGTGCGCCGCGAGAAGGAAGAGGCGATCAAGGGACAGGACTTCGAAAAGGCCGCCAGCCTGCGGGACAAGGAGAAGGTCCTCCGGCAGAAGCTCGAAGAGCTGGAGAGCTCCTGGAAGACCGACAAGGGCCGGGACATCACCACGGTCAGCGGCGACGACATCGCGGACATCGTGTCGAGCTGGACGGGGATCCCGGTGATGCGCCTGGTCGAGGAGGAGACGGAGAAGCTCCTCCGCATGGAAGACTCGCTCCACCACCGCATCGTCGGCCAGGACGAGGCGGTGCACGCCGTGTCCCGCGCGGTCCGGCGGGCGCGCGCCGGCCTCAAGGACGCCCGGCGGCCGATCGGCTCGTTCATCTTCCTGGGCCCCACCGGCGTCGGCAAGACCGAGCTCACGCTCGCGCTCGCGGAGTTCCTCTTCGGGGACGAAGGCGCGGTCGTCCGCATCGACATGTCCGAGTACACCGAGCGCCACACCGTGTCCCGGCTCGTCGGGGCTCCTCCGGGCTATGTCGGGTACGAGGAGGGAGGGCAGCTCACCGAGCAGGTCCGGCGTCGGCCCTATTCGGTCGTGCTTCTCGACGAGATCGAGAAGGCCCACCCCGAGATCTTCAACGTCCTCCTGCAGATCCTGGAAGACGGACGCCTCACCGACGCCCAGGGGCGGACCGTCGATTTCAAGAACTGCGTCATCATCATGACCAGCAACGTGGGCGCGCCGCAGATCCAGCGGGATACCGGGTTCGGCTTCCGCGGGACCGGCAACGATCAACTGGAGGCCGACCGCTCCTACGACCGGATGAAGATGCACGTGATGGAAGAGCTGCGGCGGACGTTCCGGCCGGAGTTCCTCAACCGGGTCGATGAGATCATCGTGTTCCGTCCGCTGAGCCGCGAGCAGATCAAGGCGATCGTGGAGATCCTGCTGGACCGGCTGAAGCGGGAGATCCGCGGCCAGGGGATGTCGCTCGTGATGACCGACGCCGCGCGGGAGCTCCTCGCCGGCGAGGGGTTCGACCCGCAGTACGGGGCGCGGCCGCTGCGGCGCGCCATCCAGCGCCTGGTGGAGGACCCGCTCTCGGACGACATGCTGCGCGGCAAGTTCCACGCGGGCGACGAGATCGTGCTCGATGCCCGCGACGGCATGGTGGTCTTCGAGAAGCGGCGCGAGCCGGTCGCGGCCGACAAAGCGACGTAGCACGCGGCGCACAGTGGGAGCGATGGCGACGGCCCGGGCAGCGCTGCCCGGGCCGTCGCCTCTGACGGGCGGACGGGAGCGGCGGTGAGGCGGGGGCGGGGCGGGGACGCCGCGGGCGCGGGCCGCGTCGCGTACGTGTGCCAGGAGTGCGGGTACGAGTCCGCCAAGTGGCTCGGCCGCTGCCCGGGCTGCGAAGCCTGGAGCACCCTCGTCGAAGAGCCGGTCGCGGAGCCCGGCGCGCCCCGGCGGGCGTGGCGCGCCCGCCCGTCCGATGCGTCGGCCCCGACGCCGATCGGGGAGGTGACCCTCGAGCGCGAACCGCGCCTGGCGGTGGGGCTCGGCGAAGTGGATCGTGTGCTGGGCGGCGGGCTGGTGCCGGGGTCCCTCGTGCTGCTCGGCGGCGACCCGGGCATCGGGAAGTCCACGCTGGCGCTTCAGGTCGCGCACCACCTCGCCCCCACCCGGACGGTCCTCTACGTGTCCGGCGAGGAGTCGGTCCGGCAGACGAAGATGCGGGCGGCGCGGCTGGGCATCGACGCGCCCCGCCTCCTCGTCCTCGCCGAGACCAATCTCGAGGAGATCACGGCCCGGGTCGCGGAGGCGCAGCCCACCCTGCTGGTGATCGATTCGATCCAGACCATCTATCGCCCCGACCTGCCGGCGGCGCCGGGGAGCGTCGGCCAGATCCGGGAGTGCACCGGCGATCTCCTCCGCGTCGCCAAATCGGACGGCGGGCCCGCGATCCTGATCGTCGGCCATGTCACCAAGGAGGGGGCGATCGCCGGTCCGCGGGTCCTCGAGCACATGGTGGATACGGTGCTGTACTTTGAAGGCGAGCGTCATCACGCCTACCGCCTGCTGAGAGTGACGAAGAACCGTTTCGGGTCGACGAACGAGATCGGGATCTTCTCCATGAGCGGCCGGGGGCTGGCCGAGGTGTCGGATCCGTCGGCGCTGTTCCTCTCCGAGCGCCCGCTCGACGCCCCCGGCTCGGTCGTCGTCTGCGCCGTGGAGGGATCGCGGCCGCTGCTGCTCGAGGTCCAGGCGCTCGTCACCCGGACCCCGTTCGGCCTGCCCCGCCGGACGGCGGCCGGCGTGGACACCAACCGGATGCTGCTGCTCCTGGCGGTCCTGGAAAAACGGGCGGGATTCCACCTCGCCGCCTTCGACGTCTACGTGAGCGTCGCGGGCGGCGTTCAGGTGGAAGAGCCGGCGGTGGACCTGGGGGTCGCCCTCGCGGTCGCGAGCTCCCACCGGGAGCGCCCGGCGGATCCCGGAACGGCCGTGGTCGGCGAAGTGGGGCTCGGCGGAGAGATCCGGGCGGTGAGCCGGATCGCCGGCCGGGTCGCGGAGGCGGCGAAGCTCGGGTTCCGGCGGGTCATCCTGCCGCGCGCCAACCTGTCGGGGATCGAGGATCGCGGAGGGCTGGAGCTCGCCGGTGTGGGGGACATCCGGGAGGCCCTCGACCTCCTGATCGGCTAGCGCACCGGACACGCCGGCGCCGCGCGGGCTCCCTCGAGGACTCCCCGGAGGCGGTCCTCCTAGGGCTCCGCCGGCGCGGTCACAACGCCTTTACCCCTCGGCCGGTTGGGCACGGGCAGCGCCAGCTTGACGTTCAGATACGCATAGGCCGGCCCGATGGCATTCATGATGATGACGGCGATCCACGCGGTGAACGGGTTGTGCGCGATGGGCCCCCAGCCTCCAAAGTAGGTGGCGAAGAAGGAGGAAAATCCGAAGAACATTCCGGGAACGAAGCCCACGGCTTTGATTCGGCCCGTGTACATGAGCGCGGTGTTGAGCAGGAAGATGGTCGCCATGGTGTCCGCCTGGGCGCCCCAGAAGGAGAGGCGGCCGCTGGTGGCCTGCACGACGAGCACGATCAGCAGGGCGTAGGTGGAGCCGATCGGCATCGTCTTCCACAGCTTCGTCAAGTTCTCCGCGCGCGGCCCGCCCGCCGCGAAGCAGCCGGCCCAGCTCACAAACACGGCCCAGGGCGGCAGGTTGAGCGGGGGGAGCGACAGGATCACGGTGGACGCGGCGAGCACGGAGGCGACGATCTCGGTGGGGAGACGTGTGTTCATCTCGGAACCCCTCCTTCCCGTATTCGGTCGGCCTGACGGGACGGTCCTGCGGCCGGCCGTTCGCCCGAGCGCGTGCCCGGGCCCCGATGGACTTCGACAGTGCGATGCGTGGTGACCGTCACCTGTCCCCGCTTGACGACGTAGAGACGATCGGGTTGGTCGACCAGGACGTCGGCGACCCGCTCGGTGTCCAGGACGAGGAGATCCGCCTGACGGCCGGCGGCAAGACCGTAGACGTCTCCGATGCCGATCGCCCGGGCCGCGTTCACCGTCGCCATCCGCAGCACCGCCATCTGCTCGCCCGGCGACCCCATGTGGGCCGTGTGGCAGAGCAGGAGTCCGATCTGCAGCATGTCGGCCAGCCCAAACGGCGTGAACGCGTTGCGAATGTTGTTCGAGGAGATGGCCACGTTGACGCCGGCGGCCAGCAACTCCTTTGCGGGGGCCAGGCCTCTGCGCACGGTGCGGCGGTCTTTGCGCCCGCTGAGGTGCAGATCCGTCGCGGGGAGCATCACGATCGAGATGCCGGCCTGGGCCAGGAGCTCGAAGAGAGACGCGCGCGCCTCCGGCGCCACGGCGCCAAGCGTGGTCACGTGGCCCAGGCTGACGCGGCCCTGATACCCCTCGGCGATCGTCTTGCGGGCAATGTACTCGGCCGTCGTGTACCGGGGATCGTCCACGTCGTCCGCAAAGTCGACGTGCATGTCGATCGGAAGGCCGTGCTGCGCCGCGAGCCGGAAACAGATATCGATATGGCGCCGGGTCTCCGTGATGCCCGCCTCGTTGTACGGGCATCCGCCCACGGCATCGGCCCCGAGCCGGATCGCCTCGCGCATCAACTCCTCCGTCCCGGGCGCTTTGATGATGCCTTCCTGAGGAAAGGCGACGATCTGCAGGTCGAGCACGTCGGCGTACGCCTGACGCAGCGCCAGCAGGGCCTCGACGCCCATCAGCTTCTCGATGGGATCGACGTCCGGATGGGCGCGCAGGGTCGTGGTCCCCCGCCGAACGGCCCACTCGAGGACGCGCTCCGCGCGCTCACGCACATCCTCCGCTGTGTACCGCGCTTTGAGCGCGGCCGTATTGCGAATGGCCTCTTCCAGGGTCCCCGAGCGGTTGGGCATCTTTTGCTCGAGGAACGCCTTGTCCGGATGGATATGGGGCTCGATGAGCCCGGGAATCACCACCTTGCCGCCGGCATGGAGCTCCCGGCGGGCCTCTTCGCGAACGGCTGGGGCTACCTGGTCAATACGCCCGTCCCGCACTCCGATGTCGGCCAACGGGCCTTCGTCATCAACGCGTCCCTGGCGAATGATCAGGTCCAGCATTGGCGTCCCCTCCCCCCCGGGAGCCGCAATGCTGACCCGATTCTCCTCCTTCCGTTCCCCCACCTTCCGCCCTGCGCAAACGACTTGAGCGAAAGAGAATGCTCCTATGGCGACGAGACTGGGATGTCGGGTCCCGATTGAGGAAGGCGGGTCCGGATGTGCCGGCGCGGCTGCGGTCGGGCTCCGGCGGCAGCCGGAATCAGCGCGCGGCCGTAAAGTGACGAGTCCGTCTGACGCGGCTTACCTTGGTTCTACTCCTCGCTTCGATTGGCTTTGCGGACGCCGTTGAGCAACCCCGCCGGGGGTGACGCCCCGACCGAACTCAGGTGAGGTTGTAGATGCCGAGGCTCTTGATCCGGCTGTGCTGCTTATCCAAGATTTCGTCCAGCTTGAGGTCCAGGAGGCTGCAGAGGCCCGCGGTGTAAAAGAGGGCCGATCCGATCTCGGTCTCGATCGTCTCCCGGCACCGCTCGCACAGCGACCCGGTGAGATGACTGGCCAGGAATGCCTTGAGTTCCGCGAGGCCCACATCGGACGGAAACTCCTGCTTGCTGGCGTCGATCGTGATGCAGCCGCACGAGGTTACAGCCTTCACCACGGAGCGATTGACGCGGGCGCCGGATTCCTGGAGCTTGCTCAGCACATCGAGGATGCTCCGGTGACGGATGAGATGCGCCTCGACCTGATCCTGGAAAGACGGTTCGATCCCTCTCATGCGGCGCCCGCCTCCCGTCTGGACTCTTGCGCGAACGATCGATTTCGCGAGAAGATCGGCCTCATTATAGGAATGCAGTGGGGGGATGTCAAGGTTTTCACGCGCACGCCTCGGCGATCGGAGTTGCACTCTCCGACCGGTTACCCATGGTATAATGAACTGTCATTTATCATCTTCCCACCCGACCAGGCCGTGCGGTCGCGGAATTTGGTGAGCGGCGATGATTCGTCTCGTTCGAGCGCTCGGAGTTCTCATTGGATCCCTCGTCGGGTACCAGATCGCCGATCTCGTCCGGAACGAGATGCTGCGCGGCGGCGGCCAACCGGCGCCGCGGCTCAGCGCGCTCGCGATCGGGATCACGCTCGGGGCCCTGGTCGGCTGGCTGGCGGCGCCGCCCGTGCGCCGCTGGTTCGTGGCGTCGATGATGTGGGTCCTGCACCACCTGGGCGGGGTGCCGCTCAGGGACGTGCTCGCGGGGGCCGCCGGGCTGATCCTGGGGCTGCTGGTCGCGTTCCTGGTGAGCATTCCCCTGTTGGGCGTGCCGATCATCGGACGGTACATCATCCCCCTGTGCGCGGTGCTCGTCTTTGGATACCTGGGGCTCCACCTCGGGATCCAGCGGCGCGAGGATTTCCTCGCGGCGTTCCCGCGCCTCGCCGAACGGTTGGCGGGCCGGGACCGGAAGTTGCGGCGCACCAGCGTCCCCAAGCTGCTGGACACGAGCGTCATCATCGACGGGCGAATCGCCGACATCTCGGAAACAGGGTTCCTCGAAGGGCCGATTCTGGTTCCGCGGTCGGTGCTGGCCGAGCTGCAGCGCATCGCCGACGCGAGCGACCAGATCCGCCGGAACCGGGGCCGGCGGGGGCTCGATATCCTGAACAGGATGCAGAAGAAGCAGCAGACGGTGCAGATCTACGAGGAGGAGGACGACTTCGCCCTGGGGCAGGTGGACGCCCAGCTCGTCCGCCTGGCGCGGGCGATCGGGGCCTGGATCGTCACCAACGACTACAACCTGAACAAGATCGCGGAGCTGCAGGGGGTCCGCGTCCTGAACGTCAACGAACTGGCGAACGCGATCAAGCCGGCGATGATCCCGGGCGAAGAACTGTCCGTGCACGTCATCAAAGACGGCAAGGAAGCCGGCCAGGGGGTGGGCTACCTCGACGACGGGACGATGATCGTCGTCGAGGGCGGGAAGCGGCACATCGGCGAGACCCTGGACACGGTCGTGACCAGCGTCCTGCAGACGGTGGCGGGGCGGATGATCTTCGCCCGCCCGAAGGCGCTGGAGAAGGACGGCGCCACCCGGTGAACGCCGGGGTTCGGACGGCGGCCGTCGTTCCGGCGGCCGGGCGCGGCGAGCGGCTCGGAGCGGCGACCCCCAAGTCGCTGGTGATGCTGCACGGTCGCCCCCTCGTCCACCACGCGCTCGCGACCCTCCAGCAGGTCGATGAGATCGAGACGATCGCCGTGGTGGTCCCGCACGATGCGGTCTCGACGATCCAGGAGATGGCGCGGCGCTCGGGGCTCACCAAGGTCGCGGCGGTCGTGCCGGGGGGAGCCGACCGGCAGGCCTCGGTGGCGTGCGGGCTCCAGGTCCTTCCTCCGGGTCCGGATCTGGTGCTCGTCCACGACGGCGCCCGGCCCTTTCTCTCGCGCCCGCTGGCCTCGGAGGTGATCGCGGCGGGGGCCCGCGCCGGCGCGGCGACGGCCGCCCTGCCGGTCGGCGAGACGGTCAAGCGAGGCGAGGGCGGGTGGGCCCTGGAAACCCTCGATCGAGGCTCCCTCTATCGGATTCAGACCCCCCAGGCGTTTCACCGCGCGCTCCTCGCGCGCGCGCACGAGGCGGCGGCGCGGGAGGGGTTTCGCGGGTCCGACGACGCGGTGCTGGTGGAGCGATTGGGGATTCCCGTCCGGCTCGTCCCCGGCGATCCCACCAACCTGAAGGTGACCGTGCCCGAAGACCTGGCGCTGGCCGAGGCCCTGCTCGCCCGCGACGCGGATGCCGGCCGCATGCTGCGGGTGGGCGTCGGGTTCGACGCGCACCGGTTCGGGCCCGGGCGCCCCCTCGTGCTCGGCGGGGTGGAGATTCCCCACGCCCGAGGACTGGTCGGACACTCCGACGCAGACGTGATCGTGCATGCCGTGATGGACGCCCTGCTGGGCGCCGCGGGGCTCGGCGATATCGGCCACCATTTCCCGCCGACCGATCCGGCCTATCAGGACGCGAACAGCCTGGTCCTCCTGGCCCGGGTGTCCGCCCTGCTCGGCGAGCACGGGTGGCGGCCGGCGCACGTTGACGTCGTGGTTCTCGCGGAAGCCCCCCGCCTCGCCCCCCACGTCCAGGCGATGCGCGCGGCGATCAGCGGCATCCTCCACGTTGCCCACGATCGCGTGAACGTCAAGGCGACGACGACCGAGGGCATGGGCGCCATCGGCCGGGAAGAAGGCATCGCCGCGCAGGCGGTGGCCAGCCTGGAGCCTGCCCCGCCCCGGCCGCGGGGCGCCGCCGGATGACGTCCGGGCCGCGCTCCGGGGACCACGACGGGCGGCGGCCGCGCCATCCCCATCTTATCCTGATCGAACGCCGGGTCCTCGCCGAGCCCATCGTGGTCGAGACGGAGCCCGCGGGCCGCCGTCCCCGCCCCACCGGGTTCTGGCGGGGCACCGCCTTCTATCGGATCGTGCGCATCCTCGAGCGGCGCTGGGAGCGAGGCGAGTCGCGCCTCCGCGTGCTGGCCGATCGGGGGTGCTTCGATCTCCGCCGCGTGACCGACGTGGATCCCTGGACGTGGCGAACCGAAGGCCGGTGGGAACTCACGGCGGAGTTGACGGCCGTGCCCGTCCGGCGGCCGTTGTTCTGATCCGGTCATCCTGCGTGCCGAGGGCCGGGTGATGGCGATCCGCGTCTACAATACCCTCTCCAGGCGCGCGGAAGAGCTCGTGCCCCTGCACGCCGGCGAAGTGCGCATGTATATCTGCGGCCCGAACCTCTACGGCCCCGCCCACGTCGGCCACGCCCTCTCCTTCCTGGTCTTCGACGTGATCCGCCGGTATCTGGAATATCGGGGCTACCGCGTCACGCTCGTCCAGAACTTCACCGATATCGAAGACCGGATCATCGAGACCGCCCGGGAGCGGGGCATCACGGTGGAGGCGCTGGCGGCGGAATACGCCGAACGCTTCCTCCGGGAGATGGATTGGCTCGGCATCCGGCGGGCCGACCACTACCCGCGCGCGACCGCCGCGGTGCCGAAGATGCTGGAGATGATCCAGGCCCTCGTGAATCGGGGCCTGGCCTACGCCGTCGATGGGGATGTGTTCTTCCGGGTGACGAAATTTCCGGATTACGGCCGGCTCTCCGGCCGCTCGCTCGAAGAGATGCAGGCCGGCGCCCGCATCGACGTGGATCCGAGAAAAGAGCACCCGATGGATTTTGTCCTCTGGAAGGCGGCGAAGCCCGGGGAGCCGGCCTGGGACAGTCCCTGGGGGCGGGGCCGCCCCGGGTGGCACATCGAGTGCTCGGCGATGTCGCTGTCCCTCCTCGGCCAGCAGCTCGACGTCCACGGCGGAGGCCAGGACCTCATCTTCCCCCACCACGAGAACGAGATCGCCCAGTCCGAGGGGGTCACGGGCAAGAAGCCGTTCGTCCGCTACTGGGTGCACAACGGGCTGCTCCGTCCTTCCGAGGGCCAGGAGAAGATGACGCGCCACCTCGGGAACATCGTGACGATCGAGGCGGCCGGGGAGCGCTACCAGCCCGATGCCATCCGGCTGTTTGTGTTGTCCTCCCATTACCGCAGCCCGGCGACGTGGACCGAGGAGGCGCTCGACGCGGCCACACGGGGAGCGGAGCGGCTGCGCACCGCGGTGGAGCACGTGGAGACCGTCCTGCGCGGCGACGGTCCCCGCGGCGGCGCGGCGGCCGCCCCGGCCCGGCCGGCCGCCCACGCCGGCGGAGAGGCCGCGGAATCACCGGGGGATCCGGCGGGCCTGATCCGCGCCGCCGCAGCGGCGGGGGAGGTGTTTACCGCGGCGATGGACGACGACTTCAACACGCCCCGGGCCCTCGCCGCGATCTTCGATCTGGCAACGGCGGTCAACAGGGCCGCGGACGCCGCGGCCAAGGCCGGCGGGCATCCCTCGCCCGCGGCGCTCGCCGGGCTCCGGGCCGGCCGGGAAGCGCTCCGCACGCTGGCCGGCGTGCTCGGCTTCCGCCTGACGGCCGCGGTGACGGCGGAGCAGCGCAGGTCGCTCTACCGGCTGGCCCGGGACCTCGTCAATGAACGGCCCGACCTGTTCGGCTCCGCCCACCCCCTGCTGGCACGACTCCGGGGAGAGGGACCGGCCGACGAGATCTCGGGGGACGATCTCGTGGCGTTGATCGCGGAGGGCCGCATGCGGGCGCGGCGGCAAAAGGACTGGGCCACCAGCGATGCGATCCGGTCCCGCCTCCAGGCCGTGGGCGTGCTTCTCGAAGACGCTCCGACCGGGTGGACCTGGCGGCTCCGCTGATGGCGGCCGAGGACGCTCCGGCCCCGCTGCTCGGGCGGCGGGCGGTGCTCGAGGCGCTGCGGGCCGGCCGGCCGGTGTCCCGCGTGCTGGTGGCCGGCGGCGCGGATGCCCGGGGGTCGCTCGGGGAGATCCTGCACGAAGCCCATGTCCGCCGGGTGGTCGTCCAGACCGTGGACCGGCGACGCCTGGATACGCTTGCGCGCGGCCTGGTCCACCAGGGGGTCGCGGCGCTGGTCGCGGCCGCGCCCCTCGCGACCGTAGACGATCTCCTCCGGCGCGCCCGGGACCGCGGGGAGGCGCCGTTTTTGATCGCGCTCGACGGCGTCGAGGATCCCCACAACCTCGGCGCCGTGATCCGGACGGCCGAGGCCGCCGGCGCGCACGGTGTCATCATCCCGCGGCGGCGGGCGGCGGGACTGAGCCCCGCGGTCGCGCGGGCGTCGGCGGGTGCGCTCGCCCACTGTCTCGTGGCGCAGGCCGGCAATCTCGTGGCCGCGCTGGGCCACCTGAAGGCGCAGGGCGTGTGGGTCGTGGGGGCTGATCCCGCGGGAGGGGAACGATACGATGAGGTCTCCCTGGCCCCCCCGGTCGCCCTGGTGGTGGGCGGCGAGGGTCGCGGTCTCCACCGGCTGGTTCGGGAGCGGTGCGACCGTGTGGTGCGGATTCCCCTCCGAGGGGTGGTGGCGTCGCTCAACGTCTCCGTGGCCGCCGCCTTGCTGCTCTTCGAAGTGGCGCGGCATCTCCCCGCGGCCGCTGCGGGCGGCGGGGCGCGCGCCGGCGCCCGCCCCGGCGCGGCCTCTGCGCGCCCCGCGCGCGAGTCTTGACATTGACTTGACAGTGGTGCGTTCGTATAATATGACTAACTTGCGGCAGCAGCCACAAGCAGCGCCCAGCGGGGCAGGCGATCGTCCGACACGACCGGGTGATCCGGCGCCCCGACGAAGAGAGTCGATGCTAACATCCGAGATGCATCACGAGTCGTCTGACACAATCGAACATTCGGGGCGGAGGCGAGAGGCGTGGTAGTTGCGCGCAGGCCAGTCGTACCCGTGTATCAGGAAATGGTCGATGAGCAGTTAGTCGATTGTGCCAAGAGTGGAGACGAGTTCGCCGCCGAGTTCCTCATCAACAAATACCGCAACTTCGTCAGGGTCAAAGCCAAGGCGTACTTCCTCATCGGGGCCGATCGCGAGGACATCATCCAGGAAGGGATGATCGGCCTCTACAAAGCGATCCGGGATTTCCGGCGGGACAAGCTCTCGTCGTTCCGGGCCTTCGCCGAGCTGTGCATCACCCGCCAGATCATCACCGCGATCAAGACGGCGACCCGGCAGAAGCACATCCCGCTCAACTCGTACATCTCCCTGAACAAGCCGATCTACGATGAAGACTCCGACCGCACCCTCCTGGATGTGATCAGCAGCATCAAGGTGTCCGATCCCGAAGAGCTCGTGATCAACCAGGAAGCCTCGCTCACCATGCGCGAGCGCATCCGGAAGAACTTGAGCGATCTGGAGTGCCGGGTGCTGACGGCCTATCTGGAAGGGAAGTCGTACCAGGAGATGGCGACCGAGCTCCACCGCCACGTCAAGTCCATCGACAACGCCCTGCAGCGCGTCAAGCGCAAGCTCGAACGGAACCTGGAGGGCGAGGAAGAGTAAGCGGCCCCCACGCGGCGGGCGCGCGTTTCGGACGCCACCCGGCGACCGGGTGGCGTCCGGCGTTGCTCCATCGTCACCCGCGCGGCGCCTAGCGCACGTACCCCCCGCGGATCGCAAAGGCGGCGGCCTGGGCGCGGCCCCGCACCTCGATCTTGCTGAAGATGCTCCTCAACCGGCTCTTGACCGTGCTTTCGGAGATGAACAGTTTGTGCGCGATTTCCCTGTTGGGCAGCCCCCGAGCGACCTCGGCGAGGATTTCGGCCTCCCGGTCGGTCAGATGCTCACCGAGCACCGGGCCGCCGTTCCCGTCTTTCGAGAAATGCGTGAGCCGGTTGAGCATCCGCCGCGCGATGCCGGGATGGACCAGCGCCTGCCCCCGCCGGACCGCGTGGATCGCCTGCAGGAGGTTGTCGGGCGTGATGTCCTTGAGCACGTATCCCGCCACGCCCGCGCCGACGGCTCCGAAGATGCTGGCGTCGTCGTCGCAGGCGGTGAGCATCAGCACGTCCACATCCGGGGCGGACCGCTTGACGGTCCGGCAGAGCTCGATGCCGGACATGTCCGGCAGGGTCACCTCGGTGATCAGGACCGACGGGTGGGTGGACGCGCAGAGTGCCAGCGCGTCCCTGCCGGTGTGGCACGTTCCCACCAGTTCCAGCGCCGGATCCGACCGCAGCACGGACTCCAGCCCCACCACCGTGATCGGCTGCGCATCCGCGACCAGCACTTTCGCGCGCGCGCCCGATGCCGGGATGCGACTCGCCGCGGGCGCCGGGTCGGGGGCCGGTCGATCAAGGGAGGGCAGCGCAGGCCCCGCGGGGGTCCCGTGATGCCGCGCCGGGTCCCCGGTGAGTCCGGAGAGGGGAGCGTTCACGCGTTCGGAACTGCGGGGGACACAGGAATGACCTGGTCCAGCTTGAGCAGCCTGAGCAGCCTGCCGACGTAGGGCGACGGGGCGGCCAGGATCACGCGGCATCCGTGGCGGCGGGCGCGCTGATCGCACGTCTCCAGGACGCGAAAGCCGGCGGCATCGATCCTGGTGACGTTGGACATGTCCAGGACCACGTTCTTGGAACTGTCAACGGCCGGTTCCAACGCATTCCTCAGGATTGGAGCCGTGTCGTGATCGAGATTTCCCGAAAGGCGAAGCACGGTGGCCTGTCCGGCGTCTTCGACCCACAGGGTGAGCCCTTCTCCGGTCTGACGCCGGCCTGCAACCGTCGCCCCAGCAGCGTGTCCACGCCTGTTCATCCATCGGAGAGTCCGCTCCTTGCCCAGAGATCAATTGGCTCGGGTCAACTCACCGCCGCGCCGTGGAAGCGGACTACCCCCCCTGTTCAATCTACGCGGAGAGGCGTCAAACGGATGACAAGAAAGGGCGCCGATCTCGTCAAGAAAGTGTCAAGACCTCAGGGCAGACCCTCAGGGGACTGTCCTAATTCCCCAATCGGTAGCCGATTCTGGACTCCGTGAGGATGTAATGCGGGTGCGCGGGATCGCGCTCAAGTTTGCGCCGGAGGTTGCTGATGTTGACTCGGAGGAGGTGAGGTTCCTTGGCATAGCCGGGTCCCCAAACCTGCCGGAGGAGCTGCTGATGGGTCAGCACCTTGCCGCGGGCCAGGACGAAGGCTTTGAGCAGCTCGTATTCGGTGGGGGTCAGGCGGGCGGCGGTGCCGGCGACCTTGACGAGGCGGCGTCCCAGGTCGATTTCGAGATCCCCGTGCCGGAACGGCTCTCCCGTGCCCTCCCCGGCAAGACGCCGGAGCAGCACCCGGATGCGGGCGAGCAGCTCCCCGACGGCGAACGGCTTCGTCAGGTAGTCGTCGGCCCCCCCGTCGAGCGCCGCAACCTTCTCCTCTTCCTGGTCGCGGACCGAGAGGATGAGGATCGGGGTATTCCCCTGCGCCCTGAGGCGGCGGGTGACCTCGACGCCGTCCCCATCGGGCAGCCCCAGGTCCAGGATGACGATGTCCGGACGCACGGCGGCGGCCGTCGCCAGCGCGGCCCCGGCGGTTCCCTCTTCGAAGACCGTGTAGGCCTGTCTCCCAAGCACGATGCGCAGCAGCCGCCGGAGCGCGGGGTCATCGTCGACGACGAGGACGCGAAGGCCGTGGGGGCTCATCGGCCTCACGCGATGGGGAGGCTCACGTTGACGACCAAGCCGCCTCCCTCCCGCCGCGCCGCCCAGATGCGGCCCTGGTGGGCTTCTACGAACCCTCTGGCGATGGTGAGGCCGAGCCCGGACCCCCGCGCCCGGTCGGACGTGAGCGGCCCATTCGGGTGCCCCGACGCCAGGAACACCTGATTGAGGTGCTCGGGGGAGACCCCGTTCCCCTGGTCGGCGATACTGACGACGACGTGCCCGTCCTCCACGTGAGCGCCCACGTCGATCGGGGTCTGGGGGGCGGAGTACTTGACGGCGTTGTCCAGCAGATTGATCAGCACATGAGACACGAGCAGGGGGTCCATGGGGATCAACGGGAGACCGTCGGGGAGGTCGACCCGGCAGCGCGCCCGGTCCTGTTTGCCCGACGCTTCCTCGACGGCTTCCTGCACCACGTCCGCCAGATTCGCCGGTGCCCGCCTCAGCTGCACGATGCCCGTTTCGAGCCGCCTCATCTGAAGGACGCCGGTGACCAGCCGGGCAAAACGCTTCACCCCCTGGTGCGCGATGGTCAGGAGTTCCCGGCGCGCCGCGGGCTCGAGCCGGTGGCCTTCGGTGAGGACCGTGTCGAGGCAGCCCTGAACGGTCGTCAGCGGGGTCTTGAGATCGTGGGCGATCGCATTCAACAGGGTCTTCTGAAGGCGCTCGCTCTCGGCCCACGAGCGGATTTCGCGCTCCTGGAGGCGCGCCCGTTCGAGCGCCTGAGCCCCCAGGTGCGCCAGGTTCAGGGTGAAACTTCGCTCGTCCTTCGTGAGCCCGCGTCCTTCCGGAAGAATGAAGACCAGGGCGCCGATCGAATGCCGGCCCGACAGGAGCGGCAGCACGGTCCACACGCGGTCGCGGAGAATGGTCTGGACGCCCAGGAGCAGCGGGTCGTCCCCCGGGGCCGCCGCGTCGGGATCCGGGAAGATCGGCGCGCCCGTGCGAATGACCTGCGTCACCGCCGTGGGCGCGGAGAGCGGGAACTGCCGCCAGCGCCTGCGCACGCCCTCCGGAATGCCGACCGCGTGGACGAGCGCCACCGCGGTCCCGTCGTCGCTCAGCAGGTTCATGGAGGCCGCCGCCGCTCCCAGGGCCTGCGCTCCCCGATCGACGATCACCGCAGCCACCTGATCGGGCGTCCGGGCTTCGGCCAGGGCGGCGGTGATGGCCTGCAGCCGCACGATGAGTTGTGTGCCTTCCGCGGCGCGCGCCTGTACGGCGTGCAGCGCGTGCACGTGGGCGAGGAGCTCATGCCGCGAGAGCTGCGACAGGGCGCGCACGGGCGTGCGCGCGCGGACCAGCGGCGTGAGGTCCGCCGGGAGGCGATGGCTCCGCTCTCCCGCCGGGCCGTCGGCGGTGGCGTCGCGGACGATCCAGTGCATCCGGGCGACATGTCCTCTGCGATCGCGGGCCACGATCACCGTCAGCGCCGCGTCGAACGGCGCCCCGCTGCGCGGCTGCAGCCGGAGGAACCACTTCCGAAAGGGACCCTCCGCGTCGCCGCGGGCGAGCCACCGGCGCAAGGGTGGACGCAGGTCGGGGACGACGTAGAGGATCAGCGGCCTGCCGGCCAGATAGTGCGCGGGGGTATGGAGCAGGGTGCAGGCGGTGAAGTTGGCGTCCTGGATCACTCCATTGGCATCGGTCGCCAGATACCCCTCGGGCACCAGCTCGAGGAGTCTCCTGGCGTGGGCGAGGTTGGCCTCAGCCGATCGCCAGGCGCGGGTGAGGATCGCGTGCTCCCGACGCAGCGCGTCCGCGGAAGCCTTCAGCGCCGCGAGCGCGGTCGAGGCCTCACCCGGCCGGCTCTGCGCGCCGGGCAGGCGGACCGTTCGGTCCGCCGTGTCCGGCGGGGAGGACGCCGGGCTTGTCCCGCCGCTCCGGCGGCCGGAGATCGTTCGTGTCACGCGCACCGTGCCTCCCCCGCCATCCGCCTGTGCGATGTCAGGAGGACGTTTCGTCCGCGGGTTCGTGGAGCATCATGACCACCCCGCGGATGTCCTTCCCCGCCACGACGAGCGGCGCGCAGTCCACCACGCACTGAAACGTCTTCCCCCGGCGGTTGACGGCCGGCACCGTGATCGTGCGGGCCTCGGCATCCCCGGCGAGGCAGACCCGGACCGGCGCCCGCAGCTGTTCGACCGGCAGGCCGATGTCGAGGTTGAGCAGATTCTTCCCCAGGGCCTCCTCGCTGCGAAGGCCCCACAGATCCCGGGCCTTGGGGTTCCACGCGAGCACTTTCATGTCGCGGTCTACGACGATCACCGCGCTGCGCACGCTGGACATCACGGTTTCAAGGAACGCGTTCGTTTCGTTCAGTTCGTCGGTCCGCACCCGCAACTGCTCATTGACGGTGTGCAGCTCTTCGTTGGTGGACTGCAGTTCTTCGTTCATGGTCTCCAGCTCTTCATTCGTGGACTGGAGCTCCTCGTTGGTCGTTTCCAGCTCCTCCACGGTGGACTGGAGCTCCTCGTTGGTGGTCTCGAGTTCTTCGTTCGTCGACTGCAGTTCCTCGTAGGCGGTTTCCACTTCCTGCTTCGTCAGGCGGAGCTGGTCCTCCGCGCGCTTGTAGGTGGTCACGTCGACGAACGAGAGGCCCGCGCCCAGCAGACGGCCGCCGGGACCCGCCAGGGGCTTCACCCGCACCTGGAGGGTGAGTTCGTCCTTGCCGGCGGGCGAGACCCACTGAACGTCCTCCAGGTTGACCGTGCGGCGCTCACCGAGCGCCTGCGCGACGGCGGCGCGCAGATCACCGAGGCGGAAGGTGATCTTCAGGTCCTGGAACGAACTCCCGAGATCCCGGTGACTCAGGTCGAAGAGGACCCGCGCGCGCTCGTTCGCGAACAGCAGGGTCTCGTTGAGATCCAGGATCATCTGCGCGGTCTGGCTGGTTTCCAACGCCGACAGATAGACGTCGGGCTCCCCGACCGCCGCGGGAGCGGCGTTCCCTCCGTGGTTGGCCCGGGCCGGGAGCTGCCCGCGGCCGCCGGACGTGTTCTTCGGTCCCTTCCGAAAAATCCGCCGGGTCAGGTCGCTGGGCTCGAAGGTATTGCCGTAGGTCAGCAGCATCTCCGCCCTGCCCAGAAAGAGCACTCCGCCGTCGTTGAGCGCGAAGTGGAATCGGGCCAGGATCTTCTCCTGGGTCTCTGCGTTGAAGTACATCAAGACGTTGCGGCAGATCAGGATGTCCACGTGTGAGATGGGGGCGTCCTGGACCAGGTCGTGGCGGCCGAAGATCACCGACCGGCGCAGGTCCTTGTGAAAGATGAACCGCCCGTTTTCCCGATAAAAATACTTCTCCACCAGGGCAGGCAGGACCGCCTCCACATCGCCGGGCCCGTAGCCTGCCTGGCGGGCGGTGTTCAGCGCCTCCTCATCCACATCGGTGGCATACACCTTGACGCGTTCTCGGAATTGCTCGATCCCCAGCGCCTCCGCCAGGATGATGGCGGCGGTGTAGGCCTCCTCTCCGGAGGAACACCCGGCGCTCCAGACCCTGACCGGGTCCTGGGGCGCCTTCGCCGCGAGGATGGCCGGGAGGGCGTCTTTGGCCAGGCTTTCCCAGTGCGGCTGATCGCGGAAGAACGAGGTCACATTGATCAGAATGGTATTGAACAGGTGGTTGAACTCGACCGGATGGACCTCGAGGAAGTCGAGATACTGATTGGTGTTTTCGAGGCCGAGCGCCTGCAGCCGCTTGTCGATCCGCCGCGCGAGCGTCGCCCGCTTGTAGGCGGTGAAATCGAATCCGCGGCTCTTCTTCAGGTACTCGAGCAGCGGCTCGAGCCCGAGATCGTCAGCGCCGTTCACTGGGGCTTCCCCTGACCAGGGTCACCAGAGCGGGGGCGATCTCGTTCAACGGCAGGACGAAATCGACGCTTTTGGTGTCGATGGCCGACCCGGGCATGCCGAAGAACTCGGACGACGCCTCGTCCTGCGCAATCACCGTGCCTTTCATCTTCTTGATGGCCCGCACTCCCATCGTCCCATCGCTGCCCGAACCGGTGAGCACGACGGCAATCGCCCGGTCCTTGAAGCTCGCCGCGACCGACTCGAAGAGCAGATCGGCCGAGGGCCGCACAAAGTGGACCAGTTCCGAGCGGGACAGAGAGAGCGCGCCGTCCGGATTGACGAGCAGGTGGTGGTCGGGAGGAGCGATATAGATCATCCCGGGCCGGATGGTTTCGCCGTCCTCCGCCTCTTTCACCCGCAGGGAGGTGCGGCGGCTGAGGATGTCCGCCATGAGGCTTCGGTGCCGGGGATCCAGGTGTTGGACCACGACGATCGCCGCGCCGAATTCCGAAGGCAGACCCGACAGGACCTGGCTCAGCGCGTTCAGTCCGCCGGCAGAGGCCGCCACGGCGACGATATCGAAGGCGATCCCTCCGTCGCTCTCGGGCCTCCCCGGTGGGTGGATTGAATTTTCTGACAGAGGTCGAGCGGGGTTCCCGTCTCGTGTGGGGCGCAGTTCCCATCGGTCACGCTGCGTGTCCCCCATGGCCCCCCGCTCCTCGTTCCCGTCTTGACCACCGACGACACCGTTCTCCGTCGGGAGGACAAGTCCCTCGGGTCACCCGTACAGGTGTTCGCAAGTCGGCGCCGATTTCGCGCCCCGATGCGCCCTTCATGATCTCGCAGAGCCCTGACCGCTGGCACAAGACGCTCGCGCGGTGATCGCGGCCCGCAGGATCGGCCGCCGTGTGGGGGACGAACTTGACTCGACCTCTATCCGCCGATCTGCGACATGATCCGGCGCTGCGGAATGACGCCACGGGCCAGCCCGTGGCCCCAGGGCTTTCGATACGCCGCCGCCCGGAATCGCTCCCGGATCTCCTCGTAGGCCGCGCCGGTGCGCAGCAGCGCGCGGAGGTCGGTTTCGTCGTCCCGGAGGAGGCACGGCCGGAGCCGCCCCTCGGCCGTGAGCCTGAGCCGCCCGCACTGGGCGCAGAACGGCTGGCTCACCGAACTGATGAACCCGAGCGTGCCCCGGGCGCCCTCCAGGCGGTAGGTCCGCGCCGGATCGTATCCGGTCACATCGATGGGGTGCAGGGGACCCAGGGCGGCTTCGATCCGGTCCATCGTTTCCCGGCTGGGCACGTACGCGTTCGTCTGGAACCCGGCCACGCTGCCGAACGGCATCATCTCGATGAACCGCACGCCCCAGTCGTGCGCCAGGGTGAGGCGGGCGAGGCCGGCAACGTCGTCCTCGTTGAAGCCTCGAACGACGACGGCGTTGACCTTGATCGGGTGCAGCCCCGCCGCCTCGGCGGCGTCCAGCCCGGCGAGCACGTCCCCGAGGTCTCCCCAGCGCGTGATCGCCCGGAACTTCGCGGGGTCGAGGCTGTCCAGGCTGACGTTGATGCGGCGCAGCCCGGCGGCTGCGAGCGGCCGGGCCAGGTCGGCGAGCCGGATGCCGTTCGTCGTCATCGCCAGATCCTGGATCCCGGGCACCTTGGCGATCCGGCCGGTCAGCTCCACGATGTTGGCGCGGACCGTCGGTTCTCCACCCGTGAGGCGGATCTTCCTGACCCCGAGCTCTGCGGCCGCCCGGATGACCAGCAGCAGCTCATCGTCCGTCAGGATCTCGTCGCGGGGTTTGAACTCCATCGCCTCGGGCATGCAGTAGACGCACCGAAGGTTGCAGCGGTCGGTCAGAGACACCCGCAGGTCCCGGATCTCGCGTCCGTACTGATCCCGCATCCCCACGCCGGGGGCAGGGACCTGGTGCCGGGTGTCGGGGACGACGGAGGCGGACATCTCAACAGCTATTATACCAGTTTGCTCCACCGCGCAGGGCCACCGGCAGGACCCGCCCCCCACGGCGCGAAACACGGCGCCTGAAGCCGGGGGAGGGCGGGGGAGTCATGACAGCGCAGATGCTGGCCGGCCGTGTGGCGCTCGTGACCGGAGGGGCCCGCGGGATCGGCCTGGCCTGCGCGACCGCGCTCGGCCGGGCCGGCGCCGCGGTGGTGATCACCGACCGGCTCGACCGGGAGGGAGAGGCCGCCGCGCGGGCGATTGGCGCGGGAGGAGGCAAGGCCGCGTTCGTCCACGCCGATCTCTCGCGCACCCCTGAGATCGCGCGGGCCGTTGAGGAGGCCGGCCGCGCCTTCGGCCGGCTCGACATTTTAGTGAACAACGCTGGCATCATCAGCGAAGTCCCGAGCGAGGCGCTCACCGAGGAACAGTGGGACCGTCTCATGGCGATCAACCTCAAGGCGGTGTTCTTCGTGAGCCAGGCGGTCCTGCCGTGGATGGTCCGCCAGGGCGGCGGGGCGATCGTGAGCCTCTCCTCCCTGGCCGCCCGGGTGGGCGGGATCGTGACCGCGCCCGACTACGCCACGAGCAAGGCGGGCGTGATCGGCCTGACGCGGACGCTGGCCCGACAGTACGGGCCCAAGGGGATTCGGGTCAACGCGGTGGCGCCCGGCCCGATCATGACCGAGATGACCCGCCACTGGTCGGAGGACGTCCGCAGGGAGTTCATCGCCCGCATTCCCCTCCGGCGCCTCGGCACCGCGGACGACGTCGCCTCCGTGGTGGTCTTCCTGGCCGGCCCGGAGTCCGGCTATATCACCGGGGCCACGATCGATATCAACGGCGGCCTCCACATGAGCTGAGGGCGGGGCGGCCTGCGCAGCATGCGCGCCCTGGGCAGCCTGTGGAGCCTGCGCGATCCTTGCAAGCCGCCCGCGCCGCTGTTAGACTACGAGTTGCACAGGTGCCCTCGTAGCTCAACTCGGTAGAGCTCCTCACTTGTAATGAGGGGGTTACCGGTTCGAATCCGGTCGAGGGCTCCAGATCTTACGGGACGGCACGAGGCCTCACGTCTGACTGTCATGACCCCGCCTGGAGCCCCAACGGACCCGCCGCCTGCCCGGTGCCCCGCGCCTATGCCTCCATCAAAACGGGGGGAGCGGGAGTGGGGGGATGATCGAGCCTCCCGGTTGGGGCAGCGGGGGGATCGCGGGCGGGGCGATGATCGAGCCGCCCGTCTGGGGCTGGGGCAACGGGAGTATCGCGGGTGGGGCGATGGTTGGGCCTCCCGTCTGGATCGTGAAATACGTCTGCGTCAGGGGAATGCCGGAACCGTCGGTCTGGTGATCATCCGCGTAGGCGATATAGGCCAGCCCGCGCGAGTCGACGGCGACCATGAACAGGTCCGCCAGATCACGGTTTCCCGTGCATCCGGCGCCGCTCTCGCAGATCGCCCCCGTGTGGATGATGTGGTCGCTCGCCACCGCCTGCGCGAAGGTTGGGGTCGCGGAGGTCGCATTCAGAGACTGCGCGAAGAACACGCGCCACTGCGCGGCGTTGTCGTCCGCGGAGGCGGCGCTCGTCCCATACCAGACGAGGTCGACGGCGCCATTCTGCCCCGCGGCGATCCAGGGGAAGATGCTGGTCTGCAGCTGGGCCGAATTCCGGCTCACCTGGTGGGGCGCGCTCCACGTGTTCCCGTGATCCGTGGAGGCGCTCAAGAACACGTCCCGGCCGTCGGACCAGACGGCGTACACGTTCCCCGCGGCGTCCACGGCCGCGGCCGGGAAGATGTTGGCGAACGATGCCGCGGGCGGACCCGCGAAGACCCGGTGGTCGGTCCAGGTCTGCCCGCCGTCCGCCGACACGCCCATGTAGACCGCGTTCGCGGGCGAGCCGGTCAGGTTCTGCAGGGCGTCCGCCGGCGCCGCAAACACCTGATAGAAGATGTGGTTGATCGGATCGAGCTGGATCTCGCCGGCCGTGTTGCCCGTGGCGGTGGGCAGCACCCCCAGTGCGGCCGGGGCCGTCGCGGCGTCGATGGCCGTCCCAACCGGAAGCCAGGTCATCCCGCCGTCCTGCGAGCGAAGCACGTCGATGTTCGAGGTCGCCGCATCGTGGAAGGTCATATAGAACGTGCTGGGACCGTCGGCCACCACCCACTGCCGGTCATCGGCCGGGATCGGAGACGCGAGCGGGTTGGTGAAAAACGTCCGGCCGCCGTCTATGGAGCTCACCACGGTGATGTCCCCCAGCCAGAGACTGGCCACGACGAGCGTCCCGGGGCTTCCCGGCCCGGACGAGCCGATGGCATGATCTTCGTCGCCGCCGCCCGGCGCAAGCCCCGTCGGGTTCTGCGCGGAGTCGACTTCTCCGAGGAACTGGAAGGCGCAGCCGAAGTTGGTGCAGCTCCCGGCCGGGGCCTTCCACATGACGGTGCCGCCCGGAAGGCCGTGAATGGCGCCGACGTACACGTTGTCGGCGCTGTCGATCTTGATCCCCGGTTCGGTGTCGGAGTTGGTGAAGAGTAGCAGAGAGTTCAGCGGGTTCGCGGGTTCGATCAGCCGCTGGTTGGGGCTGAAGGAGAAGCCGGGCGCCTGGGCCGTTACCGCCGGCACGCCCAACACGACAGCGAGGAGTGCGGCGATCAAGAACCACACGGTCAGCATCCTCGGCCCCCCCTTTGTTCGAGCTGGTTAGGAATATTCGGAATACCTGAAGTATGCAGTCGGTCAAGGAACCAAAGGATCAGGTATTCACCTGAAGATTTGATGTAAAAACCCTGGAACTTTTGACCCGAATGAAATGAATACTCATTCAGGCAAAGACCATAGGGGGCTGAGCGATCGCGTCAACATAACTTTGGGCGGGAACGACCCTCCCCGACGAGGTCTGGGCATCGCGGTCGGCGAAGACGACCTTCGCCATGAAGTCCGACCGGCAGGCCATGTTCGGTGGGACGTCGGATGGCCCGCCGGCTCACGAGGCCGTGACGTCTCGTGTTCTTGCGCTCCTCGCGTTCTCTGCCACGGCGGGCGTCCTCGTCGAGTTCTACGACTTCTTCATTTATGGGTACGCTGCCGCGAGCGCTTTTCCCGCGGTGTTCTTTCCGGGACTGCCCGCGACCGAAGCCCTCGTGTTCTCCTACCTGGCCTTTGGCGCCGGGTTCCCGGCCCGGGTGTTGGGGGCGTTCATCTTCGGCCACTACGGCGACACGGTGGGCCGGAAGTACTCGTTTGTGATCAACATCCTCGTGGTGGGCCTCGTCACATTCGCAACGGGGATCTTGCCTGGGTACGCGACACTGGGGATTGCGGCTCCGGTGCTCCTGGTCGTCCTGCGCATCGTCCAGGGGATCGGGCTCGGGGGCGAGTTCGGCGGAGCGTCGTCGCTGCTGGCGGAATTTGGCGCGCAGCGGAAGGTGCGGGCGTTCTGGGTCTCGCTCGCCAACCTGGGCATTCCGCTGGGCGCCATGGCGGCCAGCGGCGTCCTGCTCGTGTTCAGCCGGACCTTCGCGACGACCGGGTGGCGGATCGCCATGATGCTCTCCGCAGTGATCGTGATCCCCGCGCTCCTGGCACGGTACAGGCTCGCCGAAAGCCCGCTCTTCGAAAGAATCCGACACGCCGAGCAGACGGCCAGAACGCCGAGCCTCGCCGTCTTCAAACGATACTCGGCCCCCATCGTCCTGCTGGCGCTGGTGTCGGCCTTCCAGCAGATGGACGGATACGTGAGCGGCACGTACATCATCTCCTTCATGCGGTTCGCCGGCATCCCGTTGGGGGTCACCGCCGTCATCATTTTGCTCAGCCGGATCGGGGATGTGCTGGGGGTCGTGCTCAGCGGGCCGTTCGCCGACCTGTTCAGGAGAAGGACGGTGGCCTACGCCGCCATCGGCCTGACGACGCTGCTCTCATATCCGTTCGCGCTGGCGATCATCCACAAGAACATCCCGCTCGTCATGCTCTTGCAGTTTCTGATCACGTTCTTCGGGATCGGGCTGATGCACGGGCTCGCCCCCATCCTCACCTCGGAGAGCTTCCCCACGCGGTTCCGGTACTCCGGCACGGGCCTCTCCTACAACTTCTCTGCCATTCTCGGGGGCATGATTGCCCCTCCCGTGCTGGCCGGACTCATCGGCAGCGATGTCATCGGCAGGTGGTACTACGTCCCGGTCGTCTACGTCATCTACTGCGCGGCGGCGATGACGGGTGTGCGCTTCGTGCGGGAGACGCGGGACCTGCGCATCGACGATCTCGACGAGCAGGAGGGCCGTCCGCCGGGGGACCCTCGCGGCAGCCGCGACGGGCTCGTGCCGCCTGTGGTTTCACCCCGCGCCGTTGGTCAGAGTGGGGGACCCCTCGGGGGAACGCGAGGAGGCTGAGCGAAGGGCGCGGGTCGGGCGGGATCTCCGGCGCCCGCTACGACCCGGCGCTGGGGACGGGCGGTGTGATGCGGGCGTCGACCTCGCGCGCAAAGAACGCGCAGCCCATCCCGGCGAAGAGGTCCCGCGCGCGCCGGAGCACCGGCGCGGCGCGATCCCGCCGTTTGAGCACGAGCAGCGCCTCGCCGTACTTGAGGAGCGCCAGCGCAAGGTCGACCACGTATTCCGACGGTTCCAGCACCCTCAGGCCCGCCTCGAAGAGCCGCTCCGCTTCCGCCTCGCGACCCTGTGAGGCGCGCACCCGGGCCAGCGTGACGCCGTGGGTGGCTTTGGCCAGCTGGTCGAAGTCGGAGACCGCCCGCATCGCCTTCTCCGCGTACTCGGCCGCCTGGAGCAGGTTGCCTCTCGCCAGCGACGCCTCCGCCAGCCCGCGGAGGATCACGGCGGACTCTGATCGGGCGCCGTACTCCGCCCGAAGCGCTCGGGCCCGCTGGAGCGCCGCGTCGGCTTCGTCGACGGCTCCCATGCGGAGGTGGTGCATCCCGAGGTGACGGTGCGCGCTTGCCGCGCCCATCAGATCCCCGAGTTCGAGATAGATCGCGATCGCCTCCTGATACCGGTCGACCGCCGCCGCCGGCTTGCCGGTCAGGTGCGCGACGATGGCCAGCCCGACCACGGCGCCGGCCTCGCTGATGCGCTCGTGGGACTGTCGGGCGAGCTGCAGGGCGCCGGCGAGCAGCTGTTCGGCGCGATGGATCTCTCCGGCGTTGACCAGGCAGCGGCCGAGCCGCACGCTCGTCCGGGCGACGCCCTGCGCGTTGCCGATTTCCCCATAGCGCTGCAGGGCCCGCCGGTACGCCTCGCCGGCGGAGGTCAGTTTGCCGCGCAGGTCTTCGGTGGTGAAGCCGAGCATCTCCAGCGTCTCGGCCTCGCCCTGCCGGTCGCCGAGGGAGCGAAACAGCGTTTCAGCCCGCTGCAGCGCGTCTTCGGCCTCGTGCAGCCGCCCCCGATCGTTCGCGGCGAACGCCCGGTTCAGCCACGCCCGCGCCAGCAGGTCCTCGCGCCCCGCCGCCCCGGCCGCGTCGACGATCCTCTGGGTATCCTCGAAGACCACGTCGGGGACGTCGAGCCACTTGACGACTTCGCATCGGTCCGTCAGGAGTTCGAGGAGGAGGGGGACATCGGTGTCCAGTCCCGCCGTGTGCAGGATCCTCAGGGCCCGGTCGCAGAGGCGGCGGGCTTCCGGGAGCGTCCAGCGGGCCTTCGCGCGCGCCGACGCCCTGCGGATCGTGTGAATCGCCTTCCGCGCCGTGTCTTGCGCCTCCTCCCCCGTCTCGAACCGGTACCGCCACGCGTCCTCGTAATGGTGCGCCAGCACCTCGAGGAACTCGTCCGCATAGTGCGCGACCCCTTCGAGCCAGCCGGCGAACCTGAGGTGTTTCGCGCTGCGCATGGTCTTGGAGAGCGTCGCGTAGGCGACTTCGGGGATGAGCGCGTGGGTGAACGCGTATTCCCGTTCTCCCGCCACCGTGGAACTCGCGTGTTCCTCGACCAGGTCCCGGTCCCGCAGGTGCTCGAGCGCCGCCAGCGCCTCGGGGGCGGGCAGGCCCATCGCGGTGATGCTGCCCAACCAGAAGACGCGGCCGGCGACGGATCCATCCTGGACCACCCGCCGTTCCAACGGCGGCAGCAGGTCGATCCGCGACAGGATGATGCCGTGCACGGTGTCCGGGATGCGAATGTCCACCGGATCGCCGCTCCAACGCCATCCGCCGCCGGCATCGCGCACGAGATGCCGGTTGTCGATGAGCATGCGGAGCGTCTCCCCGATAAAGAAGGGGTTGCCTTCGGTTTTCGCCTGGATCCGCACGCGTATGTCGGGAGGGATCGACTCGCCTTTGAGCAGTTCCGTGATGAGCTGGTGGCTCTGCGCGGTCGACAGCGGGGGCAGCGACATCGTGGCATAGTTGCGGACGTGCTGACCCCAGGTGGGATGCCGCTCCAGCAATTCCGGGCGCGCGAGGCAGAGGATGAGGAGCGGCGCGTCGATGCCCCGCGCGCCGAGCTGCTCCAGCAGGTCCAGCAGGCTCTCCTCCGCCCAGTGCAGGTCCTCAAACAGGAGGATCAGCGGCACGGAGTCTGCCTTGGCCTTGAGGAACTTCCTGAGCGATTGGAACAGCGTCGTGCTGGCCGACCCGGGATCGTCGCCTTCGCGCGGGTCCGGCAGGCTGACGCGCCGCTCGGCGGACTCGAGCGCCAGCAGCACCCCCAGCCCCGCGGCGACGGCCCGGCTCTCCTCCGGGCCGTGCGGCGCGCAGACACGATCGACCGCCGCAAACAGTTTCTCAGAGGCGGCCGCCGGGGAGTCGCTCTCCGAAATCTGACACTCCTGCTCCAGCATTTCGGCCAGCGGCCAGAAGGTCAACCCGTCGCCGTAGGCCGGACAGCGCCCGCGCAGGATCGTGGGGGGCCTGCGCCCGCGCGAGAGGGCGTCCAGCACCTCTTCCGCCAGACGCGTCTTCCCGATCCCGGCGGGCCCGATCAGCGCGACCAGGTGGTGCCGGCGGTTTTCGACCGTGTGCCGGTACATCGCGAGGAGCAGCTGCACCTCGTCGGCGCGCCCCAGCAGCGGGGCGCTGAGGCGCTTGATCTGGGCGCCGTCGATGGCGCGAAAGACCAGCCAGCGAGGCCGGTTGGCGAAATCCCCCTCCTTGGGGGCCGCCAGCGGAGTGTAGCGGACAAAGGAATGGGTGGCGGCGCGCGTGCGGTCGTCCGCCACGATCGCATCCGGGGGCGCGGCCTGCTGGAGCCGGGCGGCGAAGTTCACGGTTTCACCGGTCGCGATGAATTCACCCGCGGGCCCGGCTTTGGGATTGGCGATGACCTCCCCCGTGCTGATGCCGATCCGGATGTGCACCTCCCCGATCTTCGTCCGCAGCGCGGCCATGCGGCGCTGCATCGCGACCGCGGCCCGAACCGCCCGGTGGGGGTCGTCCTCATGCGCCTGCGGGAGGCCGAAGACCGCCATGATCGCGTCGCCGACGAACTTTTCCACGGTGCCGCCGTGGCGGGAGGCCTCCTCGCGCATGGCCGACGAGAACTCACCGAGGATCCCGCGCACCGACTCGGGATCCATCCGGCTCGCCAGGGATGTCGATCCGACGATGTCGGCGAAGACGACGCTGATGATCCGCCGTTCCGTCGTTTCCGCGCCGGCGAGGGACGCGCCGCAGGTCAGACAGTAGCCCGCGCCGAGCGGATTCTCCGTCCCGCAGGCCCCGCACGGCTGCGAAAGCCTGGCGCCGCACGCCATGCAGAACCGCGCCTCGCGGGGGTTCTCCCTGCCGCATCTCGGACACATCATCATGGCCGCTCCCGTCAGCCCGACGTCACGGGGAATCGCAGTATGAGGGATCCAGGGCCAGCAGGGCCGGCGCCGGCGCCCGCTGCGCCGCGTCCGTTGACGGCCGGGGGCTGGGCGCCGTGCGGCCGGTGATCATGAGCGCCACGCCGAGGAGGGTGACCCCCATCGCCAGGAGCGTGCGCGGTGTGAGGGGCTCGCCGAGCAGGCCCCATCCCACGAGGACCGCGACCACCGGCGCCGCGTAGGCCACGGTCGATGCCACCGTGATCGGGAATTGTTCGAGGAGCCAGATGTAGACGACAAACCCGATCAAACTGCTGAAGAACGTCAGGTACGCGAGGGCGATCCCGGCCCGCCAGGCCCAGTGGACGTGAGAGCGTTCGCCCGCGACCAGACCCACCGCGAGCAGCACGGCGCCGGACGCGAGCATCTGCAGGCTGGCCGACATCACCGCCCGCTTCGGGAGCGAGACCCGGGGGGCGTAGACGGAGCCGACCGCCCACAGCACGGCCGCCGCGAGGGCGGCCCCTGTTCCGAGCAGGTTGAGATGCTCCGTCCCGGCGGGCCGGATGAGCAGGACCAGGCCCGCGAGACCCAAGGCGAGGCCGGCCACCGTCGGCCACGAGACGTCTTCGCCGAACACGCCACGGCTGATCAGCACGGCCCACACGGGCGCGGTCGAGACCAGGAGCGCCGCGATCCCCGAGGGCAGGAACTGCTCGGCGAAGGCGACCCCCCCGATGCCTCCCACGATCACCATCCCGCCGATGAAGAGCGCGCTCTTCCAGTGATCCGGCGTCGGGCGTTCGCCGGACCGGCCTTCCCGCCGGATCGCCCAGGCATACAGGATCGCGCCCGCCACCGTCCACCGGATCCCCAGCGCCAGGAACGGCGGCATGGCCTCCAGCACGATCTTGATGGCCGCAAAACTCGACCCCCAGAGCACGTACAATGCGAGCAGCGCGGGCGCGACCACGAGTGCCGGTGTTTCCCGACGTGATCTCACGGTGGTGACCTGGCCTCCTTCTTCCTGGTGTGCCGTGTCTCGGTGCCTCGAGGGACACTCTCAGGGCGGCAAGAGACCGGCGCGAAAAGACCGGCACGGGGCGACCTACTTCAATGATGTAACCGAGGCGGCGCCGCCTCTATTCCTGAGTCCGGAACCGGGGTGATCGTCTGGCGCGGAGGCCCCCGGACTACCCCACGATGGTGCAGTGGGCCGTGTGCACAGCGCCGGCGGGCCGGTGGGTGGTGTTGTCGCCCCAGTAGACCTTGATGGTGTGAGTGCCCGTCGACAGCGAGGGCAATTCGAACCGGTAGCGGTGCGAACCCACCCTGGTCAACTGCTTCGCCCAGGGCATGAACGTCGCATTGTCGACGACGACATGGAGGTGCACCCGCGGTCCCATGCGGCTCATGCCTGCCATCCCGCCCCCCAGCGTCAACCGGGAGATGTCCCCCGGCGTCTCGATGATCAGGGCCACGGGGTTCCTCAGGCGGGGGTTGTTCGCGGGGGCGATGAGGTGCAGCGGCGGCAGGCCCGCCGCGGGCGGCCTGGGCGCGAGGGCGCCCGCTCCAACCGAGAACCGGAACGAGCCTTGCTCCACGTTATTGTCGTCCGCGGAGATGGCATGCCATCGAACCACATATGTGCCGGACGCGAGGTGGGGCGGCACGATCTTCATCACGTCGTGCGTCTTCACGCTCGTGTCAACGCCGCCCGCCGCGATCTGCTTCTGACGGGGATCAAACAGTTTCAAGGTGCTCCCTTTGACGGCCAGCTCATCGTTGAACCAGGCGCGGATCACCGGCGGGGCCTTCGTGAGAGAGGCGCCGTTGGCCGGAACCGACTTGACCAGCGCGGCGTGGCCCCACGCCGGGGGAGCGGGCCGGGACAACACGGTCGCGAGCATGACACACGCCGCGGTGATCCGGAAGGTGTTCACCTGCGTCCGCCTCCCAAGGAATCCGGCCTCACGAGCGCCTCGAGGATGTGGCCGCCCCGGGCCACCCCTGTCCCCCCGCGAATATACCACCCGTGCGGCCGCCAGAACAATGTGTCCAAAGTCGTAGAGACGCCTTCCACCCTGTCGCTTAGAATAGGACCTAAAATGGGAACACCTGGTACGGAGCTCCCTCCTCGCACCAGCCCCACGGCTGGCGGAGGGAGCGGCCACCGACCTCAAGCAAAGGGGGACACCGGATATGGCACGCTCCGTGGGTGTGCGGTTAACGGCAGTGTTGGCGATCCTGGGGATCGTGGTCGCACTTGCCGGCCCCGCCGCGGCCCACGAGCGCCGCAAGGTGGGAGCGTATGTGATGAGCGTGGGATGGGCGGATGAGCCCCCCTACGCCGGCGTCAAGAACGGCGTCCAGTTGCTGCTCAGGGACGCCTCCGGGAGGGCCGTGACGGATCTCCCGGAGGATCTCAAGGTCGAGATCATTTTCGGCGAGCAGAAGATGGGCCCGCTGCCGCTCGAAGCGGCCTTCGGCCGGAGCGTTGGGACCCCGGGCGACTTCCGTGCGGACGTGATCCCAACGCGCCCGGGAAATTACACCTTCCACTTTATCGGATCGCTCAACGGCCAGCCGATCGATCAATCGTTTACGAGTTCAGACAAGACGTTCGACCCCGTCCAGGAAGCCGCCGCGATCGAGTTCCCGGCCAAGGATCCGTCGCCCGGCGAAATGGCGACCCTGCTGGAGCGGCTCGGCGCCCGGGTCGAGTCCACGCAGTCGTCCGCCCGCGAGGCGGCGGCCGCCGCGGGCCGGGCGGGAACGCTGGCGGTCGTGGGCATCGTGGTCGGAGCCGCCGGTCTGGTCATGAGCCTTGCCTGGAACCGGAAGCGGGCGGCCCGGTGATCTCCGACCGGGAGCCTCCGCCCCAGATGAGACCGTCCAGCGAGGCTGCTCCGGGACCCGCCAGCGCCAGGATCGCGCCGAGGACCGCGAAGATGAGCGGGACCTCGGCCCCGCCCTTTGTCCAGTAGAATCCGCGGGGGAGATTCACGGTGAGCCCCGCAACGATCATTTCGACGGCGATCAGGGCGGCCGCCGCGCGCGTGAAGAGCCCGGCGCACAGGCAGATCCCGCCGGCAAACTCGACCAGCGTCACGACCCAGGCCCAGAACACGCCAGGGTGGAAGCCGATGGCGTCCACCGATTTCGTGAAGCCCGGGATGTGAGGATCCTGAATCGCAGCCGCGAGCTTGCCCGATCCGTGCACGATGAAGAGCGCACCCAGCAACACCCGGAGAACCAGCGGGATCCATCGCCCCGTGCCGTCGCGCACCGCGTGGAGCACCCCCTTCACCTCCTTCGCCCGGCTTTGTGGACGCTCACTCCCTCCGCCCGGCCCACGCGGGGACCAGGATGGCCACGGCGACGGCGGTCGTGTAGTGCATCAGCGTATCCGCCGCCAGATTCGCCGCGGGGAAGTGGCGTTCGCCGAGCCGGCCGATCCCAACGAGAGCCGCCAGCTGCCTCAGCGGCACGATGAGGCCCACAATGGGCAGGCGCACGGGGCTGGCTCCCGCCGGCATCGGCAGGAAGGCGATGAGCGCGCTGTCGATGGTCGCCAGCGCAAGGGTGATGATCCAGAAGGCCGGAGCGGGGCGGTTGAGCAGCCGGCTCAACCATGCATAGAGCAGCCCCCCGAGGACGCCCGCCGCGAACGCGGACCACGCCACGAAGAGTGGCGGCGGGATGCTCGCCCGCATGGCCGCGCCCACGGCCAGGCCCGCCAGGGCGGCCACCACCCCCGCGCCAACGCCCGCCAGCAACCCGGATCCCCATCCCACAACGTTGCGGGCATGACTCCCCTGCATCATGGCGGCACCACCTCCCATGTCTTCCTTTGGCGTGCGCGGCAAAGATCCTCCGGCGGCCGATGCGGCTCGAAGGCGGGTGGCCGCCTGGTGGGAGATGGGTGGATGGCGCGTCGCCCGACGCGCCGTCAGTCGGGGAAGGCTCTGCGGAAAATGAAGTAGAGCATGAAGGCGACGAGCCCGATCGGCGAGATCACGATGCCGAGCACGTGCCCCACCACGAGCGCCGGCGTGAACGAGATGCCAAACACGTTGATCGTGACCCGGGTCAGCCAGCCGATGTTCGGATCGAATCCCAGCGCCCCGATCAGCGTCGTCACGTGGGTGTCACTGCTCCGGACCACGTCGATGAAGGGACCTGAAAACGTCAGGGTCAAGGTGATGAAGGCCAGGCAGACGCTGTACCCGATGAGGTGTCGCGCGCCTGTCAGGAAGTATCTCATGCCCACCACCAGCGCCAGGATGCCGGATCTCGCACATTCACTATGCCCACGGTCCGCCTCTCGCAGACACGGTCGATCGCGCCGTGCGCCGCCCCGAGCCCGGCGCGCTGCGGCCAGGGCAGGGACGGCCTCGGCGTATGCCGAACACGCGTGTGTCAGATTCGTGCTCCGGAGGTGGTGCGATTGAGGCGGTTGCCGATCGGCGTGCTCGCCTGCATCCTGCTGGCTTCGTGGGCCGCGGCGCCCGGGGGGCTCGCGGCCGGTTACGGGCCGCAACAGACCGTGGTCATCGCGCTGGACATCACCGACGCCGTCACGCTCGATCCCAACCTCGCCTACGAGCTCAGCGCCACGATGGCCGACCACCAGATGTACTCGAATCTCGTGACGTTTGCCCGCGGGAACCTGACTCAGCCCAGGCCCGAGGTGGCGCAATCGTGGGACGTGAGCAAGGATGGCCGGATCTACACCTTCCACCTGAAGCGGGGGATCGTGTTCAGCAGCGGCAATTCCCTGACCGCGGACGACGTCGTCTACACGTTCCAGCGCGTGGTCAGTCTCCCCAAGGACCCCGCGGCGTGGCTGATCACCCAGATGGGGATCGACGACAAGAATGTCTCGAGCGCGGTCACCGCTCCGGATCCCTCCACGGTCGTCGTCGCGCTGCCCAAACCGTTCAGCCCGGGGGCGTTCCTCTCCATCATGGCCAACCCGGTCGCCGGGATCGTGGACAGCGCGACGGTGAAGGCGCACGTCGTGAACAACGACTGGGGCAACGGCTGGCTGACCGACCATTCGGCGGGCAGCGGCCCGTTCCAGCTCGCCCGGTGGGAGCGTCAGGTGGCGATCGAGCTGGTGGAAAACCCCCGATACAACCTCGGTCCAGCGCCGCAGGTCAAGCGGATCATCTTCCCCAACATCCTGGAGAACACCGTGCAGCGGGAAATGCTCGGCCGCGGCGACGCGGACGTCGCCTGGAACCTGTCCGCGGCCCAGCTCGCCGCCGTCAGGAGCGACCCGCGCCTGTACGTCGTCCAGACCCCGGACCTGGCGATGGAGTACCTGGGGATGGACGTGAAGAACGTGCCGGCGTTCGCCAAGGCGGAGGTCCGGCGCGCCGTCAAGTACGCGATCGACTACGACGGCATCATCAACGACCTCTTGAACGGGAACGGCACGCCGCTGCAGGGGGTGATCCCGAAGGGGTTGTTCGGGTACGAGCCGACGCTCTGGTTCAAGCACGACCCGGCCAAGGCGAAGAGCCTGCTCGCGGAAGCGGGGGTCGGCGCCGGCTTCACCGCCGAACTGCTGACCTCGACCGGACCGGCCGCGGGCGGCATCTCCTCGGGGGACCTGGCCGCCAAGGTCAAGAACGACCTGGGAGCGGTCGGCATCACGATCAACGTCCGCCAGGTGGCCACGAGCGAGCTCCTGAAGACCTACCGCGGCCAGCAGTCCCAGATGGTGATGCTCTCCTGGTTCGTGGACTACCCCGATCCCGATGACTTTGCCAAGCCGTTCGGCGACTATACGCAGAAGTCGCTGGCCTGGCGGCTTCAATACTATAACGACCCGCTGGTGAAGCTCGTGGGGCAGGCCGCGGAGATGCAGAACACGCCCGAGCGCGGGGCGATCTACACGAAGGTCAACGAAACGATGGCCCAGGACGGTCCGTTCGCCATCCTCTACCAGCCGGTGCTCTCGCTGGCGGTGTCGAAGCGCCTGCAGAACTTCCTCTTCGACCCGGTGAACTTTATCGACTTCCTGTCGCTGACCAAGCACTAAGGCCGGCAGGGTCGGGACGGGGGCAGGGGCGCCACCTGCCCCCGCCCCGGCTTGGTGAGCGATGAACCTCCTCCGCTACGTCGCGCGCAGGGCCGGCCTGACGGTCTTCGTTATCTTCGGGATCACGTTGATCACGTTCGTGATCTCCCACGTGGTCCCGGCGGACCCCGTGGTGTCCTACCTCGGCGAGCACGCGCCGCCGGATCTGGTCGAAAAGGTGCGCCACCAGATGGGGCTCGACCGGCCGCGCCACATTCAATACCTGCTCTATCTCCGCGACCTGATCCACGGCAACCTCGGCGTCTCGATCATGGACAACCGTCCGGTGAGCCGCGACCTGGCGCAGTACCTCCCGGCCACGGTGGAGCTCTCCACGGCCGCGATGGTCGTGGCGATCGTGATCGGGGTGCCCACCGGTATCGTCTCCGCGCTGTACAAGGACCGCTGGCCCGATCAGGTCGCGCGGGTGTTCGCCCTCGGCGGGACGTCGCTGCCGGTGTTCTATGTGGCGCTCCTGCTCCTGGGGCTCCTGTACTCCCGCCTGGGGATCCTCCCGGGACCCGGCCAGCTCGGGATTTACACGCCGCCGCCCCCGCACATCACGGGGATGGTGGCGGTCGACGCGCTGCTCTCGGGCAGCTGGGCCACCCTCGGAGACGCCCTGCAGCATCTCATCCTGCCCGCCTTCGTCCTCGGCTATTACTCGGCCGGCCTCATCACACGGATGACGCGCGGCAGCCTGCTCGAGGTCCTGCGCCAGGACTATGTGCGCACCGCCCGCGCGAAAGGGGTGGCCGAGCCGCGGGTGGTGCTGCGGCACGCCCTGCGAAACGCGCTCCTGCCGACGGTGACCGTGATTGGGCTGACCTACGGGGGCCTGCTCTCGGGCGCGGTGCTGACCGAGACCATCTTTTCCTGGCCCGGCCTGGGCCGCTACGTCACCAACTCCATGATCAGCGTCGATATCCCGGCGGTCCTCGGCGTGACGCTGGTGATCGCGCTGATCTATTCGGCCGCCAACCTGATCGTCGACGTCCTCTACGCCTACCTGGATCCGCAGATCCGGTACACCTGACGGCCGTTCGAGGGGCGGGCCACGGACCTTATCTGGCAGGCGGTGCGGAGAAGCCCGCTGACGATGGCCGGCGGGATCATCGTCGCCGGCTTCCTCGTGATCGCGCTCGCCGGGCCGGTCCTGGCCCCCCAGGACCCGCTGGCGCAGGACCTGGGGCGGCGGCTCAGCGGTCCCACCCGCGACCATCCGTTCGGCAGGGACTCGCTGGGCAGGGACGTGTTCACCCGCGTCATCTACGGCGCGCGGATCTCCGTGGTCTCGGGAACCGCGGTGGTCCTGGCGGCGACGGCCTTCGGGATCGTGACCGGCATGCTGGCCGGGTGGAAGGGGGGCTGGTGGGACGAGACGCTGATGCGGATCACCGACATGTTCCTGGCGTTTCCGAGCCTGATCCTGGCGATGGCGATCTCCGCCATCCTCCGCCCCAACCTCACCAATGCGCTGTTGGCCATCGCGGTCACCTCGTGGCCCGTGTACGCCCGGATCGCCCGAGGCCAGGTTCTCACGCTGCGCACGCGGGACTACGTCGAGGCGGCCCGGGCGGAGGGGGCGACCGACGCGGCGATCCTGACGCGCCACCTGATCCCCAACGCCGTGGCGCCCATCCTGGTGCAGGCCACGGTCGACATCGGCAACATCGTCCTCATCTCGGCGGGCCTGTCGTTCATCGGATTCGGCGCCCAGCCTCCCACGCCTGAGTGGGGGGTGATGGTCTCGGAGGGGCGCCGGTTCCTGATGGATCAGTGGTGGATCGCGACGTTTCCCGCGATCGCCATTCTGCTCCTGGTGCTGGGGTTCAACCTCGTCGGGGACGGGGTACGGGATCTGCTCGATCCGCGCCTGCGAAAGCTCTAGCGGAGGCGCTTCGGGTTAGTACACGCTGTGACGCGCCAGCCGAGCGTCCTCGAGCGTCTCGTTCGCCTTGAGCCCTGCGTAGACCATGACAAAGGGGAGCAGGATGCCGCCGGAGAGCATGAGCATGAAGGTGAAGATGATGGTGTAGGTCCAGAGACCCTGGAGCAAATACCAGACCGGCCCCAGGAAGAACGCGCCCCAGTTCCAGCCGAGCTTGGGCGGGGTCGCGCGTCCGCCGAGGTCGCGCTCGACCGCGGCCCCCGGACCGTGCGCCGCCGGGACGCGCGGATAGGCCGCCACCGCCTGCGCCAGCCAGACCGCCAGCGCCAGCAGGCCGATGATTATGAGGATCAGGACGATCGTGGTCGTCGTGCCCATCCGCGCGCTCCCCTCGGGTGCGTGCCATGCCGGCCACGCGGTAATTCGCCGGACGAGGGCGAATCTCCTCACGGGGCGACGTCGGGGACCGGAGGGAGGCGGCCGGGGCCGGAGGCACGAGGGCAGGTCGCGGGGAGAGGCAGAGGATCGCAGGCGCAGACACGCAGACAATCGGAGGTGCGAGATGGGCGATCGCGATTTTTCCGGGAAGGGCGTCCTCGTCACCGGCGCCGGCAGCGGGATCGGCCGGGGGATCGCCGCGGCCTTCACGCGGGAGGGGGCCGCGGTCGCCGTGGTGGATCTTCACCGGGACCGGACGGAGGAGACCGTCCGGGTGCTCGACGGCGGCCCGGGGCGGGCCGTTGCCGTGCCCGGGGACGTCCGCACGGCCGAGGGGGTCGATCGAATCGTCGAGGAAGCGACCCGGCGCCTCGGCCAGGTGGATGTCCTGGTCAATGACGCGGGCGTGTACCCCAACTGTCCGGTCGTCGAGATGCCCGAGGACCAGTGGGACGACGTGATGGATACCAACCTGAAAGGGACGTTCCTGATGTCCCGCGCCGTGGCGCGACGGATGATTGCCCGGGGCCAGGGCGGGCACATCGTGAACATCGCCTCGGGCGCCTACAAGTCGGCGCGCCGGGGCGCCTCGCATTACTGCGCGTCCAAAGCGGGGATCGTCATGTTCAGCAAGGTGCTTGCGCAGGAACTCGCCGAGCACCGGATCCATGTCAACGTCGTCTCGCCGGGCCTGATCGATGTGGGGCGGCGGGCCGACGTGAACCCGGGGTACCGGGAGACGCTGATGACGACGATCCCGTGGGGGCGGATGGGCCAGCCGTCGGAGATCGCCGCCGCGGTGCTGTTCCTGGCCTCGCCGGGCGCCGAGTACATCACCGGCACGGTGCTGGATGTGGACGGCGGCTCGAGCGCCGGCCGGTTCTTCCTGCCCTACAGCCGGGGATAGGGGGGCAGCGCGCTCGGGCGCGGCGGCCGCCGTAGCCGGCATCGCGCGATGATGGGAGGGGGGATGGCATGACCCGCATCGGGATCATGATCGAAGGGCAGGAGGGGCTGACCTGGCCCCGGTGGCGGCGCATCGCCGAGACGGTGGACACCCTGGGATTCGAGTCGCTCTGGCGGTCGGATCATCTGTTCTCGCTCTTCGACGTGCCGGACCGGCCGGGCCTCGACACCTGGGCGTCGTTGACGGCCCTGGCGATGATGACGCGGCGGATCCGCTTCGGGCCGCTGGTGTGCCCGATCACCTTCCACCATCCGTCGCTGCTCGCGCGTCAGGCGGCGGCCGTGGATGAACTGTCCGGAGGCCGCCTGGAGCTCGGCGTCGGGGCGGGTTGGCACGATCGCGAGCACCAGGCCTTCGGGATCCCCTACCCGCCCGTGGGCGAGCGGATCCGGCGGCTGGACGAGGCCGTCCGCGTCATCAGAGCGCTCTGGCAGGACGGCCCCGCCCAATTCGCCGGACGGTTCTATCGCCTCGACGGGGCCGTCGGATGGCCGAAACCCGTTCAGCGGCCGCGAATCCCCGTGATCATCGGCGGCAAAGGGCCGCGCGTGCTGGAGGTGGTCGCCAGACACGCGGACGAATGGAACTGCGGCGGCAGCCGGCCCCCGGCCGATGTCCGCGCGAAGACGGAGATCCTGGCGGCGGCCTGCGGGAAGATCGGCCGCGACCCGAAGACGATCCGCCGGTCGTGGATGGGCGCGTTCCTGATCGGCGAGAACGGCGCGGCGCTGGAGCGGCGCGCCCGCAAGATCCAGGAGGTCCTCCCGCGGTGGCGGTCCACGCCCGCCGCCGGGCTCCCCGCCGCCCTCCGGAAGGAGGGGTGGCTGGTCGGCTCGCCCGAGGAGATCGTCGGGCAGATTCGCGACCTCAACGCGGAGGGGATGGAGCGGTACATGCTGCAGTTCTTCGATCAGGAAGACCTGGACGCGCTCCACCTGCTGGCGCGGGAGGTGGTCATGCGGGTCACCTAGGCCGCGCGGAATGCACCCGGACCTCCGCGCCCGGCGCCGCGCCGGCCCGGCCCCCCGTCGCCCCCGCCTCCGTCGGCTCCGGCCCGTCTCGTTGACAGGGGGCGGCCGCGCTTCTAAACTCACAGAGGATCGGGGAGGTACCCAAGCGGCCAAAGGGGGCTGACTGTAGATCAGCTGGCGGAATGCCTTCAGAGGTTCGAATCCTCTCCTCCCCACCACGCGCCCACCCGCATCGCCCGCGCCACACCGGTTCGGTCTATCCTTCCCGCATTCGGGGCATCTACCGGGCAAGACGGAGCCCGTTCGGGCGCGTTCCGTCTACTTGGTCGTGGGCCCCGCGTGATGCGGCTGGCGCACTGGGTGGGGGTCTTCCTGGACGTCTCGGTCGTACACGGTCAGCACAACGGGGCGCGGTGTTTCAAGTGCCCGAAGGTCCGCCGGCAGAACGATGCGGGATGGTATTTTGTCGAACTGCAAGAATCCTGGAAGGTGGCGGGTCCCTCCCGCATGTATGTCTGCCCGGACGATTATCTGAAATTTGCCGCGGCCGAACGGCGCCGGTGGAACCCGGTCCTCGACGGATCGGGGGAGAGCCAGGAGCAGGCACCGCCCCATGAACCCGCGAAGGATGCGGTCCAAGACGGCGCAAATCACACCGCTCCTCCTCAGGCCCCCGCCCGCACCGTCGACGAACTGGTCACGCTGCTCACGAAGCGGGGCCTTTCCGGGTGGGCGTTCCTGGTCCGCGATGTCGCCGCCGGCCGGGTCCGGCGCGTGCACCTTCGCCAGCTGCCGGCGGAGCGCGAGGTCCGGGATGCGCTGCTCGCGTACCTGCACAGCGCAGGCGCTGTCGTCACCGTGAGCCGCCACTTCCTCCACGCCGATCAGCGCGTCCGCCAGGGCGAGTAGGCGAGTGGAGTCGGCGAGTCGATGATGGCGTAAGCCCACCGAGGCAACGCCGCACAAAGAGGGCCTCCGCGGTCAGTCCGCGGGGGTCTTGCCGTTCTCCCCCGATGTGGGAAAACGCCTCGCATCCTGCTATAGTAGTGGCCAACCATGCGCCCTCGGGCGGGAGTAGCTCAATGGTAGAGTGCCAGCCTTCCAAGCTGGCGATGTGGGTTCGATTCCCATCTCCCGCTCCACCTTTCCCACCGTGTTGCCCGCGGCGTTGAGCCGAGCCATCCGACCCGCTCCATCGTAAACCGGAGTCACACCGTGACCGCGAAGGTTCTCGACGGCCGAGCCCTGGCGCAGGCGCGATCCCGGGAACTCGCCGGGCAGGTCGCGGCGTTCACGGCCCGGCATCGGGTGGCGCCCGGCCTCGCGGCGGTGCTCGTGGGGGGCGATCCCGCATCGAAGATGTACGTCGACAGCAAGGCGCGGGCGGCGGGCAGGGTGGGGATCCGCTCGGAGACGTTCCACCTGGCCGGCGACACGACCGCCGGCGACTACCTCGCCCTCATCGACGACCTCAACCGCCGCGACGACGTCCACGGGATCCTCCCGCAATTGCCGCTGCCCCCGCAGATCGACCCGCAGGCGGTCTTCGAGCGGATCGATCCGGAGAAGGACGTGGACGGGTTGAGCCCGGCCAACGCCGGACGGCTCGCGCTCGGGCGCCCCCGATTGATCCCCGCCACCCCCCTCGGGATCCTCGTCCTGATCGAGCACGCCGGGGCGTCTGTGGAGGGCGCCGAGGCGGTCATCGTGGGGCGGAGCAATATCGTCGGCAGGCCGACGGCGCTGCTGCTGCTCGCCCGGAACGCGACGGTGACGATCTGCCACTCCCGGACCGCGGACCTGGGGGCGCACACCCGGCGGGCGGGGATCCTCGTCAGCGCGGTGGGGGAGCCCCGGTTGATCCGGCGGGAGATGGTCCGCCCCGGAGCCGTCGTGATCGATGTCGGCAACAGCCACGCCGGCGGGAAACTCGTGGGGGACGTCGACTTCGAGGCCGTGAAGGAGGTCGCGGCCGCGATCACGCCGGTGCCGGGAGGCGTGGGACCCATGACGATCGCCATGCTGCTGGAAAATACCCTGGCCGCCGCGCGGCTCCAGGCGGAGGGCCGGCCGTGACCTACGCCGCGGCGCTGGCCTTCCTCGACAGCCTGATCGCGGCGGACCGCCCGAGACCGCCGTACAGCGAGGTCAAGCTGGCGCGGATGCGCCACCTCCTCGGGCTGGTCGGCGATCCCCACCGGCGGGTGAAGAGCGTGCTGGTCGCGGGGACCAAGGGCAAGGGCTCGACCGCGGTGATGATCGCCGGCATGCTGCGCGCGCAGGGGCTGCGGGCCGGGCTGACGGTGAAGCCGCACCTCGTGGAGTACCGGGAGCGCATCCAGATCAACGGCCAGATGATCCCGCAGGCGGAGCTGGCCGCGCTGGTCGAGATCCTCCGGCCCGCCGTCGACCGGCTGTCGGGGCTGCCGTCGGGGGCGCCCACCTATGTGGAGGCCACGGTGGCGCTCGCGCTGCTGCACTTCGTTCGCCGCGAGGTCGATCTCGCCGTCGTCGAGGTGGGGATCGGCGGCCGCCTCGACGCGACCAATGTCCTCGACCCGCTGGTCTCGGTCATCACGCCGATCAGCTACGATCACATGGAGATCCTCGGCGAGACGCTCACGGAGATCGCCTCGGAAAAGGCCGGCATCATCCGTCCGGGGGGCCGCGTCGTCTCGGCGCCGCAGCCCGAGGAGGCCGCCGCGACGATCGAGCGGGTGTGCCGGGCGCAGCAGGCCCGGCTCGTCCAGGTGGGGCGCGAGGTCGAGGTGCGGGCCACCGCGTCCACGCTCACCGGGGTGCAGGCGACCGTGCGGGGGCTGCGGGCCGCCTATCCGATCACCGTCCCGCTGCTGGGGCGCCATCAGGCGACCAACGCGGGGACCGCCATCGCCGCCGTCGAGGCGCTGGCGGAATGCGGGATCACGGTCGCGCCCGACGCGGTGCGGAGGGGGATCGAGGCGGTGCGGTGGCCCGCGCGCATCGAGGTGATCGACTCGCGGCCGCTCACCATCATCGATGTCGGCCACAACCCCGCCTCGATGGCCGCGCTGCGCGAGACCCTGCGGGAGCTCCTGGGCGGCCGGCGCCTGGTGCTGGTGTTCGGGATGCTGGCCACAAAGGACTACCGGTCGGTCACCGCGCTGATCGCCCCGATGGCGGACGTGGTCGTCACGACCACGCCCCACAACCCTCACGCGCTGTCCGCTGAGGCGCTGGCCGAGGAGGTCCGCACATACGCGCCCACGGTCATCGCCGTGCCCGACCTGCTCCCGGCCGTCGAGCGCGCGCAGACGCTCGCCGCCCCCGAGGACGTGCTCGTCATCACCGGCTCATTTTATCTCGTGGGCGAGGCCCGGGAGTGGCTCCGCCGGAGGAAGCCCGCGGCGCCGGCGAGAACGTAGGGCCATGTGGGTCGACCTCCTCGTCGAGGAGCTGCGCGGGCAGCATCCCGGTCCGCACACCGTCAACGACGCCAAGACGCCCTCCGGGCCGGTCCCGGTGGGCAGCCTGCGCGGCGTGATCATGCACGACTGCGTGACCCGCGGCCTGCGCGAATCCGGCGCGGCGGCCGAGTTCCTGTACGGGTTCGACGACTACGACCCGATGGATGGGCTCCCCCCGGGGCTTCCCCAGTACGCCCGCTACATGGGGATGCCGTTTGCGAACATCCCGTCCCCGGACGGGAAGGCGCCGAGCTACGGGCATTACTTCGCGGCGGAGTTTGCCGGCGTGTTCGAGCGGCTGGGCGCGCACCCGCGAATCTATCGGACCTCCGAGATGTACCGGTCCGGGGCGTTTGACGCGGCCATCCGGCTCGCCCTCGATCACGTCGAGGTGATTCGCGAGATCTACCGCGAGGTGACGCACAGCACGCGCATCGACGATCACTGGTGGCCGATCCAGGTGCTGTGCGAGCAGTGCGGGCGGATCGGCACCACCACCGTCGTGTCCTGGTCGGGCGGCGAGGTCGAGTATCTCTGCGCGCCGGACAAAGTGGCCTGGGCCGAGGGATGCGGCCACCGCGGCCGGCGGCCGCCGTTCGGGGGCGGCGCGAAGCTGCTCTACCGCGTGGAGTGGCCGGCGAAGTGGTCGGTCCTGGGCGTGACCGTCGAGGGCGCCGGCAAGGACCACATGACCCGGGGGGGCACGCACGATGTCGCCCGCGCCGTCAGCGTCCGGGTGTTTGGCCGGCCGGCGCCGTTCGCCTTCCCGTACGAGTTCCTCCTGTTCGGCGGCAAGAAGATGAGCACGTCCAAGGCGGTGGGGGTGACCGCCGCGGAGATCCTGGAGGTGCTGCGGCCGGAGCTGGCGCGGTTTCTCATCGTCCGGCCCGTCCCGCGCCGGCAGCTGGAGTTCGATCCCGGCGGCGAGACGATCCCGGCGCTCTACGACGAATATGACCGCGCGGCGGCCGCCTACTTCCACGAGGTGGAGAATCCCGATCTGGCGCGCACCTTCCACTACTCGCGCATCGCCGGCGAGCCGGTCCGGTGCTACCGGCCGCGGTTCGCCAAGGTGGCCTACCTCCTCCAGATGCCCTCTGTGGATCTCGGGCGGGCCGTGGCGCGCGAGAAGGGGGCGCCGCTCACCGAAGCCGATCGCGAGGAGCTCGAGCACCGCGCGGTGGACGCCCGCCGGTGGCTCGACGCCTATGCGCCCGCGCACTACAAGTTCGAGATCCCTGCCAGCCTGCCCACGACCGTGGCCGCCCTCACGGCGCCGCAGCGGCAGTACCTCGCGCGCGTCGCCGAGAGCGTCGGGGCCCGGACCTGGACCGGGGAGGAGCTGCACGCGCACCTGCACGATCTCAAAGCCGAGATGAACCTCAGCCCGCGCGAGGCGTTCGGGGCGATCTACCAGGTGTTCCTCGGGAAGGACTCCGGCCCCCAGGCGGGGTGGTTCCTCACGGCCCTCGACCGGCAGTTTGTCCTGCGGCGGCTCCGGGAGGGCGCGCAAGATGCCGCCTGAGCCGGCGGCGGGCCGGCCCTGCGTGGTGGCCGTGCTCCGGACGGTGCGCGACCGTCACGTCGCCGCGATCGAGGCGGTCGATCCGAAGGTGCGCGTGGTCCGCGTCACGGACCGGACGACGTGGCGTGAGGAGGCGCCGGAGACGGAGGTCATCATGGGCTTCCGCCCGCTGCGCGACGGCGCCCTGGGATCCCGGCATCTGCGATGGGTGCAGGCGCTCGGGGCCGGGGTCGAGAACCTCTGCCAGGACGTGGCCGGCACCGACATCCGGGTGACCAACAACCACGTCCACGGCGATGCGATCGCGGATCACGTCTTCGGGTTCGTCTTGACGCACACGCGGCGGCTCTGGGAGGCCCGCGACTGCCAGGCCGCGCGCCGGTGGGTCCACGACGAACTGCGGGGCGCGGTGCTGGCGGGACGCACGATGGGGATCCTGGGCCTCGGCACGATCGGCGCCCAGGTGGCCCGGCGGGCGGCGGCGTTTGGGATGCGCGTCGTGGGGACCGCGCGGCGCCCGCGGCCGATCCCGGGCGTGGAGCGCGTGTATCCGCCGGACGAGATCGACGCCGTGCTGCGGGCGGCGGCGGTGCTGGTCATCGCCCTGCCCCTGACGCCCGTGACGCGGGGGATCGTGGGCGCGCGCGAACTGGCGGCGCTGCCGGACGGGGCGTTCCTGGTCAACATCGGGCGGGGCGGGCTCGTCGACGAGGCGGCGCTCCTGGCGGCCCTCCGGGCCGGGCGGCTGGGCGGCGCCGGCCTCGATGTCTTCGACACGGAACCGCTCCCCGCCGACAGCCCGCTGTGGGCGGCCCCGCGGTTGATCATCACCCCCCACGTCGCCGGGGATTTCCCCGGATACCTGGATCGGGTCATCCCGCTCTTCTGCGAGAACCTGAGGCGGTATCTCGGAGGGCAGCCGCTGCTGAACGTGGTCGATCCGGTCCTCGGGTATTAGGGCCGCTCCAGCATGCCGTGAGGGGCGGCCGGGAGGGGTGGTCGTGAAGCGATACGCGGCCGACAAGATCCGGAACATCGCCGTCGCCGGACACGGCGGAACGGGGAAGACCTCCCTGGTCGAAGCGATGCTGTTCGCGGCCAAGGCGGTGGACCGGCTCGGCCGGGTGGAGGATGGGACCACCACCACGGATTTCGACCCCGAGGAGATCCGCCGGAAGATCACCGTCAACGCCGCGCTCGCGCCGCTCGAGTGGAAGGACGCGAAACTGAACCTCATCGACACCCCGGGGTATCCCGACTTCATCGGCGAAGTCGTCGGCGCGTTTCGGGCCGTGGAGAGCGTCCTCATCACGGTCGACGCGACCGCGGGCGCGGAGGTGCAGACCGACAAGGCCTGGAGCCTCGCCGCCCGGGAGCGCCTGAGCCGGATCGTGGTGGTCACGAGGATGGACCGGGAGAACGCGGCGTTCGCCAGGGTCGTCGACGGCCTGGCGGAACGCTTCGGCCGGCAGGTGGTCGCGCTGCAGTGGCCGATCGGCTCGGCGGGATCGTTCAGCGGGACCATCGACCTCGTGACGATGACGGCGCTCGGTCCGTCCGGCCCGATGGCGCTCGACAGCGTCCCGCGGGACGTCCAAACTGCCGCGGCTGAGGCCCGGGACCGCCTCGTCGAGGCCATCGCCGAGACCGACGATCAGCTGACCGAGACATATCTGGAAAAGGGCGAGCTCGAACCGGCCGCCCTCGTCGCCGGTCTCCAGCGCGGCGTGCGCGCGGGGACGCTGGCGCCCGTCCTCTGCACGGCGGCCCCCCGCGGGATCGGCGTCGCGGCCCTGCTCGATGCGCTGGTTCAACTGCCCCCCTCGCCCGCGGCGCGGGAAGGGGTGGCGGCGCGGAGCGCCAAGGGCGGGGCGGTGACGCTCACGGCCGCCGACGGGGTGCCGGCCGCGCAGGTGTTCAAGACGATGGCCGACCCGTACGTGGGCAAGCTCTCGTACCTGCGGGTGTTCAGCGGCACGCTCAAGTCCGACTCGCAGGCCTGGAACGCCGGCAAAGGCAAAGCCGAGCGCCTCGGCCAGCTCTTCTTCCTCCGGGGGAAGCACCAGGAGCCGGCCCCGGAGATCGGCGCGGGAGACATCGGCGCCGTCGCCAAGCTCGCCGAGACGGGCACCGGAGACACCCTGACCGACAAGGACCGGGGAGTGATCCTGCCCCCCATCGAGTTCCCCAAGCCGGTGATGTCCATGGCCATCGAGCCGAAGAGCAAGGCCGACGAGGACAAGCTGAGCGCGGCGCTGGCCCGGCTCATCGAGGAGGACCACACCCTTCAGGTCCGCCGGGCCGGCGAGGTGAAGCAGACGGTGCTCTCGGGCATGGGGGAGTCCCACCTCGAGATTGTCGCCGACCGCCTGAAGCGGAAGTTCGGGACGGAGGTGACGCTGTCGGTGCCCCGGGTGCCCTACCGCGAGACGGTGCGCGGACACGCCCGCGTACAGGGCAAGTACAAGCGGCAGACCGGCGGGCGCGGGCAGTACGGCGACTGCTGGATCGAGCTCGACGCGAAGCCGCTCGGCGGGGGCTACGAGTTCGTCGACAAGATCTTCGGCGGGGCCATCCCGCGGAACTTCATTCCCTCGGTCGAGAAGGGGATCAAGGACGCGATGGAAGAGGGGATCGTCGCCGGGTATCAGGTCGTCGATGTCAAGGTCACCCTCGTGGACGGGTCGTACCACGAGGTCGACTCGTCCGACATGGCCTTCAAGATCGCCGGGTCGATGGCGTTCAAGAAGGCCATGCAGGAGGCGAAGCCGGCGCTGCTCGAGCCCATCGTGACCGTGGCGGTGCAGGTGCCCGAAGACCAGATGGGCGATATCATCGGCGACCTCAACAGCAAGCGGGCGCGGATTCAGGGCATGGAGGCGGGCGCGGAGGGGACGTCGATCGTGCGCGCGCAGGTGCCGATGGCGGAGATGCTCAGGTACGCCTCGGACCTGCGATCGATCACGGGGGGCCGGGGGACGTTCGAGATGGAGTTCGCCCACTACGACGAGGTGCCCGCGCACATCGCCGAGCGCGTGATCGCCGAAGCGAAGAAGCAGAAGGAAGCGGTGGAGAGCCGGTGATCCGAAGGGGAGCCGTCAGGCCCGCCTACTCGTAGAGGAGGTACTTGGCCCGAACGACTTTGAAGCGCTCCAGATCAAACTGCCAGGTCTTCTCGATCTCCTCAGGCGATTTGCCCGCCATGAGCATCTTGCGCACCTGATCCGTGCCCATGTCCAGGTCGAAGAGATAGTTGCCGAAGCGCGTCTTGCCCCACCCGAACCGTCCCGGGTAGGTGCGCCGCACGACGTCGATGATCTGGAGGGTGAGATCGACCGGGCGATAGACCGCCCGGTCGGTCACACGGATCTCCACGCCCCCGTACTCCGGTCCGCCCGAGTCCGTCCAGGGCTCGCCGCGCCAGTAGGTCTCGCGGAACGCCACGCCGCCGATGTTGCGGGCATCCAGGGCGTCTTTCAAGCGCCACGGCTGGATGTACGTCGCGCCGACGACCTCGAACGGCTTGGTGGTCAGGATGCCCACGGAGAGGCTGGTGTCGCCGATCGGGCCCATGGCCGGGTAGAGAACGACGGTGTTGAAGTGGGGGATCCCGGGCGATGTCGTCACCCAGGGAAGTCCCGTGTCGTCGAACCAGGTGGACCGCTTCCATCCCTGCATCGGCACCACGATCAGATTGGCCCCGAGCCCGTGCTCCTGATTGAACATCCGCGCCAGTTCTCCGATCGTCATCCCGTGGAGGATCGGGATCGGGTACATCCCCATGAAGGATTTCCACCGGGGATCGAGCACCGGTCCATCCACCAGCTGTCCGCCGATCGGGTTGGGTCGGTCCAGGACGATGAACGGGATCCCCTTTTCCGCCGCCGCCTGCATGGCCAGGGCCAGGGTGGAGATATAGGTGTAGAATCGCGCTCCGACATCCTGGAGGTCCATGACGATCGCATCGATCCCTCTGAGCATCCCGGGGGTGGGACTGCGCGTGCTCCCATAGAGGCTGAAGATCGGGAGGTGCGTCTTGGGGTCGATGGCGTCGGCCAGGGTCCCTCCCCCATCGCCCCGGACGCCGTGCTCGGGACCGAACAGCGCGACCAGGTGCATATCTTTGCGGGCCGCCAGGAGATCGATGGTGCTGTAGAGCGTGTGGTCGACCCCGGTGGGGTTGGTGAGGAGTCCGACCCGCTTCCCGAGGACCGCGGCGGGAGGGTTGCGGAGGAAGACTTCGAGCCCGGTCCTGACGAACCCGTTCGTCGTGGATTCCGTTGGAGCCGGGGGAGTGCCCTGGGAAGACGCGGAGCCGGCAATCAGGAACGCGATCCCCAATGCCGCTGCAATGGCTCGAAGTGGCTGCCTCATCCTCTCTCCCGGCCGCTGATGGCCTGCGTACGACTACATGCCCAGTTCGACGTCCGAGGCGACATGTCTTGCCGGCGTCCGGGCGAGGCCGCTCGCGTTCTTGACGGGGTATCCCCCGTACCGTAAAATCGCGTTGCCAGACGGGCGCGTAGCTCAGGGGCAGAGCGCTTCCTTGACACGGAAGAGGTCCGAGGTTCAAGTCCTCGCGCGCCCACCATGCCGCCGGCCGCACTGGACTGCACGAGGGTGTTCTCGTCCTTGTTTTCCAAGGGTTCTGCGGCTTCGGCCGACTGCACCGGACTGCAGCCGCAGACCTTAGGAGATCATAATGAGGGAAATGGACTTGGTTGTACTGACGAGAGATGTGTTGGATCTCGGCTTACGAGCAGGGGATATCGGGACAGTAGTGTTAGTTCACCGGGGAGGCGCCGGGTACGAGGTCGAGTTCTCTACTCTAGCCCGGCCAGACTCTCGCAGTCGTGACCCTGTGCGCAGGAGATGTCCGACCGGTAGGCGATCGTGAGATCGCTCATGCACGGCAAGTGGCTTAGATCCGCGGCAGGAATCATAGGGTGCGATGCATTCTGGCTTGCCAGTAGCCGGGTCGGCGCCTGCCATGGGCCACCGCAAGTACCTCGACCTCGCCATCTCGCAACCGGTAGACCAGGCTGAAGGGAAACCGGGGGAAAAGGTAGCGCCGAGCGCGAGCGCCGTATCGTGGCCATCGGTCCGGGGCTGTGGCTACGGCTTCAACGGCATGCCGCAGTTCTTCGCCAAAACCGCGCGCTGCAACCAGGCTGTGCTGCGCGTATCACTCGTAGGCTGCTGTTGCTTCCTGGGCGGCCGCCGGGTGGAACTTAACGGTTGTTGGGGGCACGCGAGCCGCGGTGCAGTCGCGTCCTCAGTTCACTCCAAGGGATGGGTTTAACTGCGCCAGAGTCGAGTTCGGCCATGCGATGCTCGATTTCGGCGACCCAGGCTTCTTCGACACCTTCCTCTGATTTGAGGTCGAGACTCTCGATCAGCAAGCCCGTGAGGGCGACGCGCTCCTTCGGGTCGAGCCTCATTGCCTCTTGAAAGAGGTCTCGTGCTGATCTCGTCATATCTCTATGCTCCCACCTCAAAACTTACGGGTCCGACGATGTGCTTGACCCTCCGGACTCTGAGTATATCCTACAGCCGGCGGCATCGGAAGACAAGGTCTCACTCCGTACGTTTCATCGAGCATCACCTCGAATCCGATGGGGCTAGCAACGTCACTATCTGCGTAGCCATCGCAGGAGCTTGCATACGCGTGGCAGATTAGTGTACACTTGTTGTGTACAGTTTAACTCTAGGGGGGCGTCGTGAAGAAAGTTAATGCGAGAGATGCCCGGGCCGGCCTCCCGGCCCTCTTGAATAGAGTGGCGATGGGAGAGGAGATCGTGATCCAGCGGCGGGGAAAGGCGGCGGCCCGGCTCGTGCCCCCTATCCGGTCGCGCATGCGTTTGCCGGATCTCACAGCTTTCAGGGCTTCGATCCGAGTTAAAGGCGAGCCCATGAGCACGACCGTAGTACGGGTAAGACGTGAAGAGCGCTATTGATCTACGTCGACACGAGCGTCCTCGTCCCATACTACTTTCCTGACCCCCTCAGCAGTCGTGTTCAGCGGTTCTTGCGGGAAACACCCGGGATCGCACTAAGTGATCTTGGAGAAGTGGAGTTTTTCTCCGCTCTGGCCAGAAAAGTCAGGGAGCGAGAACTCCAGCGTGAAGACGCTCGACGCGTCGCGGCCGTTTTCATGGGGCATCTCGAAGGTGGAGCGTATACCCGACTTGAACTGGATAGAGCCACCTACCAAACTGCGCGGAGCTGGATCAGCGGTTTTGATGTCCCACTCCGCGCCCTTGATGCGTTGCACCTTGCCGTTGCAGCTACGGGCGCCCTGCCGATCGCCACAGCCGATGCAGCACAGGCTCGTTCGGCAGCATCGCTGGGCCTGCGGGTCATGTATTTCGGTCCTGGGCGGCGTGTCCCGACGGTCACGCGTAAGAAGTGAGGGTACACCCACTACTTGACCCCGTCGCCGTCCCAGTAGGCGGTTGCGGACGCCACCTGCATCCCCCCAGACCGGCACGTCCCAAAGATGCAGCGGCTGTAAACGCCTTCACCGGTGACGCCGTTGCCGCGCCGGCCGGGCACGACGAGCGGCTGTGCGTAGATCTGGCCCCGGACCGGTGTGTTCCAGAGCTTGCGGAGCCGGCCCGCCGACGACGGGGTCAGGATTCGCTCGGCGCTGTTCCAGCCCGTCCGCCCGGCCCCGCCTAGCCCATTCGAGTCAGCGCAGAGAGCGACTGCAACTCTTCGACGTAGGGCTTCGCCGGATCCGCCGGGATCAGGTTCAAAACGACGTGGTCGGCTCCTGCCGCGAAATGGGCGTCCACTCTTGTCCGGATGGATGCGGCGTCGCCCCACGCGACCACGGCATCGAAGAGCCGATCGGACCCAGCCGAATCGAGTTCCGGGGCAGGCCAGCCGAGCCTCAGCAGATTGTTTCGGTAGTTCTCCATGCGGAGATAGAGCCGTGTATGGCGATCGCCGATCGCCCGGGCGGTGGCCCGGTCGCCGGCCAGCACCACGGGGAGGTCTGCCGCGAGGAACGGTTCGGGACCCATCTGCTCGCGGATTGCGCGTACGTGGTCGGTGGTCGTGAAGTAGGGATAGGCGCCGGCGGTGCGCTCGGCCGCGAGCGCCACCATCCTCGGCCCGAGGGTGGCCAGCACGACCGGCGGGAGCGGAGCCTCGGGACCGCGCCAGACCGCCGTGCCCATGACCTCGAGGTAGCGACGCATCGTCGTGAGGGGCCGTACGTAGTCGTGTCCCCGGGCGGTGACCAACGGTGCGTGGCTGACTCCGATGCCGAGGATGAATCGCCTCGGCCACGCCTCGGCGAGAGCGCGGCCGCCCGCCGCCATCGCCTGCGGGTCGCGCGCGTAAAGGTTCGCGATTCCGCTTCCGACGACAAGCCGCGACCCGGCGGAGAGATAGATTGCGCCCTGCGCGAACGCCTCGCGCCCGGTCGATTCTCCGTACCAGAGCGTTCCGTAGCCGAGCCGTTCCATCTCGGCCACGACCTCGCGCTGGACGGCGGCAGGCAGTCCGGAGAGCGCGCCGGCAAAGACTCCAATCCGGCCCGGATGCACATCGCCCAGCCGCCGCAGGCCCATCACCGACAGTCTAGCACAGTGGTTCAGCGCCAAGCGTCGTCCCATGAGGGGCGTTGACACATCATGAGCGACGAAGCCGGGCTGGACGAAGCCCAGGAGAGTCACTGGAGGTCTCGTACGTGCGCAAAGTGGGTACATACGCCGATGCTCCTCGCCGAAATGGTTTTGGCCGGGTCTTTCCAGGGCATAGTATCGGCGGAGTCTTCTCACGGAGGTGTCGGGATGTATCAACAGGGACAGCCCGCAATCAAGAAGGATACGTGGCTCATCCTCGTCACTGCGGCAAGCCTGATGATCGCCATCGCGTCTCTCGTCCTCGTCACGCGGACCCGGGCGGAGCTGCGGCAGGGTATCACGACCCATGCCCTCGTGCTGGTCACGCCGGAAGGCCGGATGCGGCTCGGTATGCTGCCGGGCAATGCCCTAGGACTACGCATCTACAGTCCCGCCGGGCGGGAGCGCCTGGGGTTGGGCGTGACCCCCAAGAACTCCGCCGGATTCTCCGTGTACGATGCGAACGGCAGGCCGCGGTTCCACCTCATGTTTTCCGATAAGTCCGGCCGTTCAGATTTCAAAATCGTGAAGTGAGGCACCGCCCCGGCCGGCGGCCGGTCGGGGCTCGGACACTGCTCCGCTGACATTTATAGAGGGGGAGTCCCTCCGCCGGGGCCGCGCGCCTCGGCGGTACATCGATCTGGCGCCGCTGCGATAACATCTCCGCCGCGAATATTTGCCCGCCAACTGGCGGGCGTGCCTGCCGCACGCCCCGTTCTCTGTCCGATCCTCCCGCAGTTTGGGCATTGAAACTACTGGAACGGCGGTCCCGGCAGTGCGTCTGGCGACAATTCGGCAGTGTTGAGCGGAGGTTCATGCTTCTTCCCAGAGGCGACGAATACGTCGCTGCGGTTCAAAACCCGCGCACCGCTTTCGGCGACGTTGAGCTGAGAGACTGCGCTCCTGAGAGCGATCAGTTCGGCATCCCCAAGCCCTACTCCGGCGGCTTTACGGCGACGTTCCATCTGACGCATCAATCTCAGGAGTGGGCCGTCCGGTGCTTCACGCGGACCATCTCCGATCTCCAGGAGCGGTACGCGGCCATCGATCACTTCCTGGCGAGGAATACCGAACGATGCTTTGTCGGGACGTTTTACCTCTCGAAAGGGATTCGGATTGCGGCTCAATGGTATCCGATCATCAAGATGCAGTGGGTCAAGGGTGAGACCCTGAACGCCTTTATCGGGAAGAACATCGGGGATGCCGGACGCATCAAAAAGCTCGTCCCGGAATTCCGCGGCCTGGTCCAACGGCTTCAACACCTCAAGATCGCTCACGGTGATCTACAACACGGAAACATCGTGGTCAGCGACGGGAAACTGGTGCTCATCGACTACGACGGCATGTTTCTCCCGAAACTCGCGCGCCTGAGGACCAATGAAATTGGCCATCCGAATTATCAGCATCCGGGGCGGAACGCGGCCTACTATGATGCGTCCGTCGACCATTTTTCGTCGATCGTCATCTACCTGGGGCTGCGGGCGATCTCGGAGGCTCCAAAGCTGTGGGGCAAGTACGATGACAGCGAGAATATCCTCTTTCGCGCGGAAGATTTCGTCGACCTCGCGCGGTCGGCCGTGCTTCGGGAGCTGTCCGCGCTCCCCGCGCTCTCCTCGGATGTCGAGAAGTTTCAGGGCGTCTGCAAACTGCCGTTTTCCGAGGTCCCGGACCTTGAAACATTCATCGCGGGGCGTTTTCAGCATCCGGAAGGGGCGGGTTCCCACGCGGCCGCGGCCTCGGCCGCGCCGAAAGCGGCGCCGCCCCCCGCCGGGCCAAAGACCGTCCCGCCTCCGGCTCCAGCACGAGCGGTGGCGGTCTCGGCCCCGCCAAAGGGTGTCCCGCCCTCGGCCGGCCCGGGGGGCCAGAACGCTCTCCTCGACGGGTCGGACGTCGAGCTGCTCAGGAGGCACGTTGGTCAGCGTGTCGACGTCGTGGGGTCCGTGGCGTACTATCACGTGTCTGGGAAAGGATTCAGCCGTCCCCTCGTTCTGCTCAACTTCGGCGCCTATCCCGATCATACGTTCACGCTTGTGCTCAGGGATCGCGCGCTGAAAGCATTCCGGAGCAGCGGGGTGGACCCCCAAGTCCTCGTCGGCAAGCGGATCAAGGTGTCGGGCGTCATGGCAAGTTACAAAGGCAAACCGCAGATGGAGGTCGAGGGGCCCGCGCAGATTCAGGTGCTCGGGGGAGGGATGGCGGCGCAGACGTTGGTGAGCCGTCCGGCTGCCGCGCCCGTCTCGGGTTCCCATCAGCAGGCGGGCTCCGGCTCGCCCGAATCGGTGTTCGACAGGCTGTACGGGGGGCGAGCGGTCTCACCGGATGCTGCGAAAGCGGCGCCCACGCACACTCTACCGCCGAGGCCGGCGAAGGCCCCGCCCGTCCACACTCCCACGCCGAGGCCGGCGAAGGCCCCACCGGCCCGCGCTCCCGCCCCGAGGCCGGCGAAGGCCCCACCGGCCCGCGCGTCCGCCCCGAGGCCGGCGAAGACGGCCGCCCGTCAGGCGCCTCGCGCGGACCGGACCCGCAAGAAGATCCCGGGCGTTCTGGTGGGCATCTTCGTGGTGGTGGTGCTGGGCGTGATCGGGTGGGCCATTTGGGCATTGGTGAGCGTTACCGGGGGGTTTTGAGCCGGTGCAGACCGTCCACCGGGGACCCACGAAGGCGGCTCAGCAGAGCCGCCGCGGGGCATGACTGAATGTGCGGTCGGACACTGGGAGGCCGGCGCCTCTCATGAGCAACAGGGGTGCGCCACACAAAGGAGGCGGTGAGGATGTCGTACACAGCCGAAATCAGCCGCAAGAACCCGTCATGCTTTCTGTTCCTGATCGACCGATCCGGTTCCATGGCCGATCCCTTCGGGGAAGACTCGAAGAAACGGAAAGCCGATCAAGTCTCGGACGTGATCAATCGACTCCTGCAGAACCTCATCATCAAGTGCGCGAAGCAGGAAGGCGTGCGTGACTACTACCACATCGGCGTGATCGGGTACGGAATGCAGGTGGGCCCCGCCTTCGCCGGCGCGCTCGCCGGGAAGGACTTGGTGCCCATCAGCGAAGTCGCGAACACCCCCGCCCGAATCGAGACGCGCAGCAAGAAAGGCGACGATGGGGCGGGCGGCGTCACGGATCAAACCGTGAAGTTCCCCATTTGGTTTGATCCCGTGGCTCACGGCGGGACGCCGATGTGTAAGGCACTGACGCAGGCGCAGTCGATGATGCAGGGGTGGACGAGCGAGCATCCGCACGGGTTTCCCCCGGTGGTCATCAACATCAGCGACGGAGAACCGACCGACGGCGACCCCAGCGCCCCGGCCGAATCCTTGACGCAGATATCCTCAAGCGACGGAAACCTCCTCTTCTTCAACGTGCACATCTCCTCCCACGCGGCGTCGTCCGTCCTGTTTCCCGACAACGACGAGACGCTGCCGGACGATCACGCGCGCCTGCTGTTCAACATGTCCAGCCGCCTGCCCGAATTCCTGCGAACGTTCGTGCAGCAGGAAGGCATTGCCGTGTCCGAGAACACGCGCGGGTTTGCCTTTCAGGCGGATCTGGTGACCCTGATCAAGTTCCTGGATATCGGCACGCGACCGAGCAATATGCGGTAGGGGATGGCGTCCACAGGGACATGGAGGCGCTGCTGACCCTTCTGCGGCTGCAGAAGGCGGGGAATGCGGAAGCGGAGTATGAAGACGCCTCGTGTCCGGACGAGAATGGGAGACGAGAGGGCGCCGAGCTGCGCTTTGCCATTGCGGACGGCGCCAGCGAGGGCATGTTGAGCGGCGCATGGGCGAGAGTCCTGGTGGAGCTGCACTGCCGGTTTGACTGGATGGGTGGCTCAGTTGAGCAGTTTCTCGAGAGCGCGTATGGAGACTGGCAATCGTTTACGTCGGAGTACCTCCGCGGCCGGGAAACGCGGAACTCTCCGGTGCAGTGGTACGAGGAGCCCGGATTCGAGGTAGGAGCGTTTTCCACCCTCCTCGGATTGACCCTCACCGGCCGCTCCCAGGACCGGTCCGGCGCATGGACGGCCGTCGCCGTGGGCGACAGCTGCCTCTTCCAGGTCAGGGGCGGCGCCCTGCTGAGGAAATTCCCCCTCGAGCAGTCCGCCGATTTCAATAATCGTCCGGTGCTCCTTGCCAGCAAGCCGGCGCACAACGGACAGGCCATCGGCGCCGTGAGACGGATGTCCGGGACGTTCGAGCCCGGGGATGTCTTTTACCTCATGACCGACGCGCTGGCGCGGTGGGCGTTGGGGGAAGACGAAGAGGGCAGGAATCCATGGACGGTCCTCCGGGACCACGCCACACGCGATGGTCCGGCGTTCGGCGCGTGGATCGCGGCGTTGCGAAACGACCGGGAATTGCGCAATGACGACGTGACGGTCCTCCGGATCGACCTGCCCGGACGCGAGCCGGACCGGTCCCCGTCGGCCTAGCCGCGCTCCACCTCCACCATCGCATCGAAGGCGGCCTGGCCGGCGGAGAAGTCGAAGGTGTCCACCGCCTCGTCGGGAATCGCAGGGCGCCCCGAGGTGAGGCGGTTCAGCCCTGTCCAGCCGTCGCGCATCCACACGGTCCCGGGCGGGATGCGGCCGGTGACGTGCGCGCGCGCCCGGAACTCACCCCGGTCGTTGAAGATGCGGATCGGCGCGCCATCCTCCAGGCCCCGCGCCGCGGCATCCGCCGGCGAGATCCACAGCCTCGGCTCCGGGTCGAGCCGCGCGAGCGTGGGGAGCGCCCGACCGTGGTCGTAGAACCCATGAAACTGGGTCAGCGTCCTGCCCTGGCGGAAGCTCAACGGGTAACGGTCGGATCCGGGCAGCGGCACGTACACCGGGAGGGCCGGAAGCCCGAGAGACTTCGCGCGCTCAGAGTAGAACTCGACCTTGCCCGAGGGCGTGGGGAAGACGCGGTCCGGGTGGGCGACGTGGGAAACGCGCAGCGCGCGCATCCCGCCCTCGGCGCGCAGCGCGGCGACGGTCGCGCGGCCGGTGGCCGGATGATCGAGGATCGCGTCGATCGGCCCCTCGTCGGTCTCCCACGGGAAGAAGTCGACGAGGCCCAGACGGCGTCCCAACTCCTGGAGCATCCACGAGAGCGACCTCGCTTCGCCGGGCGCGTCGAGGATCTTCGGCATCAGGTAGAGGTGGGTGTTGGTGCTTTTGCAGCCCAGCTCTTCGAGCCACGCGGTCGCGGGGAGGACCACGTCGGCACAGCGGCGGGCGGTGTCGTTCATGAAGAGGTCGTGCGTGACGACGAGGTCGGTCCGGGCCAGCCCCGCGGCCACATGCTCGGCGTCGGCGAAGGACGAGAGCATGTCGGTGCCGAGGAGGAAGAGGACGCGGACGCTGCCGTCCCGCAGGGCCTCGGTGATCCGGGGCATCTGGTTTGGGAGGTAGCGGCCCGGCGGCCGGCGCGCCGCGGCGGCGATGTTCCCCAGCGCCTGGCCGTGACTCGCGCCCCCGTGGCGCGGGCCGAGGCCCCCGCCGGGAACGCCGAGATTCCCCGTGAGCGCGGGCAGGCACGCGACGGCCCGGGCGCCCTGCCAGCCGTTGGCGCCTTTGTGCATCGAGCTGCCCCCGAGCAGGATCATCGCGGGCCGCGTCGTGGCGTAGCGGCGGGCGAGCGCCGCGATCCGATCGGCCGCGAGCCCGGTCTCTCGCGCCGCCTGCTCGATGGGATACGCCCGCACGTGCTCGGCCAGCCGATCGAAGCCGACCGTGTGCGCGTCAACGAACCCGCGGTCATACAGCCCCTCGCCGACGATCACGTGCATGAGCGCGAGGGCGAGCGCGGCGTCCGTCCCGGGCCGGATCACCAGCACCTCGTCCGACTGCGCCGCCGCCTCGGTGCGGCGTACGTCGATCGTGACGACCCAGGCGCCGCGCCGCTTCGCCGCGGAGAGATGGCGGCCGGTGTTTGGCTGGCTGGCCAGGTTTGCCCCCCAGAGCAGGATCAGGTTGGCATGCGCGCCCATGTCCTCTTTGGTGTTCGTCTCGAGGGGACCCGTCAGCCCGATCCCGAAGCCCCCGAGGCCCCAGCAGATCATCGCCGGGTGCCACCACTGGCAGCCGTAGAGATTGGCAAAGCGACGCAGGAGCTGAGAGGCGATGCGCGTCCCGTAGTTGTTGGCGAAATGACCGTGGCCCTGCCAGACGCCCACCGCTTCCCGTCCGGCCGTCCGCATCCGCGCCACGACGAGGTCGAGCGCCTCCCCCCAGCTCGCCCGACGCCAGGCGTCGTCCGTTCTCCGGTCACGGACCAGCGGGAAGAGCAGCCGCTTCGGATTTCCGATGATCTCCCGCGAGGCCTGCCCGCGGAGGCAGAGGAAGCCTTGGCTGTCCGGGTTGTCGGGATCGCCCTTCACGCCGACGAGCCGCCCGTCCTCCACGTCCACCAGCATCCCGCAGAGCGTCGGGTGGCAGTTCATGGGGCACATCGTCCGGATCGTGCGGCGCGCGGAGCTCATGAGGTTCTCCGTTCAGGCCCCCGTTGCCGGCTTCGGTCACCAGGGGGGACGTCAACGGAGAGTTCCGGTTTGGTGCGCGCACTCCTCCCATGAAGCGCGCCGGCAGCGCTTCCTCGAGGCGCCCCCGGGTCCTGACCGGCCCGTCCGTGCGGCGCTCCCAATCGCGGACAGAAGGGTCCTGCCGCCCCCGTTATTTTAGGGGAATTTCCCCGGCAGAAGCCACCGCCAGCCCTTGCCTTACAAGCAGTTCGTAGGATATGATAGATATTTAGGTGGCTCGTCTTGCGTGGAGGAGGCCGAGGGCCGAGTTCCTCGCGAGCCCGCCACGCGTTGACGCTCAGGGAGGTTCGTGATGCGCGGGGAGGATCTGCTCGATGAACACGCGTACAGTCAGGTCAGGGCCGACCAGTTCGTCCACGCGCAGGCGAAGGCCGCCGGAGTATCACGGCGTCGCTTCCTCGAGCTCGTAACCGCCGGCGCGGGCGCGGCGGCGATCGAGGGCCTCCGCCCCCGGGCGGTCGGTGCCCAGGCCCCCACCGATCTTGTGGTCAAGCCCACCCCCCCGGAGTTCTTCAACGAGCTCGGCCCCAACAGAGAGATGCGGTGGGAAGTCATGTATTCGCGGGGCTATGTCGTCCCGAACGAGTTATTCTTTGTCCGCAACCACAGCCGGACCGCGCGCCTCGATGCGGCGACCTGGCGGCTGCGGGTCGAAGGATCCGGGGTGTCGGAGCCGCGGGAGTTCACGTACGAGGAAATCATCGCCCTCCCCTCGGTGTCGGTCATGCGGTTCATTGAATGCGCCGGAAACGGCCGGAGCTTCTTCGAGGCGTCGTACGGGAACAAGGCGCAGGGCGGGCAGTGGAAGCTGGGGGCGATCGGCGTGGCGGAGTGGACCGGTGTACCGCTGCGCGAAGTGCTGGATCGGGCGGGGTTGCGGCGTTCGGCCCAGGACGTGATGCCCGAGGGGCTGGACGAGCTGAAGGTGCGCCGGCCGATGCCGATCGCAAAGGCGCTGGCCGACGATACGCTCCTTGTGTACGCGATGAACGGGCAGACGCTGCCGATGGACCACGGATTCCCCGTGCGGGTCCTGGTGCCCGGATGGATCGGCGTGGCGAACATCAAGTGGGTCGGACGGATCGAGGTCTCCGACCAGCCCCTGTACTCCGCCTGGAATACCGAATCGTACGTGCTGATTGGTCCCCAGTACAAGCGGAACCCCCCGGCCAAAGGCCCGGCGCTCACCTTTCAGAATGTGAAGAGCGCGTTTGAGCTGCCGTGGAATGGCGAGCTGCTGGCGGGGCCCACCCTGCTGCGGGGGAGGTCCTGGTCCGGCGCCGGGAAGATTTCGAAAGTCGAAGTCAGCCTGGATCGCGAGATCACGTGGCAGACGGCGCGCCTGAGGGAGCCCAACATCCCACGCGCCTGGGTCCGATGGGACCTGGACTGGGATGCGCAGCCCGGTGAGTACAGCCTGCGGGCGCGGGCGACCGACGAACGGGGGACCAGGCAGCCGGTCATCGCCCCCTGGAACGACCAGGGCTACTTGTATGACGCGGTCGTCAAACACCCCGTGACGGTGCGATGACTCGACGGATCGCGGTGACGGTGCCGCTGGTCGCCCTCCTGGCGGCCGGCGCGTTCTTGTCTCTCGCGCGTTCGGGTGCCGGCGCTCCGCCTTCGGTGGGCTTGATCGAAAAGGAGTTCCTCTTCACCCCCAAAGACGTTGTGGTGGGGACGGGCGGGATCGCCTTCGTCGTCGACAATGAAGGCGCCATCGAGCACAACTTCGTCCTCGAGGCCCCCGGCGGGAAGACGGTCGTCCAGATCGCCGCCATCGAGCCCGGCCAGACAGCCAGGGTCACCGCCACCCTGCCCTCCGGGATCTATACCATCTACTGCAGTTTGCCCGGCCACAGGGATGCCGGGATGGTGGCCACGCTTCGCGTTGGTCCCTAGACTCGCTTAGGGGGCGGGATCGACCGTTACGGTCGCATCCGGGGCGCCGGTCTTGAGGATGCCGGTAATCGCCTCGACGGAGGATTGAGGATACGGCCCGAGCTGGAGCGTGTAGGCGGGCCCTCCCCGGGCGACCCACACATCGTATCCCAAAGCCGTGATGCGCTGCGAGAGGGCTTCCGCGTCCTTCTGTGAGGTGAAGGTGCCAAAGAGCAACTGGGCGGTGCCGCCGGCGAGCGGCTCGGTCTGGCTGCGGAAGCCGCGGCCGGCCAGGGCGGCGGCGAGATCCTCGGCGACGTTCCGCGGCAGGGGTTCGGACACCACCCGGAAGATCGGGCCTGTCTGCGTGCTGATCGTCGGCGAGAATCCCCCGGCCGCGAGCTGCTTGGCGATGGCCGATGCGCGATCGCGATCGGAGACCGGGCCGATCCGAACGGAGTAGAGAGGGTTCACGGCGCCGGGGGCGGGTCTGGCGGGCGGGGGCGGCGCGGCCTGCGGGGCCGGGGCGGGCGGCGGCGTGATCGGGCGCGCCGGGGCCGTCGGCGGTGAAGCCTGCGGGGCCGAGGCGGGCGGGGGCGGCGCGGCCTGGGTTGGAGCCGGTGGGGCCGGCGCGGCCTGTGGGGCTGGCGCAGGCGGCGGTGGCGCGGTCTGGCGTGCCGGGGCCGCCGGCGGCGTGGCCTGTGGGGCCGGTGCCGGGCGCGGTGGCGCAGCCTGGCGCTTTACGCTCGGCGGCGCGGTCTGGCGTTTTGATGCCGGAGATGGCGGAAGCATCTGGGACCCGCTGGGTCTGACTGGGCGCGCCGCGGGCGGGAGCAGTTTCACGCTGGGAAGAGCCACATCTGCCGGTTGGGGGACCGCCGGCGGCGCAATCGCTTCGATGGGCTTCCGGATCGGAGGAGCGGGTGCCTCGCTGGGAGCCTCGATCTCCTGAGCCGCCCGCTGGCTGGCGGCGACCAGCATGATCATGGCCAATCGCGTATAGTGCTCCTTGGTGTCAGTTCCCCGCCTGATGGCATCCTCGTAGACCGCCACCTGCCGGCGCAGTTCGCCCGGTTCGTCGCCGGCCATCGCCCTTCGTGCGGCCACCAACCCCCGCATGGCATCCTGCTCCTCCGGGTCGGTCGACAGGATTCCCAGGAAGACGTCTTGGGCCTCGTGGGCCCGGCCCTCATGCAGCAACTGCCAGGCCTCGACATTTTGGGCCGGCAGCGTCGTTCCCGGGGTCCCGGGGGGTGGCAGAGGGGCCGGGGCGGTGGTTTCCCTGGGCGCCGCGGGGGCCACCGCGCGTTCTTTGACGGCGGACCCCCGGATGATGAAGGTGATCGTGATCCCCAGGAGAAAGGCCAGAGCGGGTACAAGAATTTTTCGCACGGTCAACTCACGGGAACGGGGGTGAGATGGTCCTCCTGCGCAACGAACCACAGCATGTCTGATCCCCCCACGGGGAGACCCTGCCGATTGTCAAACTCTTCAGGACGGGCAGGGTCTCTGTTCCCGCCATCCTGATCTCCGACTTCCACCATGGACTCGTGAACACCTTCCGTTGAGGGGCCTCTTTGAGAGGTAGTTGTCGCGCATCCAGTCAAATGGGCAAGGCGCCCGACTCCTTCATATGATCGTGGGATCTCCTCCTTTTGGAGGAGGCCGTCCAGGGGCCGTCCGACGGCTCTCGCAGACGCATCGCGTCCTCCACCCATCCGCGCAGGACGGCACCCGAACGTCTCACACACCGTCACACAAACCGTCGCACGGACTTTGCGCGTGCACGGGTTCGCCGACGGGATTTGCGTCAGGGAGACCCCTGCCGTTGTTTGATCGTTGCGCATAGCCAATGGCGCCGTGCGGTGACCCAACCAGTCATTTCCGCGGTGATAAAGAGGAGTCCGGCTCACTCGTCAAGGAGCCAGTAAGCACTGCAGCTGATGCCAACAGACGGGGCCTTCTTCGTCGTCTTTCTTCGTTCTCGGGCTCGGAATCTGACAGGTCCGTGAGTCAATCCCGGGATGGATAGGGGCCCGCGGAGTTCAGGGAGGCGCACCGTCGTCCCGAGAAACGGGCCGGGCCCGCGCGCTGCGCGCGGGCCGCCACGTGTTGTTGCCACCCTGAGGACCCACCGGCGCAGGCACGACAAATGCCAAACCGCAAATTCTGAGCGGAAGGGGAGGTGCGGGAAGGTGCGTATTCGCCAGCGTACTGCCGTGCTGCTGGGATTGGTGCTGCTGACGCTGCCGGCCTCGGGCTCCGCGCATTCGAGTCCGGCGATCAACCCCCTGTGCACCGGAGAGACCGCGCAATACGATCCGGGCAACGGCGAGAACATTGTCGTCCCACCGGGCTACACGGTGTCGGTCTTCGCCAGGGACCTGAACTTCCCGACCGGGATCGCGTTCCGCGGCACCGGGGAGCACTTCAGAGTCTACGTCTTGGAATCGGGCCACGGCCTGCCCAGCAAGTGCAACGACGAGACCGCGTGGCCGGGCGGCGAGTTTGCCCCCGACAACCCCTTCACCCCCGACATCCTGGTATTCGACAGGCACGGAGACAAGGTCGCGGGGCCGCTGGCGAAGCCGACGGCGGATGGGGACGGGTTTCAGCCGCACGGTCCGGCGATCGACATCGCGTTCGAGCCCACGGCGGCCGGGGGCAAGGGGGACTGGGAGGGGGGCGAGGGCGCGCGGCTGTTCGCCACGGACTCGAACCAGGCCACGCACGGCGGCGGGCAGAACAACAGTTCCCGCATCGTGATCGTCAATCCCGGCTCCGGGCACGTCACCCCCTTCATCACCGGGCTGCCGACGGGTGACCACCCGACCGAGCAGCTCGCCTTCAAGGACGGGTATATTTACTGGTCCCAGGGCTCGACGACCAACTCCGGCGTGGTCGGCCGGGACAACAACAACGGCCTCAACCAGTGGGATATCCCATGTCAGGACATCACGCTCAGCGGCAACGCCTTCGATTCGGGCGGCGGCGTGATGACGAGCGGGTACGCCCCCTTCGGCACGCGGCGCGCAACCGTCAAGGCGTTCCAGGACGCGACGCACCCAGGCGTGTGCGACGGCGCCATTCTGCGCGCGAGGCTCGACGCCGGGAATCCGGAGGACACGATTCAGCCGTTCTCGTGGGGGTACCGGAACGGATACGCCATCCGGTTTGCGCCTCTCAATCATGCCCTGCAGGGCGGGCTGCTCGTGGGCGAGGACGGCGCGGACGAGCGGGGCGCCCGGCCGTCGAACAACGGTCCGGATATGCTGGACCTCGCTCAGATGAATCCCGACGGCACCCCGGACTACCACGGCTGGCCGGACCGCTACGGCTTTCTGCCGGCGAGCCAGGCGGTGTTCAATCCCATCGGAGGGCCGGGCGATGACGCCTGCCCGACCACGACGACGGGGACCCCCGCCGAGATTGCGTGTCTGACGGCGCACCACGACATTCCGATCGGTGACGTGCTCGCGTTTCCGCCCCAGCAGATCACGGCGCCCCTAGCCGTTGAGGCGGCGGACTCCTCGTTCACCGGGATCGATTTCGTCCCCGGCTCCTTCGCCGGCGGGCCGGTCCTGCCGGGCGCTGCCCTGTACACGCTCGAGGGAGACTTCGGATTCTCGGCGGCGAACTCGTCGGGCCCAAACGAGGTGGGGCACGAGGTTAAGCTGGTCAACTTCAGTGCGCCGGGCCAGCCGCTCGAACTCAAGATCACGCGGTTCGCCCACAACGACACCAATGAGCAGGTGTTCGTGAGAACCGATGGGAAGATCCACGGGTTCAATCGTCCCACGAACGTCAGGTTCGGCCCCGACGGGTGCGCCTACGTCGTGGATTACGGGGTCGTGCGGGATTTCGGGCAGTCCGATCCGGACGCCAAGTTCAAGGTCGACGGCGACGGTCCGCTCGTTCAGATTCCGGGGACCGGGGTGATCTGGAAGATCTGCCGAAAGTAGCGGCGGCTCCGACGGGGACAGGAGGCGGCCCGCGCCGCCTCCTGTCCCGTTAATGCAGCTGCTGCCAGGAGAGCATCGCGGCGCCCTTCCCAAATGCGCTCAGGGCGAGCGGGTCGAATCGCAGAATCAGGGTCGCATCCCGGATCGTGAAGCCGGGATTGCCCGTCCCCCGAGTACTGTGGTACATCGCCCCCACCTGATCCAGGGACGCCCCCGGCAGAACGGCCATGCCGTCCTGCGTGTAGATCAGGCCGTCGACGACGAGCGTGCTTCCCGCGCACATCACGAACGCCCCCGACCAGTTGACGCGGGGCCCGCAGGTCTCGACCGGGAGATCGACCGGGATGCGGGCGCCGAGCACCACGATCGCAGGGGTCCGGCGGCCGGCCACCGTCGAGAGGTCGTGCCGGTTGGCCACCGTCACGTTCTTGCGTATGGTCAGGTCGCCCCCCACGGCCAGCGTGACATCGCCGGAGGTCCCCCCCAGGCTCACGCTTTGGGAAAAATCAAACGATCCGTCGATATAGACGGTCCCGTGCAGGGATTGCTCAGGATGCGACGCCAGATAGAACACGATTTTATAGAACTGCATGGTGGTGTACAGCGCATCAGCCTTGTCCGCCAGGCCCGCGCTCCGGTTGAGCGCGGCGTTCGCCGGGTTCTGGGCGGCGCGGGCCCGGAACGGCGCCGGATCGAGCGCGAGCGGCGGTAGGACCTCCTCTCGAAAGCTCTTCACGTAGACGTGCCGCATGTAGGCCCCCTCGCGGAGGTCGCCGACGTTCTGGACGTCGGTCAGGCGATCGGCCACGGTCACGCACGCGAATCGTGTGCCGCACCGGTTGGGGATTGGCCCCGCGGCCGGTTGGGCCTTGATCAGGTCCCCAAAGGCCGTGAGGATCCAGGGCGCCGGCTCGCTCGTCGGAGAGGGATTGTAGACCGGTCGTGTGGGGAACCCGAACAGCGTGTAATCAAGGACCGTCGTCCCCCGGAGCGTCACCGTGTCGCCCCCCTCTTCGCTGAGGGCATTCAGGCGCACGCTCTGGTCGGAGAAATTGACCTCCGCAAACGAGCCCACATTCCCACCGCCGCCCGGAGAGCCGACGTCATACGGGGCCAGGTAAATCCGCGAGGCGCCCTGGAACTCCACCCGGGACACCCCAAAGAGGGCCGCCAGGAAGGGCGCGCCGGGCATCGCACAGGCCCGCACCCGCGCGGGGATCATCCTGCCCAACGACGCGACGCGCCCCAGGGCCTCGAGCGTCTTGAGCCCGGCCCCGCACCCGGCGGCCGGCCCCGCATCCACCCAGTACGTGAACTGCCCGCCGCCGTACGGCGCCGTGACGCCTGCCTCAGGGGTGGCCTCGGCCGCCGGGTCGGCTGCCGCGACCATGTCGGCCATGGCCTCCCCCAGACCGGCCTGGGCAATATAGAAGCTGCGAGAGACCGCGTACTGCACCGCGGCATGGCTCATATCGGTGTTCATCAGGCCGACCAGGGCGACGCTGATCACCGTCACGAGCACGGTTCCGATCAGCAGCGCCAGCATGGCCTGCCCGCGTTCGGCGTCGTCCGGGTGTGCGCTCATCGGCTCAACCGCGCAGGGGGCAACCTCTGCGTGCCGTGTGCTCCACTCCGGTTTGGAGTCCCCGCAGGGGAGCGGCCGCCCCGCTGGCATCGGATTCGCAGGACGTGCGGTGAACTCCTTGAGCGGTGACGTTCGAGGCGGCCCCCCCCGAGGGATTTGCCTGGTCCATCAAGAATTATGGACCCGACGTGAACCTCAGGAGTGACACTGCGGCCGAAGCCTGCACCGCGAACCGTACGCGCCCGAGTTCTCCGTCCGTGTCTGTAACATCGTGGGGATGGGCACACAACCCTACTGGAGGTGGTCCCAAGTGCACAGGATACTGGCATTCGTACTCGTGACCGTCATGGTCACGCTGGTCATGCCGCCGGCCGGTGCCCAGATCAGCTCCTCGATCCAGATTGTGTCGCCGAGGAACAATGCCACAATCTCCGGCACCCAGGTGGTCGTCGAGGTCAGGGTGCAGAACTTCTACCTCAATCCGCTCTCGATCGGGAAGGCCGCCCGGCCGGGCGAAGGCTACTGGGAGGTCTCCGTCGATGGGAAGTACGCCGGGCTCTCGGCCGACGAGGTGGCCTCGTTCCCCAACGACGCCTTCCCCGCGCTCGAGCCCGGCAGGCACACGATCAAAGCGGAGCTGCGCAACAACGACCACTCCTCCGTGGCCGGCGCGGAGAGCTCCGAGATCTCGATCACGATCCCGCCCAAGAGCGCCATGCGCTACACCCCGGCCTCGGGGCAGCCCGGGATCAAGATCATGGTGCCCCACAACCACGCGTCGGTGAGCCCGTACCTGATCGTGTGGGTCAAGATCAAAGGCTTCAAGGAAGAGGCGAGGGCGGTGGGAACACCGGCGAAGTCGGGAGAGGGATACTGGCGCCTCTATGTCGACGGCAGGATGGCCGGGATCTCGACGTCGAGCGTCGCCGATGTTCAGATGACCCGCGGCAGGCACGTGTTGGGCGTGAGCCTTCGCAACAACGATCACTCGCCCGTCCGGGGCGCGTCGAGCGATCAGGTCACCGTGACGGTGCACTGACGCCGGTCCTCGAGGGCGCAACCCAAAGTGGCGGGAGGGGCCGGGAATCCCGGCCCTTCCCATTTGCGGGCCGCCCGTTGCGGACAAGACATGTCCCAAATGTCCGCGCAATGAGGAACGGTGTGATTAAATAGAAATCGTGGACACGGCCCCCGATCAGCCGCCGAAGAGGGGCGTGCGCGTTGGGGGCGACCCCGCGCGCTCCTCCGGCCCTCCCGTGCCCCGCGCCCGGGCCGGCCACATCTTTCTCCGTGCCTGCCGGGGCGAGCCGACCGAGTCCACGCCGGTGTGGCTGATGCGGCAGGCCGGCCGCTACCTCCCCGAATACCGGGCGGTCCGCGAGCGGCTCAGCCTCCTCGATCTCTGCAAGACGCCCGAGGCCGCGGCCGAGGTGACGGTGCTGGCGGTGGACCGCCTCGGGGTCGACGCGGCGATCATTTTCGCCGACATCCTGCTTCCCGCAGAGCCGCTGGGCGTGGGGTTGGAGTTCGTCGAGGGCGAAGGGCCGGTGATCCGCCGCCCGGTGCGCGGGCCGGCGGACGTGGACCGGTTGCCGGTGGTCGACCCGCTGGCGCGCGTCCCGTTCGTCTTCGAGGCCGTGCGGCTGGCCCGGCAGGCGCTGGCCGGCCGGGTGCCCCTGATCGGCTTCGCCGGCGGGCCCTTTACGGTCGCGTCCTATCTGATCGAAGGGCATGCCTCGCAGGACTTCCTCCAGACGAAGGCGTTCATGCACCGCGAGCCGGCCGCGTGGCGCGCGCTGATGGAGAAGCTCGCCGCGCTCACGATCGCGTATCTCAACGGCCAGATCGCCGCCGGCGCGGACGCCGTGCAGCTCTTCGACAGCTGGATCGGCTGCCTGGCCCCCGAGGACTACCGGCGTGGAGTCCTGCCGCACGTGCGCCGCGTCATCGCCGGTCTCGCGCCGGGGGTACCGGTGATCCATTTCGGGACGGGCACGGCGGGGCTGCTCGAGCTGATGCGGGAGGCCGGGGGCACGGTGATCGGCCTGGACTGGCGCGTTGATCTCGGCCAGGCGTGGCGCCGCCTGGGCGCGGGGGTGGGCGTGCAGGGCAATCTCGATCCTGCGCTTTTGCTGGCCGATCCGGCCGGGATCCGGCAGGGGGTGCGGGCGGTGCTGCAGAGCGCCGCCGGGCGGCCGGGCCATATCTTCAACCTGGGCCACGGGGTGCTGCCCGCCACGCCGTGGGCGCACGCGAAGGCGATGGTCGAGATGGTGCACGAGGAGAGCCGGCGCTAGATGCCCGCGCCCTACGACGCCGTGCTGCTCATCGCGTTCGGCGGCCCGGACCGGATGTCGGACGTCCGGCCGTTCCTGGCCAACGTGCTCCGCGGCCGGCGGGTCCCCCCGGAGCGGATCGAAGAGGTCGTGCGGCACTACGAGGTGTTCGACGGGCATTCTCCGCTCGCCGAGCTCACCGGCCGGCAGGCAGAGGCGCTGCGCGCCGACCTGGCCGCGCGCGGCTCGCCGCTGCCCGTCTACATCGGCATGCGGAACTGGACGCCCTACCTCCACGAGACCCTCGCCCGCATGCGGGGAGAGGGCGTCCGGCGGGCGCTCGGCATCGTCCTGGCCCCGCACCGGAGTTACTCGAGTTGGGATCAGTATCTCGACAACGTGGCCGAGGCCCGCGAGCGGGTCGGGGCGGAGGCGCCCACCGTTGATTTTCTGCCCCCCTGGTTCGATCATCCGGGATTCATCGAAGCGCAGGCGGACCGGGTCGCGGCCGCGCTCGAGGCCGTGCCGGCCGCGCAACGATGGGACACGCCGCTGATCTTCACCGCGCACAGCATCCCGGCGGCGATGGCGGCGCGATCCCCCTACGTGGTGCAGCTGACGACGTCCGCCGGGCTGGTGGCCGCCCGCCTCACCCATGCCCGGTGGTCCGTGGCGTATCAGAGCCGGAGCGGCGATCCCGGGACGCCCTGGCTGGAACCGGACGTGACCGCGATGATCCGCGGGCTGGCCCGGCAGGCCGCGGCCGCCGTGGTCGCCGTCCCAATCGGCTTTGTCTGCGACCACATCGAGGTGCTCTACGATCTCGACACCGAGGCCCGCGCGGCGGCCCGCGAGGTGGGGGTGGCCTTTCATCGCGCCGGCACCGTCATGGACCATCCCGCCTTCATCCGGATGCTGGGTGACCTCGTCCGCGCCGGCGCCGCCGGCTGATTCCCGGCGGGCGGTCCCGATGGCGAACCGGGGGGGCGCGTCGGAAGCGGGAGCCGTCCGGATCGTGGTCGTGGGAGGCGGGATCGCGGGCCTGGCGGCGGCGCATCGCCTCATCGAGGTGGGCGCGGCCGGGCAGATTCCCGTGGAGCCCTTCCTGTTCGAGTCCCGGGACCGGCTGGGGGGGATCATCGCGACAGAGCGGACCGGCGGCTGCATCATCGAAGGCGGGCCGGACGCGTTTCTCACGGAGAAGCCGTGGGCCGTGGCCCTGTGTGAGCGGCTGGGGCTGGCCGACCGGCTGATCCCGACCCGGGAGGCCCCCCGGCGAACGTTCGTGCTCCACCGCGGGCGGCTCGAGCCGCTTCCGGACGGGTTCGCGCTGCTGGGGCCGAGCCGCCTCGGGCCGGTCCTGCGGACCCCGCTCCTGTCCTGGCGGGGGAAGCTGCGCCTGGCGATGGACCTCGTCCTCCCCCGAGGGCGGGTCGACGGAGACGAGAGCGTGGGCGCGTTCGTCGCCCGCCGCTTCGGGCGCGAAGTCCTCGACCGCGTGGTGCAGCCCCTCGTCAGCGCGGTCTACACGGCCGATCCCTCGGCGATCAGCCTGGCCGCCACGATGCCGAGGTTTCGGGAAATGGAGCGCCGCCACCGCAGCATCGCGTGGGCGCTCGCGCGATCCGCGCCCCGCCGCCGGGACGCGGAGGGGAGCGGGCCGCGCTGGAGCCTGTTCGTCACCCCATCCGGCGGAATGCAGGACCTGGTCGAGTCCGTCGCCCGCCGGCTGCCCCCCTCCGCGGTGCGGCTGCGGCAGGGTGTCGCCGCGGTGGTCCGCCCGAACGGCGCCCGGATGTGGCGGGTCGACCTCGCCGACGGGACTGCCATCGCGGCCGACGGCGTGATCCTTGCCACGCCCGCGCACCAGACCGCCCGCCTGGTGGCGGGACTGGATCCCGACCTCGGCCGCCTGTGCGAGGCGATTCCGTACGCCTCGTCCGCGGCCGTCACGCTGGCCTACCGGCGCGCCGATGTCGGGCACGCGCTGGACGGGTTCGGGGTCGTCGTCCCCCGGTCCGCGGGCCGGTCGATCCTGGCGGCCACGTTCTCGAGCGTGAAGTTTCCGGGCCGCGCCCCCGACGGCCAGGCGCTCCTCCGCGCGTTTCTCGGCGGCGCCCTCGTTCACGGGCTGCTCGATCGGGACGACGACGCGCTCGCGGCCGCCGCCGAGCAGGACCTCGGCGACGTGCTCGACATTCGCGCGCGTCCGCTCCTGGTCCGGGTGCACCGGCACCCCGCGGCGATGCCGCAATACCTCGTCGGCCATCAGGAGCGCGTCAGGGCCATCGCGGCGCAGGCCTCGCGCCACGCCGGCCTGGCCCTGGCCGGCGCCGCCTACGGCGGGGTCGGGATCCCCGACTGCGTTCGCTCCGGTGAGGAGGCCGCCGAGCGCGTGCTCGAGGGGGTGGCGGGCGCGTCTATTCCCGGGGCGTTGGCGCGGCCGCGGCGATGAGGGCGACGATGCGCTCGGGGGACACGGGGCCCTCCGTGATGCGCGCCCCGAAGGGCGCGAGGGCGTCCTCGATCGCGTTGGCGAGCGCGGCGGGGGGCGCGATCGCCCCGCCTTCGCCCACGCCTTTCACGCCGAGCGGGTTTCTGGGCGAGGGATGCTCGAGGTGGATCGTCTCGATCCGCGGCACGTCGCGGGCCTTGGGGAGCGCGTAGTCCATCAGGGACGCCGTGAGGAGCTGTCCGGCGGCGTCGTAGACGAGGGTCTCCCAGAGGCCGCCCCCGACGCCTTGGGCGACCCCGCCGTGGATCTGCCCGTCGACGATCTTGGGGTTGACGACGCGGCCGCAGTCGTGCGCGACCACGTATCTGAGGATGGTGACCAGGCCCGTCTCCGGGTCGACGTCGAGCACCGCCACGTGGACGGCGCTCGCAAACGTCACCGTCGGCACCGTCTCGACCACCGACGTCTCGAAGATCGGATCGGCCACGCGCCGGCCCTGAAACGTGGGCAGGCTGGACTGCACGATCCCGGCCAGCGGCAGCCCGCGGCCTGGGGTCCCCTTGACGAACACTTGCCCATCCGCCACGTCGAGATCGGCCTCGCCCGCCTCCAGCAGCGCGGCGGCGGCCCGCACCAGCTTCTGCCGCACCTCGCCCGCCGCGCGGGCGACGGCGTTGCCGGCGAGGACGAGGCTGCGGCTGGCAAACGTGCCGATCCCGGCGCCGACCTCGCCCGTGTCGCCCCCGATCACGGTGACGTCGGCCAGGCCGACGCCGAGGGCGTCGGCGGCGATCTGGGCAAACGTGGTTTCATGTCCCTGGCCCTGCGAGCACGCGCCCGTCGCCACCACGACCTTCCCCGACGCATCCACGCGGACGGTCGCGCTCTCGAAGGGGCCGATGCCGGTCCCTTCGACGTACGCCGCGATCCCCACGCCGCGGTACACCCCCCGGAGGCGCAGCGCCTGCTGCTCCCGCCGGAGGGCGGCGTACCCGACCGCGTCGAGGGCGCGCTCGAGCGCCTCCGGGAAGTCCCCGGTATCGTACACGAGCGGGTTCCCATCGCGGTAGAGCAGGCCGACGTCGTACGGCATCTCCTCGAGCCCGATGAGGTTGCGCCGGCGAACGTCGGCGGGGTCCAGGCCGAGTTGGCGCGCCAGGCGGTCCAGCATCCGTTCCATGACGAACACCGCCTCAGGGCGGCCCGCGCCCCGGTAGGGAGCGTGCGGCGTCTTATTCGTCAGGACCGACCGGGCGTCGAACGCGGCGTGCTTGATGCGGTAGGGTCCCAGCATGTGCGCGACCGTGTTGTACGGCTGCACGATCCCCCAGGGATTGTAGGCGCCTTGATCGAGCAGGAACCGGTCCCGGAACCCGAGGATCGTGCCGTCCGCGGCGGCCGCGATCTCGGCGTCGTGAAGCTGCTCCCGCGAGTGGGTGGCGCTCTCGAGGTGCTCGCGGCGGGTTTCGATCCATTTCACCGGCCGGCGCAGCCGGGCGGCGGCGGCCGGGATCAGGATATCCTCGGGGTACACCGAGCACTTGGTGCCAAACCCTCCGCCGACATCGGGGGCGACGACCCGCACCCGGTGGGCCGGCAGGCCGAGGCAGTCCGTGAGCGCGCGCTGCACGAGGTGCGGCACCTGCGTCGACGTCCAGACGGTGATGCCTCCGTCCCGGAGATCGGGGACCGCCAGGATTCCCCGCGGCTCGATGGGCATCCCCGCGGACCGTGAAATCCTGAGGCGCTCCCGCAGCCGAACCGGCGCCGCGGCGAACGCCCGGTCGGGATCGCCCACGCTGAGCGCAAAGTGGACGGCGACATTATCGTCCCACCCCTCGTGGAGCCGGGGAGCGGCAGGATCGAGTCCCTGCTCCACGTCGGTGACGGCGGGGAGGGGGTCGTAGTCGATCTCGACGAGCCCGAGGGCGTCTTCGGCCGCCGCCCGGTCCTCCGCCAGCACGACGGCGATCGGCTCGCCGGCATAGCGGACCGTCCTCGCCGCCAGCGGGACCCCGGGCGCCGCGCGCACGCGGAAGCTCACCCGCGCCGCCAGCGGGGGCGTCGGCAGGCCGACCGACGGCAGCGGGCGGAGCGCGCCCGCGAGGTCGTCCTGGGCCAGGCACGCCGCGACCGATGGATGGGCCCGCGCACGGTCGAGCCGGACCGCGACGAGCCGGGCGTGGGCGCGGGCGCTGCGGACCACGGCGGCGTGCAGGCACCCGGCGGCGGAGAGATCATCCACGAACCGGCCGCGGCCCGCGAGCAGCCGCGGGTCTTCGTGCCTGCGGACGGCGGCGCCGACGTACCTGCCGCTCATCCGGCCGGGAGCGCGCAGGGGGAAGGTCCCACGGCCGCGCTCACCCTTGAGACAGGCGGGGGTCGAGGGCGTCGTGGAGCCCGTCCCCGGCGAGGTTGAAGCCGAGGACCACCAGGGCGATCGCCACCCCCGGGGCGAGCGCCGCCCAGAAGGCCGTGAGGAGATATTTGTAGCTGTCGGAGAGCATCGCGCCCCACTCGGGGGTGGGGGGTTGGGCGCCCAGGCCGAGGAAGCCGAGGGCCGCGGCGTCGAGGATGGCGCCGGCGACCCCGAGGGTCGCCTGGACGACCAGCGGGGACGCCGCGTTCGGCAGAATCGCCCGCAGGAGCACACGCCACGCCCGCGCGCCCATCGCCCGCGCCGCCGTGACGTATTCGTGTTCCTTGATCGCGAGGGTGGAGGCCCGCGCGACGCGCGCGTACACCGGGATGTTCACGATGCTCACGGCGAGGATCGTGTTGTTGAGGCCAGGGCCGCGCATCGCCACGATGCCGATGGCCAGGATCACGGAAGGAAAGGCGAGCATGACGTCCATCATCCGCATGATGACGCCGTCCATCCGCCCGCCCACGTACCCCGCCGCGATGCCGAGCAGCGCTCCCGTGACGAGCGCCCCGGAGACGGCGGCGAGCCCGACCGTCATGGAGATCCGCGCCCCGTAGATCACGCGGCTGAAGACGTCGCGTCCCAACTCGTCGGTCCCGATCCAATGCAGCCCCGACGGCGATTTGAGGCGGCCGAGGAGGTTCTCGTCATCGTATCCCGCCGGGGCGATCTTCGGGGCGAGGAGGGCGATCAGCGTAAAGAGCGCGATCAGGCCGAAGCCGATCCGGGCGTTGCCGTTCCGCCAGAACCGCTTGACGGCCATCCGCAGCGCCGAGCGCTCGGCGCGGCGCATCGCCGGGTGCGCGGCCAGGCTAGGCGTAGCGGATCCGGGGGTCGAGGAAAGCATACAGGACGTCCACGCACAGGTTGACGAGCACGAACACCAGCGAGAACAGGAGGATCCCGCCCAGGATCACCGGGTAGTCGCGGAAGAGGATCGAGTCGTACATGAACCGCCCGACGCCCGGCCACGAGAAGATCGTCTCGGTCAGGATCGCCCCGGTCAAGAGGAACCCGACCTGGAGGCCGATCACGGTGACGATCGGGAGCAGGGCATTGCGCAGCCCGTGACCGATGATCACGGGGCGCCCGGCCAATCCCTTGGCGCGGGCGGTGCGGATGTAGTCCTGGTGCAGGGCGTCCAGCATGGACGCGCGCGTCATCCGGGCGATGATCGCCGTGGAGTAGCTGGAGAGCGTGACGCTCGGGAGGATGAGGTGCCGGAGCGCGTCGAGCGCGGCCGGGAAGTTCCCGGTGAGCAGCCCGTCGAGGATATCGATGCGGGTGACGGGGGTGAGAGAGTAGTTGATGCCGAGCTGTCCCGCCGTCGGCAGCGTGTGAAAGTAGACGCTGAACACGTAGACGAGCATCAACCCGAGCCAGAACACCGGCAGGGACACGCCGGTGAGGGCCACAAACATGCCGGCGCGATCGAGGAGGGAGTTGGGCCGCGCGGCCGAGAGGAGGCCGATGGGGACGCCCACCAGGAGGGCGACCGTGATCGCGCCCAGCGAGAGCTCGATCGTCGCCGGGAACCGCGGCAGGAACTCCACGATGACCTTGCGGTGGGTCTCCAGGGAATCCCCCAGGTCCCCCTGGATCGCGCGCCACAGGTAGATCCCGTACTGGATGGGCAGGGGCCGGTCCAGACCGAACTCGTGCTGCACGCGTTTGATGGACTCGGGGCTGGCGTGCTCTCCCAGGTAGACGGTGGCCGGATCCCCCGGAATGAGGTGGATCATCAAAAAGGCGGCCGCCGACACCCCCAGGAGGATCGGCATGAGGGTGATCCCGCGGCGCAGGATGTAGCGGCTCATCGTAAATACCAGGCGGGGGCCGCGAAGGCGCTCACCCTCGTGGCCCCCGGCCGGGTTGCCCGCCGGAGCGGTTACTTGAGTTCGACGGTCTCCATGTACTCGTTGGCGTCCGGCTGCCCCACGAGCCCCTCGACGTTCTTGCGCATCAGGAGCGGGACTTTCGCGTGCGCGATCGGGATGTCCCGGTAGTCGCTGAGGATCATCTGCTCCGCCTGCGCGTACAGCTTCGCCCGTTCGGCCTGGCTCACGGCGACCTTGCCTTTATTGATCGCGTCGAACACCGCCGGGTTGTTGTACGAGAGGTAGGCGTTGCCGGGGTCGTACTTCGGGAAGAAGAACCCCATCCAGTCGTCGGGATCGCCGTTGTCGCCGATCCACCCGATCATGAAGATGGGAAACTTGTTGGTCTTGCGGTCCTTGAGGTACGCGGCCCAGTCCTCGGTCATCAGGTGGACCCGGATGCCGATCCTGCCGAGGTCGCTGGCGATCGCCGTGCCGATCTCTTTGCCCGCCGGGAAGTAGGGGCGGCTCACCGGGATGTACCAGAAGTCGAGCGAGAACCCGTTGGGGTACTTCGCCTCGGCCAGGAGTTGCCTGGCTTTTGCGGGATTATAGTCGTACCCCATCCCGGTTTGCGCCCGGCCCCACATTAACGGCGGCATGTGCTGCTGGGCCACCTCGCCGAATCCGGCATACAGACCCTGGACGATCGCCGGCCGGTTGATCGCGATGGCCACGGCCTGGCGGATCCGCTTGTCCTTGAAGAGGTCGTTGTTCATGTTGAACCGGACCCAGCCGGTGTTGAACGGCGGCCGGAACCCCACCTTGAGGGTGGGATCGTTCTGCGCCACCTTCACGTCATCCGTGTTCGGCAGCTCCATCGCATGGACCTCATTGGCCCTGAGGGCGAGGAACCGGGCGGCGTTGTCCTTGATCACCCGCATCACGATCCGCCGGGTCTTGGGAAGCCCTTTGCGGAAGAAGCTGGGGTTGGCCTCCAGGGTGATATGGTCGTCCCGGATCCACTCCACGAACTTGTACGGGCCGGTGCCGACCGGATGCTGGCCCACGCCCTCGCCGCCGTACTTCTGGAACGAGGCGGGGCTGGCCATGTCAAAGGAGATGATGGAGAGGTTGTAGACCAGGGGGGCGTTCGGTTTGTTCAGGACGACCTGCAGCGTGTACGGGTCGACCACCCGGGCTTCCTTGAAGGAGTCCGCCATGAAGTCGTTCCAGTACTCGAAATCGAAGCCCTTCACGGCGTGATACGGGTTCTTGGGGTCGGCCATCCGGTCGAAGTTGAACTTGGCGGCCTCCGCGTTCCACGGGGTGCCGTCGTGGAACGTCACGCCCTTGCGCAGCTTGAACGTCCAGACGAGGCCGTCGGGTGAGACCGACCAGCTCTCCGCCAGGTCGGGCTCGATGTCGGTCTGGCCCTGCTTGGCCCGGACGAGGAGGTTGTAGACCTGGGTGGTCACCTCCGATGTCTCGCCATTCGAGCTCACCTGGTTGTCGAGCGTGTCCGCGTCTCCCGATTTTCCCCAGACAAACGTGTCGTTCATTTGAGCGGCCCACCCCACGCGGGCGGCCGGCGAAAAGAGGAGCCCGGCCGCGAGGCAGCCGATCGTCGCGAGGGCCAGGACCGCGCCTCTCGAGAGCCTTGCCTGTGTCACCATGATCTCTCCCTCCGCTCTGGCCTGCGTCTCGAACGCATCCTTGTATTCGGGCGGGCGCCCGCCCGGTCCTTTGAATGCAAAACCCCGGGCGGGGGGTCGGGCACGTCGCCCGGTCTTCCCGGAGCCGCTCCGTGCTCTGCGGCGCGTTCCGCGGCTGTGCTATAATAATCTATGGAAGTTGCAGCGCACGTGCTTCATCAGTCTGGCTGTGACGGGGACAAGTACGCCGGCAGCAGCCGGAAGAGAGGCGGGGCCTTAGGCTGAGAGCCCTGCCCGGGTGCCCGGCCGAAGACCACCCCTGAGCCGCAGGCGATGACCATGCCTGCCGGGTGCGCCCGAGAGCGCGCGGCGAGTGCCCCCCGGGGAGGGGGGAAGATGGGTGGAACCGCGGCGGCCTCCGTCCCATGCGGGCGGGGGCGTTTGTATTTCTCTAGGGGCTGGAGGGCCGGGATGGAACAGGTGGCGGTGAAGTTCGCGGATGGATCGGCGCGGCGGTATCCGCGCGGGACGACGCTCGCGGCGCTCGCGGCGGAGACGGGCCGCCGCGACATCCTGGCCGCTCGGGTCGACGGGGCGCCGCGCGATCTCGCCGCCCCGCTCGAGCGCGATGCCGCGGTGGAGTGGCTGACGTTTGGCGACCCGGCCGGGCGGGAGATCTACTGGCACAGCACCGCGCACCTGCTTGCGCAGGCCGTGCGGGAGCTGTTCCCGCAGGCCAAACTGGCGATCGGTCCTCCGATCGAGGACGGGTTCTACTATGACTTCGACATCGGCCGGCCGTTTACGCCCGAGGATCTGGAGGCGATCGAGGCGCGGATGCGCGAGCTGGCGAAGCGCGACGAGCCGATCGAGCGGATCGCCGTCAGGCGGAACGACGCGGTTCGGGCGTTCCAGAGCGGCGGGGAAACATACAAGGCCGAACTGCTCGAGGGGATTTCCGACGATCCGGTGAGCTTCTACCGCCAGGACGGGTTCCAGGACATGTGCCGGGGTCCCCATCTGCCGTCCACCGGCTGGATCAAGGCGGTCAAGCTGCTCAGCACCTCCGGCGCGTACTGGCGGGGGGACGAGCACCGGGAGATGCTCCAGCGCATCTACGGGATCTCGTTTCCCACCCAGGAAGCGCTCGACGCGTATCTGGCCCGCCTGGAGGAGGCCAAACGGCGGGATCACCGCAAGCTGGGGCGGGAGCTGCAGCTCTTCGCCTCGGTGGAGGAGGTCGGCCAGGGGCTGCCCCTGTGGCTGCCGCGGGGCGCGACGGTGCGGCGGGTCCTGGAGCGGTACATCATCGACCTGGAAGAGGGGCTCGGCTACCACCACGTGCACACCCCCGATCTGGCGAACACCCAGCTCTATAAGATCAGCGGCCATTGGGATCACTATCGGGAGAACATGTATCCTCCCATGAAGGTCGACAACGAAGAACTGGTCCTGCGCCCGATGAACTGTCCGCACCACATCATGATCTACAAGAACCGGCAGCACAGCTACCGCGACCTGCCGGTCCGGATTGCGGAGCTGGGCAACATGTACCGTTACGAGCGGTCGGGGGTGCTGTCCGGGCTGGCCCGCGTGCGCGGGATGACGCTCAACGATGCCCATATCTTCTGCCGCCCCGACCAGCTCACCGACGAGTTCATGTCCGTCGTCCGCCTCATCCAGCGCGTCTACGAGGATCTGGGATTCCGGGACTACTGGTACCGCGTGTCGCTCCGGGACCCGGCCGACCGCGCGAAGTTCGTGCACAACGACGCCATGTGGGACCTCGCGGAGCACAAGCTGCGCGAAGCCATGACCGCGCTCGGCCTGCGGTTCGTCGAAGCCAGGGGAGAGGCGTCGTTCTATGGGCCGAAGCTGGACGTGCAGGTCCCCAACGTCATGGGCAAGGATGAAACGATCTCGACGGTGCAGATCGATTTCTATCTCCCGGAGCGCTTCGGGCTGGAGTATATCGGGGAAGACTCGCAGCCCCACCGCCCCGTGATGATCCACCGCGGCGTGATCAGCACCCTGGAGCGGATGATGGCGTTTCTGATCGAGCTCTACGCGGGGGCGTTCCCGCTGTGGCTCGCCCCCGAGCAGGTCCGGGTGCTGCCGATCGCCGACCGGCATCTGGCCTACGCGCGCCGCGTCCAGGAAACGCTCCGGGGCGCCGGCATCCGCGCGGGGGTGGACGCCGGCAGCGAGCGGACCGGGCACAAGATCCGCGAGGCGCAGTTGATGAAGGTGCCCTACATGCTCGTGGTCGGCAACCGGGAGGAGGAGCAGGAGACGGTCGCGGTGCGGAGCCGCGGCGCAGGCGACGAGGGGGCGGCGCCGCTGGCGGCGTTCACCGACCGGCTCGTCCGGGAGATCGCGTCGCGGCGCTAGCGGGGCGCCGGGGGACCGGCCGGTCCGGCACCGACGCGCCCGCGCGCGGCGCCGGGCGGCTCAGGGCTGGTGCGCCCGCAGGTGGAGGGTGACCGTCACCGGGTCCCGGGCGACGAAGATGAAAGCCCGCGGGTACGGGATTCCGTAGTCGGCCATCCGGACGGTCGCCGTGCCGTCGGCCAGGTAGTCGCGGGCGAGCGCGGTGACCACGGCGGGGAATTCGATTGCGCGCGTCACGTCGCGGATCGTCAGGCTCCCCCGCACCGTCGCCGGAAACGGGTGGATGCCGAGCCCGGGGCGCGCGGTCACTTCCCCCGTGAACGAGATCCTGGGGTACCGGCCGGTCTCGAGAAAGGTCGACCGCATGGCGGCGTCCCGGATCCCGCCGCCGGTCGTGATCGCGCCGGAGGCGATCCCGGCGTCGACCCGGGCGACGTACTCCTCCCCCTCGCCCCGCGCCTCCACCGCAACGCGGCCGGTGACCTGGGTGGTCCGGCCGGAGAATCCGCCGCGGTTGTCCGGGACGCGGAAGACCACCGAGGAGTCCCCCGGCACGATCTCGAAGGTGCCGGTGGGGAGGAGCACCAGCCCCTCCACCATGGACGGAGCCCACAGCGCCGTCAGGACGGCCAGCCCCCCGATGAGCATCGCGCCGCGGCGCATCGCGGCCTCCTCTCCCCGGTTCTTCAATGGACCGTACCCGATGAGTGTGTCGCCACGATCACGGCAGGGGGGACGCTGCCCCCGGTGACGCCGCCCGGCCGGCGCCGGCCGGCCCCGCCCGCCGCGGGGGCCTCATCGAAACCCGCGCCCGCCGTCTATCTGATCGTCGGCGAGGAGGAGTGGCTGGCGGAGGCGGCCCTGCGAACGCTCCTGGACGACCTCCTGCCTCTCGAAGAGCGCGACCTCAACCTGGACGTCGTGGACGCCGGCGAGACCCCGGTCCAGGATATCGTGATGCGGTGCGAGACGCTGCCGTTCTTTGGGAGCCGCCGCGCCGTCGTGGTCCGGCGGGGCGAGGACCTCAACGCCGCCGACCAGGACGCGCTCGCCGCCTACCTCGAGCGCGGCGCGCCGCCCTCGGTGGTGATCATCGTCGCCGAAAAGATGGATCGCCGCCGCCAGCTCTTCGCGGTCCTGCAGCGCACCGGCCGGATCATTCCCTGCGAGCCGCCGGACGCCGGAGCGCTGCCCGGCTGGATCCGGGCCAGGGTGGAGGAGTCGGGGAAGACGATTCCCGCCGATGCGGCGCAGACGCTCGTGGTGCTGGCGGGTGGCTCGCTGCGAGAACTGGCGTCGGAGATCGGAAAATTGGTCTCCTACGCCGGCGATCGACGGGCCATCACAAGCGAAGACGTGCGCGCCGTGGCCAGCCATGTCGCCGAGGCCACCGTGTTCGAATTGATGGACGCCCTGGGGCGCCGGCAGGCCGATCTGGCGCTCAGGCTGCTCCAGACGGTGCTGGCCGAGGAGGCGCCGGTCAAGGTGCTCTTCATGCTGGGGGACCAGATCCGCATGCTGCTGAAGACGAAGACCCTCCTGGAGCGGCACGCCGCTCCCGGGCGGCGGCCGCCTCAGGCCGCGATCCGAGAGGCGCTCGGAACGCGGGCGTTTCTGTTCGAACGCTACAAGGCCCAGGTCGAGGCGTTCGGCCGGCTGGACGTGTCGAGGGTCCTTGGGCTGCTCATGGAAACGGACACGGAAATCAAGACAGGCCAGAAGCCGCCCCGGCTGGCGCTCGAAACCCTCATCGTGGGGCTCTGTGTCTAAAGGAATGCCGGATCAGGCGTGACGCTCAAGCGGGGGAGGCGGCGTGCGGGACGCTCCCCGGCGCGGGCCGGGCGACGCGCCGGACCAGGCGGGACTTGCTCCTGGCCGCGGCGTTCGGATGGATGATCCCCTTGCGCGCCGCCGAGTCCAGCTGCTTGATCGCCGCCAGGACCTCGGGCGCGCCCGGCGCGGCCGCCTGCCGGGCGTTTTTCACAAGGGTCTTGAGCATGGACCGAACCGCCTGGTTCCGGGCGGTCCGCCTGACCGTCTGACGCTTCCGCTTCAGGCCGGATTTCGAGCGCTTCGCCAACCAAGCACCCCCATGGCAGCCTCTCCGGTCCGCGGTATCGGCGCATCACCCGGCCGGAGCAGGCGTCGCCCATTGTAGCATACGGCCGGTGAAGGTGTCACCTCGTCCACGCGTGACGCGCGGCGGGGCGCGCGGCCCGCCATGTTATAATGGCGGACAGATGTCGACCGGATCCGAGCCGCCTTCGAGTCACCGGCCGTTCGCCGCCGGCGGGCTGGCCCGGGCGGCCGGCGTGATCGCCGCAAGCACCTTGGCCAGCCGCGGCCTTGGGTTGATCCGGGACATCCTGATCGCGGCGCTCTTCGGCGCCACGTCCGCGAAGTCCGCGTTCGTCATCGCGTACTACGTCCCGTTTTTCCTCCAGCGCCTGCTGGTGGGGGGCATCCTCAGCATCGTCTTCATCCCCGTGCTCAGCGAGGTCCTCCTCAAAGGCGATCCGGAGGAGACCCGGCAGGTCGTCACCAGCACCCTGAATCTGGTGCTGCTCGTCGGCCTGGGCCTGGTGCTGGCCGGCGTCCTCGCCGCTCCGATCCTCGTGCCGTTGGCCGCGCCGGGGTATCTGCAGACGAACCCCACGGTGCTGACCACGGCGGTCGACCTCAGCCGTGTGATGTTCGTGTCCATGGTCTTCCTCGCGCTCTCAGGGTTCCTCACCGGATTCCTCAACGCCCACCACCGCTTTGCCGTGCCGGCGCTCGCCCCGGTCATCTTCAACGTCGTCATCATCGGCGGCGTGCTGACGCTGAGCCGGGCGCAGGGCATCCGCGGGGTGGCCCTCAGCTTTCTTCTCGGGTGGGCGGCGCAGTTCGCGGTGCAGATCCCGGCGGCCCGCCGGGAAGGGCTGCGCTGGGGCACGACGCTGAACCTCCGGCACCCCGGGATCCGGGAGATGGGCCGCCTCGCCATCCCGGCGATGCTCGGGCTCGCCATCATCGAGATCAACTCGAACGTGGCCCGCTTCTTTGCCTCGTTCCTGCCCCCGCAGCCGGCCGTCGATTATGTCGCGGTGCTCGACTACGCGTTCACGATCAACCAGGCCCCCGTGGGCATCTTTGCGCTCTCGCTGGCCACCGCGCTCTTTCCCACGATGTCGCGCCGCGCCGTCGAGGGGCCCGGACTGCTCCGCGAGACGACGTCGCTGGGGCTGCGCGGCATCCTCTTCACCATGGTGCCGATGATGGCGGTGATGCTGGCGCTGAGCGGCCCTCTCGTCCGGGTCATCTTTCAGCGGGGCGCGTTCGCCCCGGCGGCCACCCACGCGGTCGCGCTCGGCCTCGCCGGGTTTGCCGTGGGCAGCGTGCCGTATGCCGCCTACTACGTCGTCACCCGGACCTTCTACGCCCTGCACGATACCCGGACGCCCGTGCGCGTCGGCGTCTATATGATCCTGCTGAACGCGGCCGCCGATCTGGTGCTGATGCAGTGGCTCGGCCATACCGGGATCGCCCTGGCCACCTCGCTCGTGGCGTTCGCCAACGTCGGGTGGCTGCTGGCCATTCTGCGCCGCCGCCTGGGGCGGCTGGACGGCGCGGCGATCCTCGGCACCGGGATCCGGACCGCGCTGGCGGGGGCGGTCCTGGCGCTGGTCTCCCTGGGTACATTACAGGCAGCGGGGCGGGTGGTGAACCCGGCCCGGTTTTCCGGAGCGGCGCTCCAACTGGCGGCCGCGCTCGCCGCGGGCGCGGTCGCGTACCTCGGCGCCTGCGCCCTGCTCGGCGTGCGGGAACTGGCGCTCCTCGGCGCGTTTCTCCGTCGCAGCCGGGCCGGACGTCCCCCCGCAGGCTTGCCTTGACAGTGCAAAGAGGTGGATGGTAGATTGAACCAAAGCGAGGCTAGCACTCTACGTCCTCGAGTGCTAAACGAGGGTACCGGGGTGGCCGAGCTCGACACGCGAAAGCGCGAGATCCTCAGGCTCATCATCGACGACTACGTCCTCACGGCCGAGCCGATCGGCAGCGAGACGGTGTCCGCCCGCCACCGGCTGGGGGTCAGCCCGGCGACGGTGCGCAACGAGATGGCCGGCCTCGAGGAGCTGGGCTACCTCCGCCAGCCGCACACGTCGGCGGGCCGGGTCCCGACCGAGCAGGCCTACCGGGTGTACGTGGACTCGATGCTCGGGGAGGAGCACCTCCCGGCGTGGGAGCGCGCCCGCCTGCGCCGAACGCTCTTCGGCGTCCAGCCTGACCGGACCGTCGAGCAGGCGGCGCACGCGCTGGCGTCCGTGACCAACTTCGCCGCGGTCGCGGCCTCGGTGACGACCGGGGAAACCCGGCTTCGGCATCTTCAGCTGGTCCCCCTCACGCCGCGGCGCGCGCTCCTGATCGCGGTGACCGACGAGGGCGTGTTCGAGGGGACCACGGCGGAGTTCGAGACGCCAATCCCGCCCGACGATCTCGACCGCCTCTCCCATGAGATCAGCCGCCGGATCGCCGGGATGCCGCTGCACGATCTCACCCCGCGCACGCTCGACGCCGTGATCGGGGACGCGGCCCGCTACCAGCGGGTGGTGGACGAGGTCGCCCGGCTGCTCCGGGAGCACCTCTCCCAGACCCCGGGCCCGGTCTACTCGGAAGGGAAGGCCAACATCCTCAAGCAGCCCGAGTTCCAGGATGTCCGGCGGGCGCAGCCGGTGCTCTCTGCGTTGGAGCAGAGGGACGTCGTGGTGGAATTGCTCCGCCCCGGATCCGAAGAGGACCGCGTCCGGATCACCATCGGCAGGGAGAACAAACGGGAAGAGATGAGGGAGTGCAGCGTGATCACGGTGACCTATTTCGTGGAGGACCGCCCGGCGGGCGTGGTCGGGATCGTGGGCCCCACCCGCATGCGGTACGGAAAGGTGATCAGCCTCCTCTCGTTCCTGGCCGACAGCCTCGCCGAGGCCCTCGGTCAGGCGTAACGCGCGCGCACGATGCCCCGCCGCGATTACTACGAGGTGCTCGGCCTTCCCCGCTCCGCCACGCCGGAGGACATCAAGCGGGCGTTCCGGCAGCTCGCGCGGGAACACCATCCCGACGTCAACCGAGACCCCCACGCCGACGAGCGCTTCAAGGAGATCAACGAGGCCTACCAGGTCCTGGGCGATCCCGAGCGGCGGGCCCTCTACGACCGCACCGGCCAGGTGGGCGCCCTGCGGGACCACGGGGGAGGCAATCCGTTCGGGGGCAGCCCGTTCGAGGATATCTTCGACATGTTCTTCGGCCGGGAGCGTCCGCAGGGGGGCGAGCCCGGGCCCGAGCGCGGCAGCGACCTTCGGGTGGCGCTCGAGGTGACGCTGGCGGAGGCGGCGGCCGGGGTGGAGAGACGCATCGCGATTACCCGGGAGGAGACGTGCCCGGTCTGCTTCGGCACCGGAGCGGAGAAGGGCAGCGCTCCCGAAACGTGCCCCACCTGCCGCGGGGCCGGTCAGGTCCGCTACAGCCGGCGCACCGCGTTCGGCTCGTTCTCCCAGGTTTCCACCTGCCCGCAGTGCGGGGGAGCCGCCAAGGTGATCCCGCATCCCTGTGTGGAGTGCCGGGGGAGCGGGCGGGCGCGGGCGAAGCGAGAGATCACGGTGAAGGTCCCCGCCGGGGTCGAGGAGGGAACCCGTCTGCGGCTCCCGGGGGAAGGGGAAGCGGGGATGCGCGGCGGGGAACGCGGGGACCTGTATGTCGATCTGGCCATCACGCCCCATGCCGTCTTCTCCCGCCGCGGGCGCGACCTGCACTGCGAGGTGTCCGTCTCGATGACGCAGGCCGCGCTGGGCGATGAGATCGATGTGCCCACCCTCGAGGGTCCGGTCCCGCTCGCGATTCCGCCGGGGCTCCAGCCCGGAGCCACGACCACGCTCCGGGGCAAGGGGATGCCGAGCCTCCGGGACGGGAAGGGCGACCTCATCGTGCACTTTCAGGTTGCGATTCCCGATGAGCTGACGAAGGAACAGGAGCGGCTGCTGCTGCAGTTCGGCCAACTGCGCGGGGAAGACATCAAGCCGCAGAAGAAGACGCTGCTCGGAAAGTTCCGCTCCCGTCTCTCTTGAGGGTTCGCGGGGCCGCGCAGCGGCGGCGCGCGGCCCCGCGCCGGCGCCCCCGCGCCGGCGGTTCGCGCTGGGCGGAACTCCGCGTCATGACCTCGCCCGGCGCCGCGGACGCGGTCGCGGCGATGCTGTGGGACCTCCGCGTCGGGGGCGTCGTCGAGGACCGGCTGTCGCCGTCGGCGGTCCGTCTGCGGTGCTACCTCCCGCCTTCGCGGGCGCGGGCGGTCACGCTGCGCCTGCTGCGCGCCCGGGTCCGGGGACTCGCCCGGTACGGCCTCGATCCCGGCCGATCGTCGGTAGCGTGCCGGACGGTCGAGATCGGCCGATGGGCCCGCGCGTGGCGGAAGGCCATGCGGCCCGTGCACCTCGGCCGGCTGATCATTGCCCCCACCTGGGCGCGCGTCCCCCCGCGCCCCGGCCGGATCGTCGTCCGGATCGATCCGGGGATGGCGTTCGGCAGCGGGGCTCATCCCAGCACGCGGCTGTGTCTCCGCGCCCTCCTCCGCTACCTTCGTCCCGCAGACCGCGCGCGCGGGACGGTCGCCGACGTCGGCACCGGTTCGGGCGTCCTGGCCATCGCCGCCGCGCGTCTCGGAGCCGCCCAAGTGCGGGCGCGGGACATCGATCCGGAGGCCGTGGCGATCGCCCGCGCGAACGTGCGGGCGAACGGCGTCGCCGGCAGGGTGTCGGTGGTCCGCGGCTCCGGCGTGGGCAATCCGCCGGTCCCCGCCGCCCTCATCGTGGCCAACATCGTCGCCGATACGATCATTCCGATGCTGCCCGAGGCCCGCGCGCGGCTGGCGCCCGGAGGCCTCTTCATCGGCTCCGGCATCGTCGCGGACCGGTTGGATGAGGTCCTCGCCGCCGCCGGCGCCTGCGGGTTCCGGAGGGTGGAGGTCCTCGCCTCCGGGGAGTGGCGCGCCGTGGTCCTTGCCGCCCGCGATTCAGACCGCCTTGAGGTTCGAGGCCGAGCGTGTTAACATAATGACGGAGGCGGTCGCGGTGAGGGCCGCCGGGGAGTGCCGGCCACAAAGCCTTCGGGGGGCGGACAGTCCTGCCGGGGGCTTCATCATTTTCTGGAAGGAGCAGGCGCATGGAAGCGAGTCAAATCGGAACGCAGAGCACAGACGCGGCCGATCGAAGACCGGTCGAAGCGAAGAGTAGCTCACATGCGGGCGTGGAGGGGAACAGCCATCACGAAACCCCGGCGCCCCGCAAACGGATCGCCCTGGTGGCGCACGACGAGAAGAAGAACGATCTTCTGGAATGGGCCCGGTTCAACAGGCTCCTCCTCCAGCAGCACGAGCTGTACGCCACGGACTCCACGGGCCGGCTGCTGGAACGCGAGCTCGGCATCGACGTCACGAAGCTGAACAGCGGGCCGTTGGGCGGGGATCAGCAGATCGGCGCGAAGATCGCGACGGGAGAGATCGATTTCCTCGTCTTCTTCTGGGACCCGCTGCAGTCGCACCCCCACGATCCCGACGTGCGCGCGCTGTTGAGGGTGGCGGTCGTCTGGAACGTCCCGGTCGCCTGCAATCGCGCCTCCGCCGATTTCATGATTTCGTCTCCGCTGATGCGCGAGCCCTACCAGCGGATCATTCCGCCGCACCAGGGCGCCGCCGTGGACTAGTGGATTCGCCCGCTCTGGCTCAGGTGGATGTCACACCAGTGCGCGTAGCTGTCCTTGAGCTCCATCGCCACGTTCCCTGAGGAAGAGGACCATCCCCGCCCGCACTCGTTTTGCCCGTACTCGAATCCGTTCGGCAGGATGATCCCCGCCCGGTGCTCCTTGCCGGTCACCGGGTTGAGGATCGGCTGGCCGCGTCCTGAGGCGGCGCTTCCGGCCTTGCAGGTCGCCGTACGGGCGCTCATGTCCAGATCGATCGTGATGTCCGTGTACACCGGGTCGTGGATTTTCTCGCACATGGCCGCGTAGACGGCAAAGTGAGTGACCATGCCGTCGGTTTCCTTCCCGGTCATGATGCTGAGGAGCGCCTTTCGCTGCGCGTCGTTCGCCCGCCTGTCGATGATCGGCTGCATGGCCCCCTTTCCCTGATGGACGGCGCCGGGCCACGCGGCGGCGAACGCCAGGCTCAGCCCGTCGAGGCGCGTGGGGCCGAAGTAGCCTTTTTCGATCTTGAGGAACACGATCGCCTTGCAGTCGCCGTGGGTCGGCAGGGCATTGAACTGGCACGGACACCCGTAGGCGCAGTTGCAGTTGGCAAACTCCATCCCCTGGATCTCCCACTTCACCATCGCGCTTCCCTCCGTCTGGTCTCCGCGCCGGCCTTCACGGCGCGCGCCCGACGTCCCGGCCCGCCCGCCGCGCAACGCCGATCGCAGGCCGATCGTACCGAAGAGGAGTGCACAGGCAAGCCGGGACGCTCCGCTGCTGATTCGCCCGCGTCCCCGGCGCCTCCTACCCCGAAGCCGCCGCGGTCGCCGGCGGCGTGCGCTGCGCATCCGACCCACCCGATCGGCCTCTTGCAATTCCCCGCGGACCCGCTACAATAGAACATCGAAGCGGACCATTAACGATCTCCGGGAGGGATCGATGGGACGCGCGGAACTCGCGTGTGACCTCGGGGAGCCCGCCGGGCTCCCTTTTGCATGTCCGTCAGCGCCTCCCCGCCGCCCGTCGCCCGGGCCGGCCCGTCCTCGGCGGGAGCCGGGCCGTTCCGGCGGCGCGGCGCGCTTGCATTTTTATGAAGGAAATATGTATAATTATACACACCGGCGCCGGGCGCCCCACCACCGCGCCCGGGGGAGGGCGGCGTGCGCGCCAGAATTGCATTAGAGGACGGGTTGGTGCTCGCCGGCCGGGCCATCGGCGCGGCGGGATGGGCCGGGGGAGAGGTCGTCTTCACGACGGCGATGACGGGCTATCAGGAGGTCCTCTCCGATCCGTCCTACGAGGGGCAGGTCGTCACGATGGCCTACCCGCTGATCGGCAACTACGGGGTGTCGGGGGAGGCCTGGGAGTCGTCGCGGCCCCACGTGGCGGGGTTCGTGGTGGGCGAGGCCGCCGGGCGACCCAACCACTGGCGCTCGGAAGGCAGCCTCACGGCGTGGCTGGCCCGCTGCGAGGTGGTGGGGGTCACGGGCGTGGATACGCGGTGCCTCGTGCGGCACCTGCGGACCCATGGTCTCCAGCGCGGGGTCGTCTCGACGGACGACGCCCCGGACGCGGACCTGGTGGCCCGCGCCCGGGCGCTCCCGGACATCGGCACGCTGGATCTCGTCGGGCGGGTGTCCACGCCGCGCGTCCGGCGCTATGCCGGCTCGGGCCCCCGGGTGGCGGTCCTCGACTGCGGAGTGAAGTGGGGGATCGTCGAGAACCTGCGCCGCCGGGGGTGCGACACCTGGGTGCTCCCGCACCGGACCTCGGCCGAGGAGATCCTCGACCTCCGGCCGGCCGGGCTCGTGCTCTCCCCCGGCCCGGGCGATCCCAAGATGCTCTCGCCCCAGGTCGCCCAGGTGCGGCGCCTGTGGGAGCGGCTGCCGATCTTCGGGATCTGCCTCGGCCATCAACTCATCGGCCGCGCGGCGGGCGCGGAGACGTTCAAGCTGCCCTACGGGCACCGGGGGAGCAATCAGCCCGTCAAGGATCTGGAGCGGGGCCGCGTCTGCGTGACGACGCAGAACCACGGCTACGCGGTGGACGAGGCCGCGCTCGATCCCGACGTGATCGTGACCCACCGCAACCTCAACGACGGCACCGTCGAAGGGCTCCGCCACCGCCGCCTGCCGATCATGTCGGTGCAGTATCATCCCGAGGGCCGGCCGGGGCCGCTCGATTCCGCGTACCTCTTCGAGCAGTGGATGTCGATGATCGCGCCCCCCGCCCGTCCCGAGGCCGCGCACCGCGGCGCCGCGCTGAATGCCCGCTGAGATCCGCAAGGTGCTGGTGATCGGCTCCGGGCCGATCATCATCGGGCAGGCCGCGGAGTTCGACTACTCCGGCAGCCAGGCGTGCCGGTCGCTCTCGGAAGAGGGCGTGGAGGTCGTGCTGGTCAACAGCAACCCCGCCACGATCATGACCGACGTGGACACCGCCGACCGCGTCTACATCGAGCCGCTGACGGTCGACTTCCTCACGAGGATTCTGGAGCGGGAACGCCCTCAGGGCCTGCTCGCCACCCTCGGGGGCCAGACCGGCCTCAACCTCGCCGTGGGGCTGGCGGAGGCCGGCGTGCTCGACCGGCTGGAGGTCCGCCTGCTCGGGACGCCGCTCGACGCGATCCGGCGGGCGGAGGACCGCGAGCTGTTCCGGGATGCCATGGTCGCGTTCGGGGAGCCCGTTCCGGAGAGCGCGATCGCGCGCTCCGTGGCGGAGGCCCGCGCCTTCGCCGAGTCGGTCGGGTACCCGGTGGTCGTCCGGCCCGCCTACACCCTGGGCGGCACCGGCGGCGGGATCGCGCCCGACCGCGAGGCGCTCGAGCAGATCGCATCGCGGGGGCTGGCCGCCAGCCGGATCGGGCAGGTGCTGGTGGAGCGATCGCTGGCCGGGTGGAAAGAGATCGAGTACGAGGTCATGCGCGACCGCCTGGACACCTGCATCACCGTCTGCAACATGGAGAACCTGGACCCGATGGGGGTGCACACCGGGGACAGCATCGTCATCGCGCCGAGCCAGACGCTGAGCGACCGGGAGTACCAGATGCTCCGCACCGCCGGCCTGCGGATCATCCGCGGGCTCGGCATCGAGGGCGGATGCAACATCCAATTCGCCCTCGACCCCCACAGCGAGCGCTACCATGTCATCGAGGTCAACCCGCGGGTGAGCCGGTCCAGCGCGCTGGCCAGCAAGGCCACCGGGTACCCGATCGCGCGGGTGGCGGCGAAGATCGCCCTGGGGCGGACCCTCGACGAGATTCCGAACGCGGTGACCGGGAAGACCTGCGCCAGCTTCGAGCCGGCGCTGGACTATGTGGTGCTGAAGATTCCGCGCTGGCCCTTCGACAAATTTGCCGGCGTCGACCGCCGGCTGGGCACCCAGATGAAGGCCACCGGCGAGGCGATGGCCATCGGGCGCTCGGTGGAGGAGGCCCTGCTCAAAGCGCTGCGGTCCCTGGACCTCGGGATCGACGGGCTCCGCTACCCGCCCGCCCCGGGGTGGTCCGTGGACGACGTCCGCCGGCGGATCGCGGTCGCCTGCGACGAGCGCCTCTTCGCGATCGCGGAGGGCCTGCGCCGCGGGATGCTCCCCCAGGAGATCGCCGACCTCTCGGGGATCGACCTGTTCTTCGTGCACAAGATCGCGGGCCTCGCGGCGATGGAAGAGCACCTGCGCGGCCGGCGGGACGCCGAGATCCTCCGCGAGGCCAAGCGCCTGGGGTTTTCCGATCCGGCGATCGCCGCCCTCTGGGGGACGACCGCGGACGCGGTCCGGGAGACCCGCCGCGGAGCCGGGATCCGCCCGGTCTACAAGGTGGTCGACACCTGCGCCGGCGAGTTTCCGGCGGTCACGCCCTACTATTACTCGACGTACGCGGTGGAGGACGAGGTCCCCGAGCGCCGAGGGGCCCGCGTCCTCGTCCTGGGGTCCGGCCCGATCCGGATCGGCCAGGGGATCGAGTTCGACTACTCGAGCGTGCACGCCGTGAAGGCGCTCCGGGCCGAGGGCCGGGACGCCATCCTCATCAACAACAACCCGGAGACGGTGAGCACCGACTTCGACGTGGCCAACCGCCTCTACGTCGAACCCCTGACGCTTGAGGACGTCCTGCACGTCGCAGAGCGCGAAGCGGTCGAGGGCGTCCTCGTGCAGGTCGGCGGCCAGACCGCGCTCAACCTCGCCGGGCCGCTGGCCCGGGCCGGGGTGCGCCTCTTGGGCACCGCGGTCGAGCACATCGACATTTCCGAGGACCGCGAAAAATTCTACGCGCTCCTCCATACCCTGGAGATTCCGCACCCCCCGGGCGGGGCGGCGCGCTCGGTCGAGGAAGGGGCGGCGATCGCGGAGCGGCTGGGGTATCCGCTCGTCGTGCGCCCATCGTACGTCCTGGGCGGCCGGGGGATGCAGATCGTCGCCGGCCGGGAGGAGCTCGTCCACTACCTCGAGCGCGCGCAGGCGCTCAACGAGGACCATCCCGTGCTCATCGACACCTACCTCGAGGGGCGGGAGGTCGAGGTGGACGCGGTCGGCGACGGCGTGGGGCTCTACCTGCCCGGGGTGATGGAGCACATCGAGCGGGCCGGGGTGCACTCCGGCGACAGCCTGGCGCTGTTTCCGGCTCCCCACATCACGGCAGACGAGCGCGATCAGATCGTGGCCCACACGCTCGCGGTCTCGCGCGCGCTCCGGGTGCGCGGCTTCGTGAACATCCAGTTCGTGATCAAGGACGGCACCGTGTACGTCCTGGAGGCCAACTTGCGGAGCAGCCGGACGGTGCCGTTTGTCAGCAAGGCGGCCGGCTCGCCGCTCGTGCCGATCGCCGTCCGGGTCATGCTGGGGGCCTCGCTGGCCGATCTCGGCTACCCGGGGGTGACGCTGCTGCCGCCGCCCCCCCGGATCGCGGTGAAGGCGCCGGTGTTCAGCATGGAAAAGCTCGGGCAGGTGGACGTGCTGCTCGGGCCGGAGATGACCTCCACCGGCGAGGTGATGGGGCAGGACACCACTCTTCCCGGAGCGCTGTACCGGGCGCTCATCGCCGCGGGCGTGACCGTGCCGGCGCACCGGGCCGTGCTCGCCAGCATCGCCGACCGGGACAAGCCCAGCGCCGCTCTGTTGCTGCGCCGCTTTGCGGAGCTGGGGTATGCGGTCTACGCCACCGACGCGACGGCGCGGTTCCTGACGGGCCAGGGGGTCGCGGCGACCCGCGTGAGCAAGGACGGGGGGGAGCAGACCGCGCTCCGCCTCATCCACGAGCAGGCGGTGAGCGTGGTCATTAACACGCCGACGCGCGGGAAGATTCCCGGCCGGGCGGGGTTCGCGCTGCGCCGGGCCGCGTTCGAGCGGCACCTGCCGTGCTTCACGTCCCTCGATACGGCGGGGGCCTTCCTTGACGTCATCACCGCCCTGCACCAGGGGCAGATCCTCTCCCCGCAGGCGGCCGCGGAGATCTCGCCCCTGTAGCCGCCCGCTTGCAAGTTTATTCATCCTGAAGTATAATTATGCGACCGGGCGCCGGGGCGGCGGCGGGGGCTGGACCACGCGCGCGGCAGGGCCCGGCCTCGGCGGCCGATTCGGGGTGCGGCATGGCGGTTCGGGTCAGCGTCATCGGGGCATCGGGGTACGGCGGCGCGGAGGCGGTGCGCCTCCTGGCGACGCATCCCGAGGTCCGCCTCGCGCACGTCACCGCGGAGGCCCAGAAGGGCCGGCCGATCGCGGATCTGTACCCGAACCTCCGGGGATTCGTCGACCTCGTCACCGAGCCCCTCGACGCCACGGCGATCGGCGGGGATTCCGACCTCGTGATCGTGTCGCTGCCGAGCGGGAAGGCGATGGAGATCGTGCCCGAACTGCTCGAGCGCGGCGCCAGGGTGATCGACGTGGCCGCGGACTTTCGCCTGCGCGACCCGTCGCTGTATCCGGCCTGGTACTCGTTCACGCACACGGCGCCCCGGTACCTGGCCGAGGCGGTCTACGGGCTGCCGGAGCTGCACCGCGCCGCCATCCGCCCGGCCCGCCTGGTCGCCAACCCCGGATGCTACCCGGCCGCGGCGCTCCTGGCCCTGACCCCGCTGGTGCGCGCGGGGGTCGTGCGGCGGACGGGCATTGTCATCGACGCGAAGTCGGGCGTGTCCGGGGCCGGGCGCGGGGGGGCCGCGGGCGGCCACGGGTTCTCGGAGGCCAACGAGGATGTGCGCGCCTACGCCATCCCGGGGCACGCGCACACGGCGGAGATCGAGCAGGAACTGTCGGGCCAGGCCGGCGGCGCCGGGGCGGCGGGGGATGTCCGCGTGACCTTCGCCCCGCATCTCGTCCCGATGACGAGAGGCATTCTCGTGACCGCGTACGCCCCGCTGGCGCGCCGGCTGACCACGCCGGAGGCGCTGGGGCTCTACCGCGAGGCCTACGCAGCCGAGCCGTTTGTGCGGGTCCTGCCGGACGGCGCCCTTCCCCAGACGAAGGCGACGCTGGGGAGCAACTACTGTGACGTGGCGGTGCGGGTGGACGCGCGCGCGGAGATGGCGATCGCGATTGCCGCGATCGACAACCTCGGCAAGGGGGCCGCCGGGCAGGCCGTGCAGAACCTGAACCTCATGCTGGGGCTGCCGGAGGCCGCCGGGCTCCGCGTCCCCGCCCTCTACCCCTAGACACCGGTGATGCCGTAAAGGAGGCGGGCGATGGCCGAAGGCGTAACACGCTTGATCCAGGGTGGGGTGACGTCGGCGCAGGGCTTCGCCGCCGCGGGCGTGCACTGCGGGATCAAGGCGCAGAAGAAGGACCTGGCCCTGGTCGTGTCCCGCGTCCCTGCCGCGGCCGCCGGGGTGTTCACCACCAACAAAGTCAAGGCGGCGCCGGTCCTCCTGGATATGGAGCGGGTGCGCTCCGGGCAGGGGCAGGCCGTCCTGCTGAACAGCGGCAACGCCAACGCCTGCACCGGCGAGCAGGGGATGCGCGACGCGCGGGAGATGGCCCGCCTCGCGGGCGAACATCTTCAGATGGTCGAAGATCTCGTCTACATCTGCAGCACCGGGCCGATCGGCGTGCCGCTGCCCATGGACGCCGTCCGGCGGGGCATCCCCGAGGCGGTCCGCCACCTCGGCGCGGATGGGACCGCGGCCGCCGAGGCGATCCTCACGACCGACACCGTCTCGAAGACCGGCGCCGTCCAGGTGACGGTCGGGTCCCAGGTCGTCACCGTGGGCGGGATGAGCAAGGGGGCCGGCATGATCCACCCTCAGATGGCGACCACCCTCAGCGTCCTCACCACCGATGCCTCCGTGGCGCCCGCGGTGCTGAACAGCGCGCTGCGCCGGGCGGCCGACGGGTCGTTCAACCGGATCACGGTGGACGGCGACCGGAGCACGAACGACACGATCCTCATCTTCGCCAACGGCGAGGCGGGCGCGCCGGAGATCACCGGCCCGGGGGACGCGCTGGACGCGTTTCAGGCCGCGCTGAGCGTCCTGACCGGTGGGCTGGCCAGGGCCATCGCCCGCGATGGGGAAGGGGCGACCAAGCTGGTCGAGATCACGGTGGCCGGCGCGCAGACCGAGGAGGACGCCGAGCGCGCCGCCCGGGCGGTGGCGAACTCGCTGCTGGTGAAGACCTCGATTCACGGCGCCGGAGCCCACTGGGGGCGGATCATGGCCGCGGTCGGCTACTCCGGCGTGGACGTGGAGCCGGACCGAATCGCGGTGAAAATCGGCCCGGTCGTGGTCGCGGAGCGCGGCGCCGGCGTGGGCGGGCCGGAGCGCCTCGAGGAGGCCGGCGAGCATCTGGCGGGGGAGAACGTGCAGGTGACGGTGGATCTCGGCGTGGGGCGCGGGGAAGCGACCGTCTGGACCTGCGATCTCTCGGAGGAGTATGTCAAGGAAAATGCCGGGGAGCTTTCCTGAGATGGTCACCGGGGCCGTCGCCGAGCAGGGCGCGGTGATCGCGCAGGGCCTCCGGTACGTGAATGCCTGGAAGGGGAAGACGGTCGTCGTCAAGTTCGGGGGGAGCGTGCTCGATGACAACGGCGGCGGCACGCTGGTGCAGGATCTCGTCCTCCTCAAGGGCGCCGGCATTCATCCCGTGCTGGTCCACGGCGGCGGACCGGAGATCACCCGCGTCCTGGAGCGCCTCGGGAAAGAGTCGACATTCGTCGGGGGACTCCGGGTGACCGACGCGGAGACGATGGACGTCGTGGAGATGGTCCTGGCGGGCCGGACGAACAAGGCGATCGTGTCGATGATCATCCGCGCGGGCGGGCAGGCGGTGGGGCTCAGCGGCAAGGATGGGCGGATGCTGGTCGCCCGCAAGCACCGCGGCGATGTCGATCTCGGCCAGGTGGGCGAGGTGCACGAGGTGCATCCGGAGCTCGTGGTCCAGCTCAGCGCGCAGGGGTACATCCCCGTGATCGCGTCGCTGGGGATCGGGGAGGACGGGATGAGTTACAATCTCAACGCCGACACGGCGGCGGGCGCCCTCGCGGTGGCCGTCGGCGCCGGGAAATTCGTCCTGCTCACCGACGTCCCCGGCGTGTACCGGGATTACGACGGGACCCGGGAACTGATCTCGGAGCTGCGGGCGGCCGACGTGCCGGCGCTGATCGAAGACGGGACGGTCAGCCGCGGAATGCTCCCAAAGCTCAACGCCTGTCTCGCGGCCATCCGCGGCGGCGTGCCCAGCGCCCACATCATCGGCGGGGGGCTGCCGCACGCGCTGCTCGTCGAATTGTTCACGGAACGGGGCATCGGGACGATGCTCGTCCCCTGAAAGGCAAGGGAAAACAGGCGCGGGGTGGGAGATGACGACACAAGAGACGATCGATCTGGCAGGCCGGGTGCTGATGCCGAATTACCGGCGGTGGCCGGTGGCGTTCGTGGAAGGGCAGGGGGTCAGGCTCTGGGATCTCGATGGAAAGGAGTACCTCGACTTCGTGGCCGGCATCGCGGTCGATGTCCTGGGGCACTGTCACCCCAGCCACGTCCGGGCGATTCAGCAGCAGGCCACGCGGCTCATCCATGTCTCCAACCTCTACCAGATCCCGCAGCAGGCCGAGCTCGGCCGCCTCCTGGTCGAGCTGACCGGGATCCCCGAGGGACGGGTGTTTTTCTGCAACAGCGGGGCGGAGGCCTCGGAGGCGGCGATCAAGCTGGCGCGGAAGTCCGCCCGTCAGGTGCGCGGCCGCGACGCGTTCGAGATCATCGTCGCCAGCCACGGGTTTCACGGGCGGACGATGGGGGCGCTGTCCGCGACCATGGTGGCCAGGTATCACGAGGGGTTCCAGCCGCTCGTCCCGGGGTTCATCGAAGTGCCGTTCAACGATCTCGCCGCCGTCGACCGCGCCCTCACGGCGAAGACGGCGGCGGTGTTCATGGAGCCGGTCCAGGGCGAAGGGGGGATCAACCCCGCCGACGACGAGTATCTCCGCGGTCTGAGAACGCTGTGCGATCAGGCCGGGGTGTGGCTGATCCTCGACGAGGTGCAGACCGGGTTCGGCCGCACCGGCCGATGGTTCGCCTACCAGCACGCCGGGATCACGCCCGACATCGTGACGCTGGCGAAGGGCATGGGGGGCGGGGTGCCGATCGGCGCGATCGTGGCGCGCGGAGAGCTGGCGCAGGCCTTTCAGCCGGGCAGCCACGGGTCGACCTTCGCCGGGGGGCCGCTGATCTGCACGGCGGCGCTGGCGGCGCTCGGGGCGATCCGGGACGAGAACCTCGTCGAGCGCGCGGCGCAGATGGGCGGGTACCTGATGGAGCGTCTGCGGGAGCTGGCGAAGACCCATGCGGTCATCACGGACGTGCGCGGGCGCGGCCTCATGATCGCCATCGGCCTCAGCATCCCGTCGGAGCCGGTGGTCGCCGCGTGTCTCGCCCGAGGACTCCTGGTGAACAACGTGCAGCCCAAGGCGATCCGGTTCGTGCCCCCGCTGATCGTCGAGCGCGATGACATCGACGAGGCGGTGACGATCCTCGGTCAGGCGCTCGCGGCGGTCGGCGCCGAGGCCGGCAAGGCCGCGGCGGGACCCGCGGCGGGACGGTGAGGTGAGCGCGATGACGCAGCCCACGCGGGTCGCCCTGGCGTACAGCGGCGGCCTGGATACCTCGGTGATCATCCCCTGGCTCAAGGAACAGTACGGGTGTCAGGTCGTCGCCGTCGTCGCCGACGTCGGGCAGGGCGACGACTTCGACGCGGTGCGGACGAAGGCCCGGCGCAGCGGCGCCGACGCGGTCGAGGTCATGGACGTCCGGCGCGAGTTCGTCACAGACTACATCTTCCCGGCGCTGCGCGCCGACGCGATCTACGAGGGGCGGTACCTGCTGGGGACGTCGCTGGCGCGCCCGCTGATCGCCCGGGTCCAGGTGGAGGTCGCGCTGGCGGAAGGGTGTGACGCGCTGGCCCACGGCTGCACCGGCAAGGGGAACGACCAGGTCCGGTTCGAACTGGCGTACCAGGCGCTGGCGCCCCACCTCATGGTGATCGCGCCGTGGCGGGAGTGGACCCTCGGCTCGCGGGAGGAAGAGATCGAGTACGCGCGCGCCCGCGGCGTCCCGGTGCCGGTCACCAAAGAAACGCCCTACAGCATGGACCAGAACCTCTGGCACCTCAGCTTCGAGAGCGGGATCCTCGAGGATCCCTGGGCGGAGCCACCGAGGGGGATGCACCGGCTCACCGTGGATCCCGAGGACGCGCCGGCGGCGGGCGCCTACGTCGAGATCGGGTTCGAGCGCGGGGCGCCGGCGAGCGTGGACGGGCGCTCCCTGGATCCCGTCGCGCTGGTCTCCGCCCTCAATCGCCTCGCCGGCGCGCACGGGGTGGGGCGGGTGGATATCGTCGAGAACCGGCTCGTCGGGATGAAGAGCCGCGGCGTCTATGAGACGCCCGCCGGGACCGTGCTGGCGGAGGCGCACCACCACCTCGAGACGATCACCCTCGATCGAGACACCCAGCACTACAAGGCGCTGGTGGCCCCCAAGTACGCGGAGCTCGTGTACAACGGGCTCTGGTACTCGCCGCTGCGGCGGGCGCTGGACGCGTTTGTGACGGCCACGCAGGAAACGGTGACGGGGACCGTCAGGGTCAAACTCTTCAAGGGCGCGGCCACGGTCGTCGGCCGCAGGGCGCCGCGGTCGCTGTACAGCCATGACCTGGCGACCTTCGGCCGGAGCACGGGCTACGATCAGGGCGACGCCGCCGGCTTCATCCGCCTGTTCGGCCTCCCGGCCAAAGTCTTCGCCGAGATCAACCCGGAACTCGTCCGGGATCTCACGCCGGAGAGTGGAGCAACGGTAGGCGAGGACGGACCGCGGCCGGCGGTGCAGGCTCCCGGACGCCGCTCCGGCCCGAGGCCGTAGCGTGCCGGACGCCCGAGGGCCCCGCAAAGAGGATTCGGTCACCGCCCGGCTGTGGGGCGGCCGGTTCCGGGGCGAGCCGGACCCGCAGATCGCCGCGTTCACGACGTCGCTGCCGTTCGACCAGCGGCTGTACCGGGCCGACATCCTCGGCAGCATCGCGCACGCCACGATGCTGGGACGCTCGGGCATCATCGCCCCCGACGAGGCCGGCCGGATCGTCCAGGGGCTCCGGGAGATCCTGGGCGAGGTGGATGCCGGCCTGCTCAAGATCGAGGGAGCCGAGGACATCCACACGTTTGTGGAGTCCGCCCTGCGCACGCGGATCGGCGACGCCGCCCGCCGGCTGCACACCGCGCGGTCCCGGAACGACCAGGTGGCGACCGATCTGCGCTTCTACTTGAAGGGGGAGATCGTCAAGATCGTGGGGCGCACGCTGGCGCTGCAGCAGGTGCTGCTGGCGCTGGCCGAGGCCCATTCCTCGGTGATCATCCCCGGATATACCCATCTCCAGCGGGCGCAGCCGGTCCTGCTCAGCCATCACCTGCTCGCCTACGTCTGGATGCTCCACCGCGACGTCGGCCGGTTCCGCGACGCATTCGCCCGGACCGATGCGCTGCCGCTCGGCGCCGCCGCGCTCGCCGGGACGTCCTACCCGATCGACCCCCAACTGGTGGCCGACCTGTTGGGGTTCTCCTCGCTGTGCGAGAACAGCCTGGACGCGACCGCAGACCGGGATTTCGCCGTCGAGTTCGTGTCGGCCGCGGCCACGCTGATGGTCCACCTGTCCCGGCTCGCGGGGGAAATCGTCCTGTGGGCCACCGCGGAGTTCGGGTTTGTGGAGCTCCTCGACGCGGTCGCCGCCGGCAGCAGCATCATGCCGCAGAAAAAGAACCCGGATGCGGCCGAACTCGTGCGCGGCAAAGCCGGGCGGGTGATGGGGGATCTCGTGACCCTGCTGTCCATTCTCCGGGGGCTCCCGCTGGCCTACAACAGCGACCTGCAGGAGGACAAGGAAGCGGTCTTCGACGCGGTGGACTCGACAAACGCGAGCCTGCAGGCGATGGGCCTGATCCTCCACGGCATCCGGATCAACACGGAGGCGATCGCCGCCCGATTGCGCGGAGGGTTCATGGGCGCGACCGAGATCGCCGACGACCTGGCCCGCCGCGGCATGCCGTTCCGGGATGCCCACGAGCTGGTGGGCCGGATCGTGCTGTACGCGCAGGAGCAGGGCCGGGAGCTGTGGGAGCTCACGCCCGACGAGTACCGGGAGTTCAGTCCGCTGCTCGATGCGTCGGTGGTGGAGGCGACGACCCCGGCGGGCGCGGTCGCCCGCAAGCGCTCCCACGGGGGCACGGCCCCCGAGCGCGTCCAGGAGCAGGTCCAGGCCGTCCGCGGCGCGCTGACGGAGAACCTTTCCTGGCTCGCGTCGCTCCCCGCCGTTCCCGTGGAGCGGGAGGCGGCCGCGCCGGGCGTCCAGCCGGGCGGGCGCGCCCCGGGGCGCTGACCGGTGGCGGGGAGGTCTGCGGGCCGCACGCCGCCGCGCGACGCCGGCCGATCCGACCGCGAGCACCGCATCCGCGAGATCATCGCGCGGCACCCCGTGGGGACGCAGGAGGAACTGGCCGCCACCTTGCGCCGGCAGGGGCTGGCGGTGACCCAGGCCACGGTCTCCAGAGACATCAAACGCCTCGGCCTCGTGAAGGCGCCGTCGGGAGATGGGCGGCCCCGCTACGTGCTCCCCGAGCGCCCCTCGCCGGTCGATGTGCTGCGGCGGCTTCGGCTGGCGATCGACGAGTATGTCCTCTCGATCGATGCGGGAGAGGACCTGGTGGTGATCCACACCCTCACCGGCTGCGCGAACGCCGTGGCGGAGGCGGTCGATGCGATGGCGTGGGAGGACGTCGTCGGGACCGTCGCCGGCGACAACACGATCCTGGTCGTCCCCCGGCGCCGTGCCGCCCGCGCCCGCGTGCTCGGACGGCTCCGCGCGCTCATCGAGGGCGGGCTCGGCGATCATCGTCGCTGATCCGCGCGCCGGGCGTCCATTCGATGCCGGTCCCGTCCCGGCGGCGCGCCACCGGAACGTCCGGTCGCATGCCTGCGGCGCGAGTCGGGATGTTCCGTCCGCCCGCAGCAGGGGTCCGGCAGGGATGAGCCGAACGAACCCCCACGAGGCTGTGAGCGCCGCGCCGGCGAGGACCCGCGCATGGAAGTCTGGGTCACCAACTTACAGCACAAGGTCTCTATCGAGACGGGCTTTATCCGTGAGGTCGTCGCCTCTGCGCTGCGACTCGAAGGATATGCGCAGCCTCCGGAGGTCAGCGTCGCGCTGGTCGACGACGCGTACATCCAGGTCCTCAATCGCGAGTATCGGGGAGTGGACCAGCCGACCGATGTCCTGGCGTTCCCGATGGAGACGGTCGAGGGTGTGCGGAGCGAGCCGGCGCTCGGAGACATCGTGATCTCGCTGGAGCGGGCTCGAGCCCAGGCCCGTGAGTTCAAGCACCCGATTCGCCGCGAGGTCGCCCTGCTGGCCGTACACGGTCTGCTGCACCTGATGGGGTACGAGGACGACACCGAGGCCGGCGCCTCGCTGATGTGGTCCAAGCAGAAGCTGCTGCTCGACAAGATCCTGGGCGCCGCATTCCGAGACAGCCGGTAGGTGCCCGCCGCCCCCCCGCCCGTCCGCTCGTTTCCAAAGGCGCTGGCCTGTGCCCTCCGCGGCCTTCGCCACGCGGCGAGGACCCAGCGTCACTTCCGGGCGCAGCTCGTGATCGGCGCCGTCGCCCTCCTCGCCGCGGCCTGGGCCGGACTGGAAGCGCTCGAGGTCGCCGTGGTCGCCGTCACCACGGCGATCGTCCTGGGCGCCGAACTCCTCAACAGTGCAATCGAAACGCTGACCGACCTCGTTCATCCGGACCTGGATCCCGCCGCCGCCGTGGTGAAGGACGTGTCGGCCGCGGCGGCGATGACGGCGGCGGCGCTGGCGCTCACCGTGGGTGTGTTGTTGTTCCTCCCTCGGCTCAGCAGGTTGTCGTCCTTGGCCGCGCGGGGCATCCCGCTCATCCTCAGCCTGCTCTGCCTCGCCATCCTGTCCGCAGGAGTTCTGCGGCGGCGGAAGGCCGATCGACGCGAGGACTAGAGCGAAGGTCAACCGCTGTGCGGCGGATGGAGGCTGTCGACCTTTCCTGACGGCCGGCGGCGGTCAAATCTGGGTATAAATAATGGGGTATTCGAGGTATGTTATAATTGGAGCGCTAGCTGTCGCAGCTTCCGCGCATCCGCGTCCCGCGCCAGGGAAAGGACAGGTTGACGCTGCTTGGAGGATTCCAGTATTGGCCTTCGGGTCGTGTTGCTGCTTGTCCTGATCGTGTTCTCCGCGTTCTTTAGTGCCTCGGAAACCGCGCTCTTTGCCGCCAACCGGGTCGTCCTCCGCCAGCGCCGCGCCCAGGGCGATCGTCGGGCCGCCATCGCGAACGCGCTGTTGAGCCAGGCCGGCGACCTGCTCACGACTCTCCTGGCCGGCAACACGCTGTCCAACGTCGGCGTGTCTGTCGTCGCGACCTCGATCGCGTTCTCCCTGATGGGCCGCGGCGGTGAGTGGGCCGCCTTCCTGGCCACCGCCCTCGTGCTGTTGATCATCGCGGAGATCGCTCCGAAGACCCTCGCCGCCCGCTATGCCGACCGCTTCGTGCTGGTCGTCGCGGGGCCGATCGGCACGTTGATGCGGATCTTCACCCCGCTGATCCGCGTGCTCTCGCTCGTGGCGACCGCGCTGATCCGGCCGTTCGGCGGTCATATCACGCCGCGGGCCCCGCTCGTGACCGAAGAGCAGCTCCGCTTCCTCGTCCAGCTCGGTGAGGAGGAAGGGGTCATCGAGCAGGAGGAGCGGGAGATGATTCACTCGGTCTTCGAATTCGGCGACACGGTGGTGCGGGAAGTGATGCGCCCCCGGGTGGATATCTCCGCGGTTCCGGCCGATGCGACGCTCAACCGCGCGCTGGCGCTGATGACCGAGCGGGGGCACTCGCGCCTCCCCGTGTACGAGGGCACCATCGACCACGTCCTGGGCGTGGTGTACATCCGGGATCTCATTCCCGCGCTGCGGCACGGCCGGCTGGACCAGCCGGTGTCCGAGCTCAAGCGCCCCCCCTTCTTCGTCCCGGAGTCGAAGAAGGTCGATGAGTTGTTCAAAGAGATGCAGCAGAGGAAGGTCTCCGTGGCGATCGTGCTCGACGAATACGGGGGCACCGCCGGCCTGGTGACGGTCGAGGACCTGCTCGAGGAGATCGTGGGAGAGATTCAGGACGAGTACGATCTCGAGGAGAAGCCGATCCAGCTCGTGGGCGACCGCACCGCGGTGGTCAATGCCCGCGTCCACCTCGACGAGGTCAACGAGCTGTTGGGAGTCCGGCTCCCGCAGGATGAGGTGGACACGGTGGCGGGCCTCGTCTACTCGCTCTTCGGCCGCGTCCCCGCCCCGGGGGAGACGTTCGCGCTGCCGGGGATTGAATTGCGGGTGGAGAAGACCCTCGGGCAGCGGATCACCCGGGTCCGGATCACGCGCACGACGCCGGCGCCCCAGGAGGAAGCGGCCCCCCTGTGAGGCTCCGGCTGCGGACCTACTTCCTCGCCGGCCTCCTCGTGTTGATTCCCCTCGGGGTGACCGTCGGGATCCTCTCCTGGCTGTTCAATCTCCTGGACGGGTTTCTCGGCCCGCACATCTACGACTACCTCGGCCATCCCGTCCCCGGGCTGGGCCTGGCCGCGACGGTGCTGCTGGTCTTCCTGATCGGGCTCGTGACGACGAACATCGTGGGCCGGCGCGTGATGGCCGCGGTCGACGGCGCGCTCCAGCGCATCCCCCTCGTTCGCAGCATCTACACGATCGCGAAGCAGATGAGCGACAGCCTCCTCCAGCGCCACGTGAATTTCCAGCAGGTGGTGCTGGTGGAGTATCCGCGCCGGGGGCTGTACCAGATCGGGTTCGTCACCGGGGTGATCGAGGGGCCGCTGCAGGATGAGCTGGCGGCGAGGGCGGGCGAGCGCGTGCTCAATGTCTTCATGCCGACGACCCCGAATCCCATGTCGGGATACCTGATCATGCTGCCCGAACGCGACGTGCAGCCCCTCCGGATCAGCGTCCAGGATGGTCTGAAGCTCCTGGTCTCGGGCGGCATGGCCATCCCCGCGCTGCCGCGAAAGGTGGCGCCGCAGAGCCGGGACGGGTCGCAGTCCCGGGAGGGATCGCTGAGCCGGGAGGGATCACTGAGCCGGGAGGAATCGCAGAGTCGGGAGGGATCGCCGCCGCGCCGGTGAGGCCCGGCGCAATGTTGCCGCTGTGCTAGAATGATGCGGACCGGGATGTTCCATCCGCTCCGCGGGACGTCACACCGAGCAGGGGGGACCGATGACTGATCTGGAGCGGTACATCCTGGACGAGTGGACGGAGGACTACCGCGAAGGTCATGTCCCCCGCCGGGAGTTCCTCAGGCGCGTCGCGGTGTTCTCGGGTGGGGCCGCCGCGGGCGTCTCGACGCTGGCGAGGCTGGGGATCCCGGCCTCCGCCGAAGAGGTGGCCGCGGCCGCACGAGCGCCCGTTCCCCTGCGGGCCCAGACCGCCGCGGTGACCGTGCCCGCCGATGATCCCGCGATCGAGGCGCGGGCGGTCTCGTTCTCGCTCGGCGCGATGGCGATCCAGGCCTATCTCGCCCTGCCGAAGCAGAAGCCCAAGGCGCCCGGCGTGATCATCGTGCATGAGAATCGCGGCCTCCTCGAGCACTTCAAGGATGTCGCGCGGCGGCTTGCCAAGGCCGGATACGCCGCGCTGGTCCCAGACCTCCTCTCCCCGCAGGGAGGCACCGGCAAGTTCACCGACTCCGCGCAGGCGGCCACGGTGCTCTCCCAGACGCCGCCGGCCCAGCACGTCGCCCTGCTCAACGCCGGCGTGGGCTACCTTCAGGGATTGCCCTCCGTGCGCGCCGACCGGGTGGGGACGATGGGATTCTGCTTCGGGGGCGGCATGGTCTGGCGGCTGGCGACGCAGAACCCGGATCTGCGGGCCGCCGTGCCGTTCTACGGTCCCAACCCGCCGCTGGAGGACGTGTCGAAGATCCGCGCCGCGGTGCTGGCGTTCTACGGCGCCAACGATTCGTTCGTCAATCCCGGCATCGCCGCGATGCGCGAGGCCCTCGATCGGGCCGGCGTGACGTACGAGATGAAGATCTACGACGGGGCCGGCCACGCGTTCTTCAACGACACGGGGGACAAGTACGCCGCCGCCGCGGCGAAAGACGCCTGGGCCCGCGCGCTCGCCTGGTTCGGCCGGTGGCTCGCATGAGGCGCGCATCCGGCAGGAGCGCAAAGCGCGCCCGGCGTCCCCGGCGTCCGCTCCCCGCCCTCCGGCGGCCCCATCTCTCCAAGGAGCACGCGCGGCTGGTCCGCGTCGCGGCGCGGGCGCGTCGCCGGGCGTACGCGCCCTATTCGCAGTTCCCGGTCGGCGCGGCAGTGCTGGCCAGCGACGGCACCGTCTACGCCGGGTGCAACGTCGAGAACGCGTCCTACGGGCTGGCGCTCTGCGCGGAGCGCGTGGCGATTCATACGGCGGTGGCGAACGGCCGGCGGCGGCTGACCGCGGTCGCGGTGGTGGGGCCGGCCGGGATCACCCTCACCCCGTGCGGGGCCTGCCGCCAGGTGATGGAAGAGTTCGGTGTGCAGAACGTGATCCTCGCCTCCCCGCGAGGAGCGCCCACCCTGGTCGCGTTCCCGGCGCTGCTGCCCAGCCCGTTCCCCCAGGTCGCGGCGCGGGGCCGGCATGCCGGTCTATAAGACGGAGGCGATCGTCCTCCGGCAGCAGGCGCTGGGCGAAGCGGATCGCATCGTCACGCTCTTCACCCGAGAGTACGGAAAGCTGCGGGCGGCCGCCAAGGGCATTCGTCGGCCGGCCAGCCGGCTGGCCGGCCGGCTCGAGCCGTTTACCCATGCGCGGCTGCTGCTGGCCCGCGGGCGGACCCTGGACGTGATCGCTCAGGCCGAGATCGTCGAGGCGTTCGCGGGCGTGCGGGCGGACCTGATCCGGTCCGCGTACGCGGCCTACGTGGCGGAACTCGTCGACCGCGGGCTGGCCGATCGCGATCCGCATCAGGAGGTCTTCGCCCTGACCCTCGACGCGCTCGAGGCGCTGGGGCGCTCGCGCGAGGACGACGCGGATGTCGCGGTCCTGCATTTCGCGCTGCGCCTCGCCGGATGTCTCGGCTATCAGCCCGAGACGGCCGCGTGCGTGGAATGCGGGCGGCGCCTTCCCCGCGCCCGCGGCGCGGCGGAGGCGTGGGCCTTCAGTCCCGCAAGAGGAGGCGCCCTCTGCCCGGCGTGCCGGAGGGAGGATGCGGAGGCGGTCCCCGTGGCCCCCGGGCTGCTGGCGGCGTTCGACCACCTCATCCGGACGTCCGGGCCCGAGTCGTCCCGGCTTCGGATGACGCCCGTCCAGCGTGGGGACCTGGCCCGGCTGGTCCAGCTCCACCTGGAGCACCGGTGGGAAGCCAGGCTGCGCGCGCCCCTGGTGATCAAACGCCTCAGAGAGCCTGTGCGGACGCCGCTGAAGGATCACGGCGGGGGTGACGGCGCGATCGCAGAGGGACGAGTTCGTGTAGCCCGCCTCGCGGACGCCACTGAAGGATCACGGCGGGGGTGACGGCGCGATCGCAGAGGGACGAGTTCGTGTAGCCCGCCTCGCGGACGCCACTCAAGGATCACGGCGGGGGTGACGGCGCGATCGTGCGCGTGTTAAGATAAGCGTGCGGGAGGTGGTCGCATGGAGATCGACCTGGAGCGGGCGAAGCGCGCGATTGCCCAATTTGGGGGCGCGATAGACGAGGCCAGGCGAGCGGTGCGTCAGGGCCGCCCCGGGATGCTGCGGGTCAACGATGAGGACCGGGTCATCGAGCTGCCCCTGACCTGGGCGGCGGCGGCGTTTGCCGCCCTCGCCGTCGCCACCGTCCTGACGTCCGTGCCCCTGCGGCGGAAGCGCGAAGAAGAGCCGCTCGGCATCGGGTGACGGCCGGACGGGATCGGCTTTTCGTCCCCCCGAACAAGCAGCGGACGCTTGAGAAGGAGGACGAATGCATTTTCAAGACCTCATCCTCTCGCTGGAGCGTTACTGGGCCGCGTACGGCTGCGTGATCGCGCAGCCGTACGATGGTGAAGTGGGGGCCGGGACGATGCACCCGGCCACCTTTCTACGCGCGCTGGGTCCCGAGCCGTGGAAGGTCGCGTACACTCAGCCGAGCCGGCGGCCGACCGACGGGCGGTACGGCAAGAACCCCAACCGGCTGTACACCCATCTGCAATATCAGGTCCTCCTCAAGCCCGCCCCCGCCGACGTGCAGGACCTGTACCTCCGGAGCATCGCGGGGCTGGGCATCAAGATGCCCGATCACGACCTCCGCTTCCTCGAGGACGACTGGGAGGCTCCGACGCTGGGGGCCTGGGGTCTGGGCTGGCAGGTGTTCCTGGACGGGCAGGAAATCAGCCAGTTCACCTACATGCAGCAGGTCGGCGGCATGGACGTTCCGCTCATCTCCGCTGAACTGACCTACGGCCTGGAGCGGATCGCCCAGTCTGTTCAACGGAAGGACAGCGTCTTCGACCTCGTCTGGGCGCCCGGGGTCACCTACGGCGAGATCCGCCAGCAGGAGGAGTTCGAGCAGTCGATGTATGCGCTCGAGACGGCGGATGTCGCCGCGCTGGGGCAGCTCTTCGAGGCCTACGAGCGCGAAGCCCGGCGGCTGCTCGACGCCCGGCTGGCGTTTCCGGCCTACGAGTACACGCTGAAGTGCTCCCACGTTTTCAATCTGCTGGATGCGCGGGGCGCGGTGGGGGTCGCGGAGCGGGCGGCGCTGATGGGCCGGTGCCGCGCCCTGGCGCGGCGCAGCGCGGACCTGTACCTCGCCCGCCGAGAGGAGATGGGCTGGCCGCTGCTTCGGGACCGCGTGCATGCCGCCTAAACCGGCCCGGCACAAACGGCCGCGGCTCGTCTTCGAGATCGGCACCGAAGAATTGCCCGCGGCCGCCGCATGGGCCGCGGCCCGGCAGATCCGGGAGATGGCGCCCGAGGCGCTGCGCGCCGCCCGGATCCCCTGCGGAGCGGTCGCCGCGTGGTCGACACCCCGGCGGATCGTCCTTGCCGTCGAGGAGATGGCGCTCCGGCAGGAGGACGCCGTCCGTGAGGTACGCGGTCCCGCCGCGCGCGTGGCGTACGCGGCGGACGGCCGGCCCACCCAGGCCGCCGAGGGGTTCGCGCGCGCGCAGGGAGTGCCCGTGGCCGGCCTGGAGCGCCGGTCGACCCCACAGGGCGAGTACGTGTTTGCCGTCCTGCGCTCTCCGGGCGGCCCCACCATCAAGGCGCTCGGCGAGGTGCTGCCCGCGCTGGCCGCGGGGCTGGCGTTTCCCAAGGCGATGCGCTGGGGTCCCGAGTCCGTCCGCTTCGCGCGGCCGGTGCGGTGGCTGGTGGCGCTCCTCGGGCGCGAGATCGTCTCCTGTCGCTTCGCGGACGTCGAGGCGGGCAGGCGCACCTACGGCCACCGCGTCCTGAGCCCTCGCCCGATCACGGTCCAAAACGCCCAAGGCTTCGAGGCGGCGCTCCGCCGCGGATACGTCCTCCTCGACCCGGAGGCGCGGCGCCGGCGGATCACCGAGTCGGCCATTCGGGCGGCGCGCCGCGCGGGCGGGCACCCGATCCTGGACCCCGACCTCCTCGAGGAAACCGTCCAGCTGGTGGAGTGGCCCGAAGCCTTCTCCGGCCGGTTCGCGCCGGAGTTTCTGTCGCTTCCCCGTGAGGTCCTCATCACCGTCATGCAGCACCACCAGAAGTACTTTGCCGTCGAAGATGCCGGCGCCGAGCTGCTTCCGGTGTTCGTGGCGGTGCGGAACGGGGGATCCCGCGGCCTCGAGACGGTGCGCGAGGGAAACGAATGGGTGCTCCGCGCGCGCCTCGCCGATGCGCGGTTCTTCTTCGAAGAGGACCGGAAGCGCCCCCTGGAGGCCCGGATCCCGGAGCTGGCCGGCCTGGTCGTCCACGAGCGGTTGGGGACGATGGCCCAGAAGACCGAGCGCCTCACCCGGCTGGCCAATCTGCTGGGAAGCGCGCTGGCCCTCGATGTGGCACAGACCGGGCACCTGGAGCGGGCCGCGCGGCTCAGCAAGGCCGATCTGGTGACGCAGATGGTGCGGGAGCTTCCCGAGCTCCAGGGGGTGATCGGCGGCGTCTACGCCCGGCTCGACGGGGAGCCCGCCCCGGTCGCCGGCGCCCTCCGCGAACAATACCTGCCCCGCGGGGCCCTGCTGCCGCGGTCGGATGTCGGCGCGTATCTGGCGATCCTGGACAAGCTCGATCTGCTGCTGAGCGCGCTGGCCGCCGGGTTCGCCGTGAGCGGATCGCAGGATCCGTACGGGCTCAGGCGGGCCGCCGGCGGGATCGTGGCGATCGTGCTCGACCGCCACCTGCGGATCAACCTGCGCGCGTTCGCGGGGGCGGCGCTCGCCGAGACCCATCCGGCGCTCGACCCGGCGAGGCGCAGCGCGGCGATCGACGGGACCCTGGATCTCCTCCGGCAGCGCCTGCGAACGACGCTGATCGAGGCCGGCATCAGCTACGACACCGTCGACGCCGTCCTGGAGGCCGGCGCGGACGATCTCGCCGACGCCGCGGACCGCGCGCACGCCTTGTGGGCGTTCCGGCGGCGGCCCGAGTTCTCGCGCCTGTACACCGCCTTCGACCGCGCCGCCCGGATCGTGCCGGCGAACTTCCACGGTGAGGTGCGCCCCGAAGGGCTTGACCACGAGGCCGAGCGCGCGCTGCTGGCGGCGCTCGACCGGATGGAACCCCTGGGTCCGGCAGGGTCTGGGGGAGGGGCGGCCCGCTCGTCCACCGACCGAGGTCCCGGGGATGCCGCGGGCCGCTATGAACAGGCGCTGCAGCGCCTTACCGCGCTGGCCGACCCCGTCGACCGGTTCTTCACCGACGTCATGGTCATGGCCGAGGACGAGGCGGTCCGCAGGAACCGCCTGGCGCTGCTGTCCCGCGTCGTCCGGTTGATGCGGCCCTTCGCCGAT
>VBAK01000015.1 GCA_005882275.1 Candidatus Segetimicrobium genomatis
TATCTGGCGATCCTGGACAAGCTCGATCTGCTGCTGAGCGCGCTGGCCGCCGGGTTCGCCGTGAGCGGATCGCAGGATCCGTACGGGCTCAGGCGGGCCGCCGGCGGGATCGTGGCGATCGTGCTCGACCGCCACCTGCGGATCAACCTGCGCGCGTTCGCGGGGGCGGCGCTCACCGAGACCCATCCGGCGCTCGACCCGGCGAGACGCAGCGCGGCGATCGACGGGACCCTGGATCTCCTCCGGCAGCGCCTGCGAACGACGCTGATCGAGGCCGGCATCAGCTACGACACCGTCGACGCCGTCCTGGAGGCCGGCGCGGACGATCTCGCCGACGCCGCGGACCGCGCGCACGCCCTGTGGGCGTTCCGGCGGCGGCCCGAGTTCTCGCGCCTGTACACCGCCTTCGACCGCGCCGCCCGGATCGTGCCGGCGAACTTCCACGGCGAGGTGCGGCCGGAAGGGCTTGAACACGAGGCCGAGCGCGCGCTGCTGGCGGCGCTCGACCGGGTGGAACCCCTGGGTCCGGCAGGGTCTGGGGGAGGGGCGGCCCGCCCGTCCGCCGATCGGGGTCCCGGGGATGCCGGCCGCTACGAACAGGCGCTGCAGCGCCTCGCCGCGCTCGCCGACCCCGTCGACCGATTCTTCACCGACGTCCTGGTGATGGCCGAGGACGACATGGTCCGCAGGAACCGCCTGGCGCTGCTGTCCCGCGTCGTCCGGTTGATGCGGCCCTTCGCCGATCTGACGCGCGTGGTCGCCGGAGAAGGAAAGGCTTCTCCTGTTTCCTAACTAAACAGCGTCGTTCCTGGACTGTGAGGTGGACATGATGGCGACCCACACGTCGCGGAGACCCGCCGGGCGCCGCGCCGCGGCCCGGAGATCCCCCGGTCGCCCCGCGGGGGCGCGGGCGGCGCGAAAGCGCATCTGGCTGTTTGACGAGGGCAACGCGACGATGCGGGACCTGCTCGGCGGCAAAGGCGCGGGGCTTGCCGAGATGAGCCGCGTCGGCCTGCCGGTCCCCCCCGGGTTTACGATTACGACGGCGGTGTGCAACGAGTACAACGCCAGGGGCCGGACCTTCCCGCCGGGCTTGATGGATGAAGTTCGGCGGGCGCTGGCCGCCGTGGAGCGGAAGATGCGCAAGCGGTTCGGGGATCCCAAGAACCCGCTGCTCGTCTCCGTCCGTTCGGGGGCCAAGTTCTCCATGCCGGGCATGATGGACACCGTGCTCAACCTGGGCCTGAACGAGGAGACGCTGCGGGGACTGGCCGGCCTCACCGGGGACGAGCGATTCGCCCAGGACGCCTACCGGCGGTTCATCCAGATGTTCGGCAAGATCGTCCTGGACGTGGAGGGAGGCAAGTTCGAGCAGATCATCGAGGCCCGCAAGCGCCGGGCCGGCGCCACGGTGGACACCGATCTCACCGCGCGCGACCTCGTGGAGATCGCGCGGGAGTTCAAGGCGCTGATCAAGCGCGAGAAGGCCGTGGACTTCCCGACCGATCCCTGGGTCCAACTGGAGATGGCGATCCGGGCCGTGTTCGACTCCTGGATGGGGCAGCGGGCCGTCGATTACCGGAACTACAACAAGATCCCCCACGATCTGGGGACGGCCGTCAACGTGCAGGCCATGGTCTTCGGGAACATGGGCGGGGAGAGCGCCACCGGCGTGGCGTTCACGCGAAACCCCGCGACCGGCGAGCGGCGCCTCTACGGGGAATACCTTCCCAACGCCCAGGGAGAGGATGTGGTGGCCGGCATCCGGACCCCGCATCCGATCGCGCAGATGGAGCGCGAGCTGCCCGGTGTCTACCGGCAGTTCCAGGACGTCGCCACGATGCTGGAGCGCCACTACCGGGACATGCAGGACCTGGAGTTCACCGTGGAGCGGGGCAAGCTCTGGATGCTCCAGACGCGGGCGGGGAAGCGCACCGCGCAGGCGGCGGTCAAGGCCGCGGTGGACATGGTCGCGGAGAAATTGATCACCAAGGACGAGGCCCTGCTCCGGGTGGAGCCGGAGCAGATCTATCAGCTGCTGCTGCCCAGGTTCGACCCGGACGACAAGGCCGCCGCGGAGCGTGAGGGCAAGCTGCTGACCCGGGGGCTCAACGCGTCTCCGGGCGCGGCCACCGGCGCGGCCGTGTTCGACCCGGACACGGCGGTGGAGATCGGCGGGAATGGCAAGCCGGTCATCCTCGTCCGTCCGGAGACCAACCCCGACGACGTGCACGGCATGCTGGTCGCCCGCGGCATCCTGACCGCGCGTGGGGGCGCCACCAGCCACGCCGCGGTGGTGGCGCGGGGGCTGGGGAAGCCCTGCGTCGCCGGCGCGGAGGCGATCCGGGTCGATCCCCAGGCCAAGCAGTTCAGCGTCGACGGCCGGGTGGTCCACCAGGGGGAGTTCATCTCCATCGACGGCACCACCGGAGAGGTCTTCGGCCGTGCCATCCGGACGCTCGATCCCGACCTGAGCAAGGAGCGGGATCTGCAGACGCTGCTCGGGTGGGCCGACCGCGCGCGCCGGCTGGGCGTGTGGGCCAACGCGGATTACCCGCGGGATGCGGCCCGCGCCCGCGAGTTCGGCGCGGAGGGGGTCGGGCTGTGCCGGACGGAGCACATGTTCTTCGAGGAAGACCGCCTGCCGATCGTCCGGCGGATGATCCTGGCCGAGAGCGACGTGGAGCGCCAGCGGGCGCTCGACCAGCTCCTGCCCATCCAGCGCGGGGACTTCACCGGCATCCTCCGCGAGATGGCCGGGGCCACCGTGGTGATCCGGCTGATCGACCCACCGCTGCACGAGTTCCTCCCCCGATACGATGAGTTGCTCGTCGAGGTGACCGAGCTCCGCGTGCGCGGCGACGACCCCCGCGCCCTCGCGGAGAAGGAGCGGCTGCTCCGGGCCGTGGCGGGGATGCGGGAGCAGAATCCGATGCTGGGGCTGCGCGGCATCCGGCTGGGGATTCTCTTCCCCGGGATCATCGACATGCAGGTCCGGGCGATCCTGGAAGCGGCGTGCACCCTGGCCAGGCAGGGGATCAAGAGCCATCCCGAGATCATGATCCCGCTGGTCGGCCATCCCAACGAGCTGCGGGTCGTGGAGGAGCGCCTCCGGCCGCTCGCCGAGCGCGTGATGGCCGAGCAGGGGGTGCGGGTGGGCTACAAGTTCGGGACGATGATCGAGGTGCCGCGGGCGTGCGTGGTCGCGGACGAGATCGCCGGGCGCGCGGAGTTCTTTTCCTTCGGCAGCAACGACCTGACGCAGCTGATCTACGGGTTCAGCCGCGACGACGCGGAGGGCAAGTTCCTCCTCCGGTACGTGAACGAGAAGATCCTGCCCGAGAACCCGTTCCAGGTGCTGGACGCCCGGGGCGTGGGGGCCCTGATGGAGATGGCCGTCCGGCTCGGGCGGAAGACCCGCCCCGACATCGAGCTCGGCATCTGCGGCGAGCACGGGGGCGATCCCGCCAGCATCGAGTTCTGCCACAAGATCGGGCTGACCTACGTGAGTTGCTCGCCGTACCGGGTCCCGACCGCCCGGCTGGCCGCCGCGCAGGCGGCCCTGAAGGAGAAGCAGGCGCGGGCCGAGCGCGACCGTTAGGGGTGGTGCCCCAATCACTCCCTCGGAGCGGGGGGCAACGTCGATGATCCCGCGCGAGCGGACGGAGGCCTGGGAAGAACAGCTCCTCTCGGCCCACGCCACGAGGAGCGCCCGGTCCCGAGGCCGGGCCCGGCCCGAGCCGCCCGACGAGCTGCGGACGGCGTTCCAGCGCGATCGGGACCGCATCATTCACTCGAAGGCCTTCCGCCGGCTGATGCACAAGACCCAGGTGTTCCTCGCCCCCGAGGGCGACCACTACCGGACGCGGTTGACCCATACGCTCGAGGTCGCGCAGATCGCGCGGACGATCGCGCGGGCGGTCCGGCTCAACGAGGACCTGACCGAAGCCATCGTGTTGGGACACGATCTGGGGCATCCCCCCTTCGGGCATGCCGGGGAGGAGGCCCTCAACCGGGCGATGGCGCGGCACGGCGGGTTCCGGCACGACGTCCAAAGCCTCCGGGTCGTCGAGGTGCTGGAGCGCCGCCGCACCAGAGAGGGGACATCCCAGGAGGGCCTGAACCTCACCTGGGAGGTCCGCAACGGCATCGGAGGGCATTCCAAGGGACCCTCCGACATCGAGATCTTTCCGGATCTCGAGGCGATGCAGCCGGCGTCGGGCCCGGAGACCGTGGAGGGGCAGCTCGCGCGGGTGGCCGACCGGATCGCGTACGTCCACCACGACACCGATGATGCGATCCGGGCGGGGCTCATTCGTGAAGAGGACGTTCCGGAGGCGGTCCGCGCCGTCCTCGGGCAGACCCGCGGCCAGTGGATCGACACCACGGTGCGCGATCTCGTCGCCCGGTCGGCCGACGCCGGACGGATCCAGATGACCGAGGAGGTCCGCACGGCGCTCAACCGGCTCAAGGACTTTCTGTTCGAGGTGGTGTATCAGGGGTCGGCCGCCAAAGCCGAGGTCGCCAAGTCCCAGCGGCTGCTGCTCGAGTTGTTCGAGTACTTCGTCGACCACCCCAGCGAGATCAGCGAGGACTCCCGGCGGCTGCTCGACGAGGGCCGCGTGAGCGTCGAACGGGCCGTGTGCGACTTCCTCGCCGGCATGACCGACCGGTTCGCGATCCGGATGCAGGAGCGGCTGTTCGTGCCTCGGACCTGGGCGAGCTATTGATGCCCGCCGTGGAGGAGATTGGAGAGGGAGCGGACGATGCGGACCGCGGATGAATATCGGGCGAGCCTCCGGGACGGGCGGGTCGTCTATTACGAGGGACAGCGCGTGCGCGACGTGACCGCGCACCCCGCCCTGCGGGTGGCCGTGGACCACGCCGCGCTCGACTATGAGATGGCCGCCGATCCCCGGCACCGGGCGCTCGCGGTGGTCCCCCGGCCCGGCGGCGGAGAGATGAGCCGGTATTTTGCGATCCCGAGGACCGCGGAGGACCTCCTGGCGCGGATGGACCTGATCGAGGCCGGCACGCGCGCCGGGGGGACCATCGTGCCCCTGCTGAAGGAGATCGGGACCGACGCGCTCTTCGCCCTGCACCTGATCGGGCACGACCTGGATCGCGCCCGCGGCACCCGGTACCTCGACCGAATCGGGGCGTTCTACGCGCACTGCCGGGACAACGATCTGGCGATGGCCGTGGCTCAGACCGACGTAAAGGGCGACCGCGGGGCGGGGCCGAGCGAGCAGGCGCACCCGGATTACTACGTGCGGATGGTCGAGGAGCGCTCCGACGGCATCGTCGTCCGCGGGGCGAAGGTGCACACCTCGGTCTCCATGAACGCCAACGAGTTGATCGTCCTGCCCACGCGCGCGCTCGGGGAGGGCGATCGCGCCTACGCCGTCGCCTTCGCCGTGCCGGTGGCGACCCGGGGGCTGACCCTGGCGGTGAGCCCCTACGGCGGCCACACCGCCTCGTCGTTCGAGCACCCCCTCTCCGCCCGGCACCGCATGACCGAGACGCTCACCGTCTTCGACGACGTCTTCGTGCCGCGCGACCGGGTGTTTCTGCAGGGGGAGTGGGACTATGCCGGCCCGCTGGCCCGGACGTTCGTTGAGTTTCACCGGTTCACCGCGGTCTCGTACAAGCTGCCGCTGGTCGATCTCCTCACCGGCGCCGCCCAGTTGATCGCCCAGTACAACGGGATCGAGCGGGCCGGGCACATCCGCGACAAGATCACGTGGCTGGTCGCGTACGCCCGGACCCTCAGGGCCCTCACCCGCATGGCCGCGCTCAGCTGCTATCAGGGCGCGTTGGGGATCGCCGTCCCCGATCCGGGGACCATCAACATCGCCAAGCTGCACTTCGCCACCCAGTTCCACGACGCGATTGCCCGCGTGCAGGAGATCGCCGGCGGCCTGCTCGTCACCGCCCCCGGGCAGGCCGACTGGGAGCAGCCGGCTCTGCGGCCGCTGATTGAACGCTACCTGGGCGGGAAGGGCGTCGGGGCCGAAGCGCGGCTGCGGCTGCTCCACCTGATCTCGGACGTCACGACCTCGGCCCTGGGCGGCTACCACGCCGTGCTGGCGATCCACGCGGAAGGCTCCATCGAGGCCGAGAAGCTGACCATCTACCGGACTGCGCCGCTGGACAAATATGTGGCGCTGGCCAAGGAGCTCGCCGGCATCGCCGACTGAACCCCTCCCCAGGGAGGCGGTCGACCGGAGGACAGGTCGCCCTCATGGCTCGGGACCGGTTCTGGGATCGCGACGTCGAGACGCTCTCCCGCAGAGATCTCGAGGCGCTTCAACTCGAGCGGCTCCGCCGGCAGCTGACCCGCTGTTACGAACAGTCGCCCTTCTATAGAGAGAAATTCGACCGGGCCGGGGTGGCGCCGCGCCATCTGGAGCGGCTCACCGACATCGCCCGTTTCCCGTTCACCACCAAGCAGGAACTGCGCGACGAGCAGGCCGCCCACCCGCCGTTCGGGCGGTACGTCCTCGCTCCGCGGGCGGCGTGGCGCGAGCTCCACCCATCGTCGGGGACGACCGGGAATCCGGTGAACACGATCTGGTCGGCCGCCGACGTGGAGATCATCACCGACCACACCGCGCGGACGCTGTGGTCGTTTGGGACCGGCCCGGGAGACGTGATCCAGAACGCGTTCGCCTACGGCCTCTGGGTGGCGGGGCTGGCGGTGCACTACGCCGCCGCCCGCATCGGCGCGTTCTGCGTGCCCACGGGCACGAGCCCGGCGCCGCGGCAGATCGAGATGCTGGCCCGCACCCGCGCCACGGTCCTGCTGGCCACCCCGTCGTTTGGCCTCTACATCGGCGAGCGGCTGCGGCAGGCGGAAGAGGCGGCGGAGCATCCGGCGCTCCGCGCCGGATGCTTCGGCGGGGAGGCGGGGACGGAGCTCCCGAGCACCCGGGGGCGGCTGGAGCGGGCGCTTGGGATCGACGCCTACGATTACTACGGCCTGGCGGAGATCGCGCCCACGTTCGCGAGCGAGTGCACGGAGAAGGCGGGGCTCCACTGGGCGGAGGATCACTACCTCATCGAGATCGTGCACCCGGAGACCGGGCGGCCCGTCTCCCCGGGTGACCAGGGGATTCTGGTGGTGACCCACCTGACACGGGAAGCGACCCCGATGATCCGGTACTGGACAAACGACTACGCGCGGCTGGATGCGGCCGCGTGCCGGTGCGGGCGGACCCACGCGCGCTCTCCCCAGGGGATCGTCGGCCGCAGCGACGATCTGATCGTGTTCCGAGGGGCGAAGTTCTACCCGGTGCAGGTCGAGCAGACGGTTCGGGCCTTCGCCGAGCTCAGCGACGAGTTTCGAATCGAACTGGAGACCGAACGCGAGACCGGACTGGATCGCTGCACCGTCGTCGTGGAGGCGGGGCCGGGGGCGGCTCCTGCCGATCTGTCCGATCGATTGCGCCGCGCGCTGCGCGAGGCGCTGCTCGTTGCTCCCGGAGTCCGGATCGTCGCGCCCGGGTCGTTCGAGCGAACGGCGTTCAAGTCCAAGCGGGTGATCGATCGGCGAGGCGCCTAGCCACCTCACGCCCCCCGGCCAGGGAGGCACTGACTGCGCGGGGCCGGTCCCAGGTTTGGGACCGGCCCCGCGCTGCTTCTCTTATTTCTGGTCGGGCCGCTCCGGCGGCTGCTCCGGGGGCCAATGGAACGGCAAGTGCTTGTTCCCCGGAGGCTCAGGCGGCGGTGGCGGCAGCGGCACCGGCGGTGGTGGCGGCGGTGGTGGCGGCAGCGGCACCGGCGGTGGTGGCGGCGGTGGTGGCGGCAGCGGCACCGGCGGTGGCGGCGGCGGTGGTGGCGGCAGCGGCACCGGCGGTGGCGGCGGCGGCGGCGGTGGTGGCGGCGGCGGTGGCGGCAGCGGCGGTGGCGGCGGCGGTGGTGGCGGCGGCGGTGGCGGCGGCGGCGGCGGCGGTGGCAGCGGCGGCGGTGGTGGCGGTGGCGGTGGTGGCGGTGGCGGTGGCGGCGGTGGGGCCGGCGCCGTAGCGGTACCCGTCACGGTCGTGTTGGTCGAGCCGTTGCCCCAGGTGAAGCTGACATTCGTGCTAAAGGCGCCGGCCGTGGTAGGGCTGAACCGGACGACGACTGTCTGGCTCCCGCCCGGGCCGAGCACGAATGCGCCGCCGGAGATCACCGTGAAGGGTGCGCTGGTGGCGGTTGCACCGCTGGCCGTGCTCCCGCCCGAGTTCGTGGCGGTGAACGAACGATCTACGGATCCCCCCACGGTTACCGACCCGAAGGCCTGGGTCGAGGGTGCGACGGATACGTTTGCCGCAGGGGGCGGCGGCGCTGGGGGTGCGGGCGGCGGCGGGGATGGGGGCGCCGGCGCCGGAGCGCCGGAGGACGTGCCGGAGGTCGCGTTCGCCGTCGCGGCGTTGACCGCGTCGATGTCAGCGCCGATGTCCTTGCCGTCGGTTCCGGCGTTATGATACGGACTCCCGGAGACCAGATGGTAGTCGGCCCCGCCATAATAGGCGTTCACGACCGCGGTCGTCCCCGACGGGAACCAGTTCCCGAGCGGGTACAACGAGACGGTGCCGTCCAGGAGCACGTTGTGGGTGAAAACGAAGCCTGGGAAATTGCCCAGGTTGATCGCGTTTCCGTCGGAGAGGTTGTTCGTGAACTCGAACCCGTTCTGCGTGCTGTTTGCCTGCGCGGGTGAGTCGGTTACGAACGCGGTGTTGTGGTCCAGCGCCACGCCCTGGGACGATCCGGTGTCCATGCCGATGAGGAGCCCCGGCGAGAACCACTGCAGGGGTCTGTCCGAGAACGCGCCGATATCGTAGAACAGGTTGTTCTGGATCAGGATCCGCCGCGTGTTCTGACTCGGGTTCGTGTTGTCGGTGCCGTGGACCATGACGCCGTTTTCCGTGTGGCGGACGATGTTGTGGGTGAACGTCACGTCCTGGACGACACACCAGGGACAGCCGCCGTTCTGGTTGCGGGGGGTGAAGACGATGGCGAACCCGTCCTGGTCGGCCTGCCGCCAGTTGTTCTCGAAGATGTTCCCGTCGATCAAGACCCGCTGGGCGTTCTTCAGTTCGAGGACGTTCTTCACGATCCACGGCGCTCCCGCGTATGACGGGTCGCCGATGCGCCAGGACAGGCGCTTGGTCAAGTAGTTGCCGCGGACCTCGATGTCGGACGAGACGAGGTTCGTGACCGAGGGATCCTGGCCGCCGAACATGACGCCTTCGCCGGCGGACTCGATGTAGTTGTTGGCGAGCTTGAAGGGGCCTGGGCCGTTGGTCACCTTGATTGCCGTGGCTTCGTTGACGGTGTCGCGCCAGCCCGACAGATACGAGTCGATGATGGCGGTCGATCCGGCATCCGCCTGCACGCCCCAGAGGGTGCCGCCGGTGGAGGGGTCGCCGTGGATATAGCAGCGGTCGAAGGTGAAATTCCACGCGCTGCCGCCCGACCCGAGATACACGAGCGCGTGCTGCTGGGCGCCGGGGGCGGGGCTGATCTCGATGCCGACGAAGCGGTAATTGTGCGCGCTCTGGTCGGTCTGGATGGCAGGGCTGTTCCAGGGTCCCCAGAGCTTCGGCATTGCGGAGGCCTGGGCGGGGGAGACGCGGGTGCCGGGGGCGGGGAGGGTGGAGAGGGCCGAGGAGACGATGTAGATCCACCCGGCGCCGGATTTGTTGCGCAGGGTGAAGGGCCCGGTGTACGATGCGCCGGCGGCCAGCCGGATGGTGTCGCCCGGGTTGGCGTTGTTGAGGGCGGCCTGGAAGTCCCCGCCGGCGGGGACGGTGAGCGTGTTCCCCGACGGGGGCGCATAGGTCGTGTTGAGGTAGGTCTGGGGCAGCGCCGGAGACACCTGCGCCTGAGCGGCGAAGGGCGCGGGGAACAGGGGCGGAATGGGCACCGCGACGGCGATCACGGCCAGCCAGAGCGCGCAGATGCGTACGTATGTACGTAATGACATAGTGGCCTCCTGTCTCAACGGAAGGCCCCCATGTCCCGGAGAACCTGTCCTTCCTTCGGTAACCCCGCTGACCTCTCCAGAGGTCCGGTGGCTTTGCGTCCCCGAGTCGCCTCGGGTTTGCCTTTATCGGGAAGGAGCCTTTCCGCGATTCCTAAAGGCTACCTCATCAAACCGAGGTATATACCCTATCGCGATTGGGATATATTCCCTAGGGTGAATCGTGCTAGACCATTTATATTGTGCAACTATACAAAATCATAGAATCTTAGGGAAGGTTTCCATTAAATGAGGTGCGGGGGTTCTTGTTGATTGGTTAGGCCGGATCTGTGGGAGGGAGAAAAACTGAAGCTTTTCCTGAACTTTCACCTAGAAAGGCAGGGCATTTAGCCCAACGGGCCGGGGCCGGTCCCGATCATCTGGCCTTAGTGCCGGCCCAGGAGCACCGCGGCGTCGGGCACCACGGCCACGAGCATGAGAACGAGGAGAATGAGGGGAATCGCGGCGATGTAGGCCATCGCCAGCCGCTCGAACCGGAGGTTCATATAGTAGGCGCCGATCAGCGAGGCTTTCATGAGCGCCAGGACGATCAGGAAAATCGCGCGCAGCCCCGGGGCGATATGGAACACCAGGATCAGGCTCACTTCGATCGCGGTGATGGCGATGAGGGCAAGCCAAGCCGTCAGGTACAGCCTGGGCAGGCCCTGAGGCTCATCGGTCATTGGCGGACTGCCTCCCGGAGACGGATCCGTTCCGTCCGCATCAGAGCAGGTAGATCGACGACCAGATGAACACCCACACCAGGTCGACGAACCCCCAATAGAGCCCGGCGACCTCCACCCCTTCCGCCGATGAGCGTCCCCGCGCCACCCGGTCGGCCATGGCCCACAGGTACACGATCCCCGCGAGGACGTGGGCGCCGTGCAGCCCCGTGATCACGAAAAAGCTGAAGCTGAACGCCGGGACCCCCCAGGGGTTGCCGGTGAGCCGCGCCCCTTCGCCGATGAAGTGCGACCACTCCTTCGCCTGCATTCCGGCGAACACGAGGCCGGCGAAGATGGTGGCGGCGAGGAACCAGACGGTCTGCCGGCGCTCCCCCCGCCGGATGGCGTACACGGCCATCGCCATCGTCGTGCTGCTGCAGATGAGGATCACCGTCATCGCGGCGACGAAGTGCAGGTCGATGATCTCGAGCCGGTTCGGCCAGGTGCGGCTGCCGAGGCGGGTGACCCAGAGCCCGATCAGCATCGCGGCGAAGGTCATGGCGTCCGAGATCAGGAACAGCCACATCATCAACTTGGGCCAGCCGACGTCCCACGGGGACCGGCCGCCGCCCCAGCGCGCCCCGAGGTTTTCCCGTTCCCTGGTCCCGACTGCGCTCGTCATCGTCTCAGGCCGCTCCTCACGCGGTCACAGCCAGTACAGCAGCACGAACACGTACACCCACAGTCCGGTCAGGAAATGCCAGTAGAGCGCGGCCATGTTGAGCGCCGTCGACCCTTCCGGAGGGGCGGCCTCGCTCCAGACCCGCGGCAGGATCACGCCGAGCGCAACGAGGCCGCCGAGCAGGTGCGCGCCGTGGGCGCCGGTGAGCAGGTAGAAGAAGGAACTGTGAGCGTTGCTCGAGAGGTAGACCCCCAGCCGGATGAGCTGCCGCCATGCCAGGAGCTGTCCGCCGAGGAAGGCGAGGCCGAGCCCCCACGCCGCGGTGACGTCGCGGCGGAAGCCGGCGAGATTCCCCTGCCGGAGGTCCCGCCGGCCCCATGCGAGGACGGCGCTGCTCGCGAGCAGGATCCCCGTATCGAGCCACAGGACCGGCGGCAGAGGGACCGCCGGCCACGTCCCGTCCTGCCGGTGGCCGAGGTAGGTCGTGGTGAACGCCACGAACAGCATCGCGATCGCCGCGAGGGCGAACCCGAGCCCCAGGGTCGCCGTGCTCGCCGGGGCCGGTGTTCCCGGCGACAGCGCGCCTTCGCCGTCGAAAGGGCCCCGGCCGCCGGGCCCGAGCGGGCGCCGGGGCCTGGACACGCGGGGGCCGGAGCGGCCCGGTCTCTTGCGCCGGCCGAAGACCGACCTCGTCCGCTCGGGGAGCTCGGTCGGCACGGCTACGCCGCCCCGCCCGCGTCCCCGCCGCCGTGCCGGCCGGCGTACGCCGGCGCGGTGGGCACCGTCTGCGGGATATAGTCCTCCGGCGCGCCCGGCACAGCGTAGTCGTAGGGCCACCGGTACACCACCGGCGTCTGGGGCCAGTTGCCGTGGGGGGGCGGGGAGTCCGCGGTCCATTCGAGCGTGTTGGACTGCCACGGGTTGCGCTCGGCTTTGGGGCCCCGCAGCATGCTCCAGAAGAAGTTCGCGATGAAGATGAACTGCGCGGCGCCGAGGACGAACGCGGAGATGGACACGAACACGTCGAGCGGCTGGACGCTGCCCAGGAAGGGATAGAAGTTGGGGGTGTACAGCCGCCGGCTCATGCCGTGGGTGCCGAGGAAGTGCATCGGATAGAACGTCCCGTAGATCCCGAGGAAGGTGAGGACGAAGTGGATCTTCCCCAGCCGCTCGTTCATCATCCGCCCGAACATCTTCGGGAACCAGAAGTAGGTCCCGGCGAAGATCGAGAAGAGCGCGGCGCTGGCCATCACGAAGTGGAAGTGGGCGACGACGAAGTAGGTGTCGTGGAGGTAGATGTCGACCGGTGAGGCCGCGAGGAAGATCCCGCTCAGCCCGCCGGTGACGAACAGGGAAACGAACCCGACGGCGAACAGCAGCGCGGTGGTAAACCGGATCCGTCCCTGCCAGAGCGTGGTGAGCCAGTTGAACGTCTTGATCGCCGACGGGATGGCGATGATCATCGTGGAGATCGTGAAGGTCGCCCCCAGGATGGGGTTCATCCCGCTGACGAACATGTGGTGCCCCCACACGAGGAAGCTGAGGAAGCCGATGGAGGCCAGCGAGAGGACCATCGCCTTGTAGCCGAAGATCGGCTTGCGGGAAAACGTCGAGATGATCTCGGAGACGATCCCCATCGGGGTGAGGATCAGAATGTAGACCTCGGGGTGCCCGAAGAACCAGAAGAGGTGCTGCCACAACAGCGCTTCCCCGCCGCTGTGGGGTGTCAACTTCCCGCCGATCAGCAGCCCCGCGGGCACGAAGAAGCTCGTGCCGGCGACGCGGTCGAGGAAGAGCATGGCCAGGGCCGCCATGAGCACGGGGAACGAGAGCAGCGCCAGGATCGCCGTGATGAAGATCCCCCAGATCGCCAGCGGCAGCCTGCCCAGCGACAGCCCGGGCGCGCGCATGTTGATGATCGTGGTCAGGAAGTTGAGCGATCCGAACAGCGACGAGGTCATCAGGATGAAGATGGCGACGACCCACAGCGTCTGGCCGAGCCCCGAGCCCGGCGACGCCGCGGGGACCGCGGAGAGCGGGGCATACGAGGTCCAGCCGTTGCCGGCCGGCCCCCCGGGGACGAAGAAGGACGCGAGCAGGACGAGCACCGAGGGCACGAAGGTCCAGAACGAGAGCATGTTCAGGAAGGGGAACGCCATGTCGGGCGCCCCGATCATCAGGGGGATCAGGAAATTGCCGAAGGCGCCCGTGAGGATCGACGTCAGGAAGAAGAAGATCATGACCGTGCCGTGCATCGTCGCGGCGGCCAGGTAGGTCGATGGATCCAGGATCCCCCGGTCCGGCCACCCCAGGTGCGCGCGCATGAGCATCGCCAGCGACCCGCCGACGAGGGCCATGAACAGCGTGACAAAGTAGTACTGCTTGCCGATCGTCTTGTGATCGAGGCTGAAGAGGTAGTGGCGGATGAAGCTTTCCGGGTGATCCCCTGCGTGCGTCTCGTGCGCGACCGCGGTGTCCACGGGCCTCTCCTTGATCGGGATCGGGCCTTACTGCGCCGCCTGTTGCTGGAGCCAGGTGTCGAACGCGGCCTGGGACTCCACGGTCACGTTGCCGCGCATGGTGTAGTGTCCTGTCCCGCAGAGCTGCGCGCACGCGATCGAGTACGTCCCGGGCTGATCCGGCGTGAACCAGATTCCGACGGTGCGGCCCGGCACCGCGTCCTGCTTCACCCGGAAATTCGGGAGGAAGAAGCTGTGGATGACGTCGAGCGATCGCACGCGGATTTCGACCGGACGGCCGGTCACCATGTGCAGCTCATTGACGAGGACCACATTGGTCCTGGCCGCGGGGTCGGCGGGATCCATCCCCAGCGGGTTGCTCTGGGAGATCAGCCTGGGATCGGTCCGGGCGAACCTGCCGTCCTGGCCGGGATACCGGATGTACCAGAAGAACTGCTTGCCGGTCACCTCCACGACCTCCGCGTTGGACGGGGGCGCGCTGTAGATCCCCGACCAGGTGAACACGCCCAGGATGCCGAGGATGACGAAGGCCGCGCCGGGGACCAGCGTCCAGGTGAGTTCGGCGCCGAGGTGCTCGTGCCAGTGGGCGGCGCGCTCGCCGCCGCGCGCCGCGAAGCGGATCAGGGCGGCCGCCAGGAAGAGGTGCACCGCGACAAAGCCGATCGCCGTCGCGTAGAGGATCCAGTCGAAGTATTCATCGATGACCTTGCCCTGAACCGACGCCAGCGGCTGCAGCCACCACTGGGATCTGGCGATCACGAACGAGACGACGCCCGCCACCAGGATGAACAGCACAAGGATCCCGGCCCACAGGCCGGCCTGTCGCTCGTCGCGCACTTCACCCTGCGGGGGCATCGGAGGTCCTCTCCAGGGCGCCTTCGGGGAGTGGGGGGAGGTGCAGCCCAAGCAGGGACGCACCACCCGGGCAGGATCGAGATCCGCCTGTCATCGCTGAGGGGTTCGCCTCAGGTCGCGCGGAACCCTGCCCGCTACTGCTTGATCACCAGGCTCGGCTTGGTCGCCGCCGACGGGGAGACTTCGAAGAGACCGTACATCCCCAGCAGCGCATGCCCCGGGAACCCGCAGATCAGCAGATACTTCCCGGGTTTGGCGGCCGTGAACCTGACCACCGCGGTCTGCCCCTTGTTGATGCCGACCTGGGGGTCCTTCGTCACCGCCCCCGGAAACGCCGGGGTCGCCAGGGCCATCGCCGGCAGCTGCTTCGTGTAGGGGATGATCTCGAGACTGTGCGGCAGGCTGCCCTTGTTCGTCAGCGTGAGATCCACGGCCGCCCCCTCGGGGACCGTGATCATCAGGCGTCCTTTGTCCGCGCCGTTGAAGTTGAGCTCGCCGTTCGCGGGTGTTTGCGCCGCGACGATCGAGAATGTCGCGGCGGCGCCCCCGGCGGCCGCTCTCCCCGGCCCAGGAAGGTTTTGGAGGGCGAGCAGCCCGGCGACGACGATGGCGCACCGGCAGATCCGTTTCATGCGTTCCTCCTGTCTACGACGTGAGCCAATACGGCCCCCAAGAATTGGGTAAAGACACCGCCGTATGAGCCGTGTGAGGTGAAGACACCCCCGTATTATAGGAAGCGAGAGGATGCGCCGCAATCGAGGGAACGTTGGATCTCCGGCAACCTCTGCTGCCGGGGAGCCCCGGTCTCCGCGGAGCACGACAAAGGCAAGCGGAGCGTTTCGTTACCGGGGGCCGTTTCCTCCCAAACGGCTGCCCTCCCGCTCCTGCAGGGCACTGGTCAAGACCGCAAGGAACTTCATCACGTCGAGCGGCTTGATCAGGTACCCTCTTGCCCCGGAGGCGAGCAGACGTTCCCCGTGCGAGGGTGTGGCATCGGCGGTGATCATGACCACCGGGATATGGCGGGTCTCGGGGTATTCCTGCAGCCGGCGCAGCACCTCATCGCCCGTGATATCCGGCAGGTGCTGGTCCAACAGAATCAGCGCGGGCTGGTGCTCTTGAGCCAGTTCCAGGCCGAGGCGTCCCTGCATGGCCGGGATGAGCCTGACCTCGGGCCGGTGCGCCAGGATGTGCTGGATCAGTTTGAGATTCGACAGGTTGTCTTCGATGTACAGGACGATCTGCGCCTTCTGGCCGTCCCTGAGTTCGGCCTTGGTGGGGATCGGGGTCCGTGCCTGCGCGAACCGCTCCACCGGGCCGTCCGTCAGGGCCAGCTCCAACCAGAAGGTGCTCCCCCCGCCCACGACGCTCTCCACCCCGAGCGCGCCGCCCATCGCCTCCATGAGCCGCTTGGAGAGCGCCAGCCCCAGCCCGCTCCCCTCGATCCCCGAGTGCTCTGCGCCCAGGCGGTCGAAGGGCGCGAAGAGCCGCTTCATTTTGTCGGGAGGGATCCCGGGGCCCGTGTCGATCACCCGGATCCGCATCCGCTGCTCCAGCGTTTCCTCGCAGGACAGGGTCACCTCGCCTCCATCGCGATTGTATTTGACGGCATTGGAGAGGAGGTTCAGCAGCGCCTGCTTGAGCCGCTGGCGGTCGGCCCGGATGTGCCGGTCGGACGCGGCGGCCTCGGCGCCGTTGAGTCGAACGCGCCGCTGGGCCGCGACGGGGCCGATCAGATCCAGAGCCTCTCGCACCGCCTCGCCGATGCGCACCGGCTCGATGGAAAGGGCCATGTGGCCTGCCTCGATCCGGGAGATCTCCAGCACCTCATCGATCAGGGTGAGCAGGTGTCGCCCCCCTTTGAGGATCTGCTCCACATTGTCCCGATGCTCGGCCGTGAGGGTGTCCATCTCGAGAATTTGGGCAAAACCCAGGATGGCGTTCAGGGGGGTCCGCAGCTCGTGGCTCACGCGGGACAGGAACTCGGTCTTGGCCTGGTTGGCCCGGTCGGCCTCTCCCTTCGCCGTTTCGGCAAGATCCATGGCGTTGCGCATCTCGCGCTCACGCTTGGCCAGGAGGACGCTGGACCGGCCGAGGGCCTCAGCCAGATTGGCGATCTCGTCGTTGCCGGGCGACCACGGTGACAAGGGGAGCCCCCTGGCGAGCTGGCCGGCGTTCTCCTCGAGCCGCCGGAACCGGGTGCCGATCGCCCGGGCAAAAAGGATGGTGGCCGCGATCCCGGACGACAGGCCCGCGAGGAGGCTGAGCTCGGTGATCGTCAGGATCGCCTTGTGGGCATTGTCCTGCTGCCGCGTCCGGTCGCCCAGCAGATGTCCCTCTTCCGCCAGCATCCCATCCAGTTCCCGGCGCACGCCGTCCATGATCCCCGCGTTCTCTACCAGGAGCGTGTCCTGGCGCGTGCCGGCCGTGCCCCCCAGAGTGGGGGATGGACGGAGGGCGGCCAGGGTTCTCAGGTACTGCTGGGCCAGCGACACCGTCCGGCGCATTCGCGCGACCTGCGTCGGCTGGTCCCGCACGAGATGCTCCAGGTTGGCCATGTCTTTCGGCAGCGCCTGCGCGGCCGTTTCATAGCGCCTGAGGAACAGGTCCTGCCCGGTCAGGAGGTACCCATCCATCCCGGCCTGAGCGTCCAGCAGCAGGATGAGCGCCTCCTGGATGTCGGTGTGGACGTCCTGCGCATGGTCGACCCATCTCTCCGCCTGGACGTCCACCCAGGCTCCGTAATAGTAGGTGAGGGCGGTGGCCAGCAGCGCGCAGAGCGGAATGGCGACGACGACCACGACCTTGGCGCGCATGGGCAGGTTGGCCCAGGTCAGGGTGACGCGTTTTCGGCCGCGGACGGGCAGGTTGATCGAGGAGAGGGTGATGGGCCTCCGGGATGTACGGGATTTCAATGGGCCCGTAGGGCGGCGTCGCCGGCCAGGTAGCGCGTCACCGTCCCGCTGGTGGCGGCGACCGTCGCTCTGAGGCGGGCGATGGTGCTCAATTGCCCCGGCGTCGGCGACGAGCCCAGAGGGGTGTTGCCGCTGTCGAAGTACGTGAACGTGAGCCCGGTGCTTCCCCGGGCTCCCACGACCAGGTAGGCGAGCGAGACCGCGGGGTTGGTGTCCTGCTGCCGGGTGACGACGTGGTTGACGGCGTCGTAGGCGAACGTCACGTTGTACGGGCTGGTGGCCGAGAACGGCGTGTTCTGGGGGATCGAGAGCGTGACGGAGGTCGGGCCTGCCGCGGTGACGAGCTGCGCCCACCGGCTCTCGTCGATGATGTTATCGAGCGCCGCGCGGATCTGCCCCTGCGCCTGGATGAAATCGTTCGTCTTGGCCGCCGACACCGCCCCGTTCACCACGAACTCGTAGATGCCCCCGATCACGATCGCCAGAACGGCGAGCATGACGATGAACTCGATGAGGGTGACCCCCGCTTCCTGTGACGAGGGTCGTGTGAGGGGACGTGTCATGATAACCGGCCACATCCTGCGTATTGCTTCTACTTGAACCTGTATGCCCAACTCCACAGATGAATGGACCGGAATCGACCTCCGCTCACCCGGATTCGCAGCCCACGCCGGGCCCCTCGTGCATGTGATCGAAGGTGGTCCGCGAACGTCCGTTCGATTCCTCCAGAACCATCGGGAATGGCCGCCGCGGCGGCGTGCGGGAATGCGCCGATGGTTCGAACATACGAAGGAAATCGCAGGCCCCCGGCGGAACCTCTCGGGAGAACACCCGCAATACCAGAGGACCAGGCCCAAATGGTTGTGAAAGGGGGATGGTGATGAGAGTGACCAAGCTCCCACTGATGAACCGGTTGCTGGGACTGGCGCTCAGCCTGACGCTGATCGTCACGCTGGCGACGCTGGGGGCGCTGCCCCGCACCCAGGCGGCGGCCAAGACGCTCGCCGTCGGCATCACGCTGCCGCTGACCGGGGCGGATGCGGAGGACGCCGAACTGATCAAGGACGGCGCGGTCCTGGCGATCGAAGAGGCGAACGCCAGGGGCGGCGTCGCCGGGTACAAGATCGAGATGATCATCCTCGACAGCGGCACCGCGACGGCCGGGCAGTACGACCCGGCGCAGGCGGCCACGAACACCAAGAAACTGGTCGCGAACGTCGGCGTCGTGGCCAACATCGGCCCGCAGATGAGCGGCGAGGGGAAGGCGATGTCCCAGATCCTCAGCGAGGCGGACATGGCCACGATCACGCCGAGCTCGACCAACCCGGATATCACGGACCCGCAGTACAAAGATAAGTACCGGCCCAACGGGAAGCCGGTCTACTTCCGCACGGTCACGACCGACGCGTTCCAGGGGCCGAACATGGCCAACTACTACGCCGAGACGCTCAAGGTCCATTCGGTCTACGTGCTGGACGACTCCGGGGCGTACGGTGTGGGCATCGCCAACTCGTTCCAGAAGCGCGCCGAGCAGAAGGGCATCAAAATCCTGGGCCGGGATCAGCTCAACCCCAAGGAAGCCGACTACACGACGATTTTGACGAAGATCAAGGGGCTCAACCCCGACGCCCTCTACTACGGCGGGGTCGAGCAGGCGGGGACGAAACTGGCCAAGCAGGCCTACGACGTCATCCCCAAGATGCCCAAGGGCGGCGGCGACGGCATGTACAGCGCGAGCCTGCTGAAGGGCGCGGGCTTCCCGTCGTCCGACGGGTGGTACGCGACGATCGCGTCCCCCCACCTCGTGGAGAGCGCCGAGATCCAGGACTGGGTGAAGCGGTTTGCGAAGCGGTTTGGCAAGCAGCCCGGCGACTACTCGATCACGGCGTATGATGCGGGGCTCGTGATCCTGGACGCGATCAAGAGGGTCGCCGCGAGCGGGAAACCGGTCGATCGGCACACCGTGCGGGACGCCATCCAGAACAGCACGGTCAAGACGCTCCAGGGCCCCGTGTCGTTCGACGAGAACGGGGACATCAAAGACAGGACCGTCAGCGTCTTCCAGGTCGTGCACAATACCAGCTACCCCGACGACGACATCATCCACCAGTTCAAGTACCTCGGGGTTGCTCCGCAGAACTGAGGGTGCGAGGATCTCGCCGCACGTACGGTGGAGCGGGCCGGAACGCGGCCCGCTCCACCTGCTGCCTTCCCCCGGGAGGTCTGGGCTTACATTTGTTCCACTCCTCGCTTACCTTGGCTCTACTCCACGCTTCGATCGGCTTTCGATCGGCTTCTCCCCGTCGGCGCGGGAGCCGGTAAGATGACGCTGCACGACGTCGTCCTCCAGCAGATCATCAACGGGTTGAGCCTCGGCGCGATGTACTCGCTGCTCGCGCTGGGGTTCACGATGGTGTACGGCATCATCGAACTGATCAATTTCGCCCACTTCAACATCTTCATGGTCGGCTCGTTCATCGCGATGTTCGCGCTGCAGGCCCTCGGCCTCCACGGCCAGTCGCGCCTCCTGACCGGCTGGCCGCTCGTGGGGGCGCTGTCCCTGGGGTTCTCCAGCACGATGCTCGCCTCGGGGGGCATCGGCGTGGTGATCGAACGCGTGGCCCTCCGGCCCATGCGGAACGTCAAGGGGACCGCCGCGATGATCACCACGATCGGCGTCTCCTATATCCTCTTCAACATCATCCTCCTCACCACGGGGGCCGGCTCGCAGAACTATCCCAACCCGATGCCGCAGATCAGCTGGCACATCGGCGGCGCGGTCCTGCGGCTGCGCGAGGTGCTCCTGTGGAGCGTCTCGCTCGTCCTCATGGCGGTGCTGCATATGTTCGTCCAGCGCACGAAGATGGGCAAGGCGATGCGGGCGACCGCCCAGGACCAGGAGGCGGCGCGGATGATGGGCGTCGAGGTCGACCAGATCGTCATGCTCACGTTCTTCATCGGATCGGCGCTGGCCGGCGCCGCCGGGTTGATCTTCGGGCTCTACTACAACAACACGAGCTTCCTGATCGGCTACACCGCCGGGCTGCGGGCGTTTACGGCCGCGGTGCTCGGCGGGATCGGCAACATCGTCGGGGCGATGATGGGGGGCCTCATCATCGGCCTGATCGAGGCGCTGGGCGGGCAGTTCCTGCAGGTGCGGTGGACGGACGTGATCATCTTTTCCATCTTGATCGTCGTGCTCGCGCTCCGGCCGACGGGGCTCCTCGGCCTGTCCACCCCGAAGAAGTCGTGACGGTCCGCGATGGCTGACGTCTCGCCGGCGCCCGCCTCAGACCTCGAGGCCGCCCCGCCGGCGCGCCGGGCCGCGCTGACCGCGGCGCTGCTCGCGCCCGTCCGGCGGATTCCGGAGACGGCGCGGAAGCGCGCCGGGCTGGCGCTCCTCATGGCCTTCGCGCTGCTCTTCCCCCTGATCGTGCGAAACGCCGGCGACATCGACGCGGCGGCCAACGCGCTCGCGTTCGCGATGCTCGCCCTCGGCCTGAACATCGTCGTCGGCTTTGCCGGCCTGCTCGACCTGGGGTACGCGGCCTTCTTCGCCATCGGCGCGTACATCTACGGGATGGTGGGCTCGACCCAGATCACCCCGCCCTGGACCGACGTCTGGCAGCCCCTCCAGTGGCTCGGGCTCGTCAGCCGGGCGCACGTGGCGGGCGGGCCGGATCTCGTGCACCTGCACGTCTCGTTCTGGCTGATGCTGCCGGGCGCCGCGCTGGCCGCGGCCTGCTTCGGCCTCCTCTTCGGGGCGCCCACCCTGCGTCTCAGGGGCGACTATCTGGCGATCGTCACCCTCGGCTTCGGCGAGATCGTCCCCATCGTCGTGCGCAACACCCCCGACTGGACCAACGGTCCGATGGGGCTCAACGGGGTCAACTCCCCGCAGATGTTCGGGTTCCGGTTCGGGGTCACCTCGATCCCGTACTACTACCTCGCCGCGGTCCTGGTCGCGCTGCTGATCTTCGTGAGCTACCGGCTCAAGGACTCCCGGATCGGCCGGGCGTGGATGGCGATCCGCGAGGACGAGATCGCCGCGGGGGCGATGGGGGTCAACCGGACGCGGCTCAAGCTGATGGCGTTCGCGATGGGGGCCGCGTTCGCCGGCGCCACCGGGACGTTCTATGTCGCCAAGCTCGGCACCGCGACCCCCGACATGTTTCAGTTCCCGGTGTCCGTGATGGTGCTGGTGATGATCGTGCTGGGCGGCATGGGGAGCGTGCCCGGCGTGGTCCTGGGGGCGCTGCTCCTGCAGCTCCTGCAGTCCTGGTTCCTGCAGGACCTCACCCAGTGGGTGCACGCGCTTGGCCGGCTCGTCGGGAGCCAGGGGCTCCAGCAGGTGGAGCTCGTCCAGACGATCGAGCTGATCTTCGGGATCATCCTGGTGCTGATGATGCTGTACCGGCGCGAAGGACTCATCCCCGCCTCGCGCACGACGGCGCCGCTCAGCCTGACCGAGCAGGCGGCGATGCCCTCGCGCGGGGGCATCGGCGCGTCGCTGAGCGGGATCCGGGACGTCCCGCTGCCGGCGGGGACGCCGATGCTGGAGGTCCGCGGCCTCACGAAACGGTTCGGCGGGATCACGGCGGTGAAGGACCTCGGCCTCACCATTCTGCCCCGGACCGTGGTGGGCCTGATTGGGCCCAACGGCTCCGGCAAAACGACGTTCTTCAACCTGGTGACGGGCCTGGACGCCCCCGACGCCGGCCGGGTGTTCCTCATGGGCGAGGACGTCACCGGCCTCCCCTCCCACGCGATCGTCGAGCGGGGGATCGCGCGCACGTTCCAGTCCCTGCGGCTCTTCGCCAATATGACGGTGCTCGAGAACGTCCTCGTGGGGATGCACGCGCGCACCCGGGCGAACGCGGTCGGCGCGGTGCTGCTGCCCCGGTCGGTGCGGGCCGAGGAAAGGGACACGCGCGAGTGGGCGATGGAGGTGCTCGCGATTTTCGGGAACCGCCTCCTCCCGCGCGTCAACCACCTGGCCAGCAGCCTCTCCTACGCCAACCGCCGGCGGCTGGAGATCGCCCGGGCGGTGGCGTCGCGGCCGAGGCTCCTCCTCCTCGACGAGCCCACCGCCGGCATGAACCCGGCGGAGACCATGGAGCTCGCGGAGCAGATCCGGAGCCTGAACACGATGGGGCTGACCGTGCTCCTGATCGAGCACAAGCTCAACGTCGTCAACACCATCTCCGACAAGGTGGCGGTGCTGGACTACGGCGAGAAGATCGCCGAAGGCAGAGCGGAGGAGGTTCACCGGAACGAGGATGTCATCCGCGCCTACCTCGGACGGACGGCCGCTGCTCGAGTTTAGGGACGTCGACACCTACTACGGAGAGCTGCACGTCCTCAAGCGGGTCAACTACGAGATCCGCGCGGGGGAGATCGTCTGCCTCCTCGGCGGGAACGCCTCCGGCAAGTCCACCACGATGAAGACGGTCCTCGGGATCGTGCGGCCGGCCCGGGGGACGGTGCTCTACCGCGGCGAGCCGATCAACACCGTGCCGACCTCCGAGCGCGTCCGGCGGGGGATCGCCCCGGTGCCGGAGGCCCGGCGGCTGTTCCCCAAGATGACCGTCTACGAAAATTTAGAGATGGGGGCGTTCACCCGCACCGACCCGGCGGCGATCCAGGAGGACCTGGAGCGCGTCTACACCCTGTTCCCGCGCGTCCGGGAGCGGCGTGGCCAGCTCGCCGGGACGCTCTCGGGCGGGGAGCAGCAGATGGTGGCGATCGGAAGGGCGCTGATGGCCCGCCCGAACCTCCTGTGCATGGACGAGCCGTCGATGGGGTTGTCCCCGGCCTTCGTGGAGCAGGTGTTCGAGATCATCCAGGCGATCAACCGGCAGGGCACCACGATCTTCGTCGTCGAGCAGAACGCCAACATGGCGCTCTCGATCGCGACCCGCGGGTACGTCCTGCAGACCGGCCAGGTGGTCCTCTCCGGGACGGCGAAGAGCCTGCGCGAGAACGCGATGATCCGGGAGGCCTACCTTGGCGAGATCAAGACCGCCTGAGCGCGCCTCGATCGGTCAGGCCAGGGCCTCTCGAACGCTCCGGCGCAGCAGGCCGCCCAGTTCGGCGATCTCGGCGTCCGCGATCGTGAGCGGCGGGCCCACGAGGATCTGGTTTACGGTCGATCCCTCGAGCGATCCGCCGGCGGGGTAGACGAGGAGCCCGTTCCGGAAGGCCGCCTCGACGACCGCCCGGCCGGGGGCCGCGGCGGCGGGGTGGTCCGGCGGGACGGCGAACTCGATCCCCCACATCAGGCCCAGGCCGCGGACCTCCTCCACGCCCCGGAATGCCCGCAGCGGCTCCAGTTCGCGGCGAAGCGCCTCTCCCTTGCGACCGGCGGCGGCGACCAGGCCGTGCGTTTGCACGTACTCGAGGACCGCGGCGGCCGCGGCGCAGGCGAGCGGGTTGCCCGCGTAGGTGTGGCCGTGGATGAACTGGCCGGAGGCGCTCAGGATCTGCCCGCCGATCCGCTCGTGGGCGATGACGGCGCCGACCGGGACGTACCCCGCTCCCAGCCCCTTGGCGCAGACGATGATGTCGGGAATGA
>VBAK01000136.1 GCA_005882275.1 Candidatus Segetimicrobium genomatis
TGACGTCCCGCTCTCGCATCCGGCCTTTGCCGCCACGCAGCTGCTGGCGGTCGAAGGGATCTGGGAGGGCGAGCCCGGGACGCTGCGCTTTGCTCCCGACCAGACATTGACGTGTGGTGAAGGCACGCGCCTCGTGGCCGCGGCCGCGCGCGCTATCCGGCGGTGGCAGAACGCCGAGCGCGCTCGGAGCACCCGCCCCGACGCGGCTGCGCTTCACCCGGGGCCGGGAGACGCCGCGCCGCTGCGGTGGGCGGCGGCCGCGACGCTGATCGCCGAAGCCATCCCGAGGGCCACAGTCCCGCCACACCCGGGGGACAGCCACACGGTGACGCGCGCCGATCTCGCGCTCTGGCTCGGGCGGCTCCTCCGCGAGGCGATCGAGTCGGGAGCGGGCCTGTGACCTCGATCATGCTTCGCGCCGGCGGGGCCGTCCGGTGATCGTCGCGTGCGGCGAGGCGCTCGTCGACTTCACCGTGGAATCGAGGGAGCGCGGGCCGCTCTACGTCCCTCACGTGGGCGGCGCCTCGCTGAATGTCGCGGTCGCGGTCGCGCGCCTGGGTGTGCCCGCGGCGTTTCTGGGTGGCCTCTCCCGCGACGCGTTCGGCCGGTTCCTGCGGGCGCAGGCCCTCGCGAGCGGCGTCGATCCCCGCTACGTCTGCGAGCGCGCCGAACCGACCGCGCTCGCGTTCGTCCAGCCGGAGGACGGTCGGGAACCGGTGTTCTCGTTCTACGGCCACGGGACGGCCGAGCGCGCGCTGCGTCCCGACGACCTTCCACCGGCGTTCCCGCGTGAGGTGGAGGCGCTGCATTTCGCGGGATACTCCCTGCTCGTCGAACCCGTCGGCACGGCGCTGGAGACGCTCGGGCGGCGGGAGCAGGGCCGGCGGCTGATCTTCCTGGATCCGAATGTCCGCCCGGCGCTCACGCCCGATCTCGACGCGGGCCGGGCGCGGCTGGAAGCGTGGGTGCGGCGCGCGGACGTGGTGAAGGCGAGCCGCGCGGACCTGGGCGTGCTCTATCCGGGCGCCCCCGGGGAGGAAGTCGCCCGCTCCTGGCTCGCGCGGCCGGAGGCGCCGGGGCCGGTGCTCGCCGTCGTCACCCTTGGGGCGGACGGCGCGGTGGCGTTCCATGCCGCGGGGGAAGTGCGCGTGCCCTCAGTTCCGGTGACCGTCGTCGATACGGTCGGCGCCGGTGACGCCTTTTCGGCGGGCCTGCTGGCGTGGCTGCATGAAGCTCGGCGGCTGACGCGCGCCGCGGTCGCGCGGCTCGGAGGATCCGAGATCACCGCCGCGCTCGGGCGGGCGGCCCTGGTCGCAGCCCTGACCTGCACCCGCACGGGCGCCGACCCGCCGTGGCTCGCCGATCTCGCGAAGCGCTAAGAGCCCATTCGCCCGTGAATATAGCATTCGTGCTATAATCCCGAGAGAGCGCGATGAAGCGTCATCGAGGCCGAACGGCCGCTCGTGTAACTTCCTTACCAACCCTGCGGGAGCCCTTTCGCCGTGCGATTGCCGTGGCTCGACGGGCCGCCGGCCTTACGCAGGCCGCGCTCGCCGCCAAGCTTGAAACCACCCAGTCGGCTATTGCTCGGTTGGAGCGCGGCGAGATCGCCCCCAGCATCACGACGCTTGCCAGGCTCGCAGACGCGCTGGGGATCCAATTTGACGTGCTCCCCCGGTCCGGGGTCGCCGTTCGCGCGGCGCCGGCAGCGATGACGCTGGCCGCTCTCCGCGATCGACGGAACCAGCTCCTCGCCATTGCGGCGAGTCACGGAGCACAACGCGTTCGCGTATTTGGATCCGTGGCCCGAGGAGACGCGCGGCCGGATAGCGATGTCGACTTCCTCGTCGAGTTGGAACCAGGACGGACCGTCCTTGACCTCAGCGGGCTTATCCTCGATCTCGAAGAAGCGCTGGGGCGGAAAGTCCACGTGGTCGAGGTACGTCACCCATCGCGGGCTGCCCGGCGAATCCGGCATGAGGCCGTCCCCTTGTGAGCCGCGACCCGCGCGAGCGGGCGCGCCTTCGCTACATTCACCAGAGCATCGCGCGCATCGAGCAGTACACTCTCGGGGGTCGTCACGCGTTTCTCAACCAGCCGATCGTCCAGGATGCCGTCCTTCGCCGCCTCGAAACGATGGCGGATGCGATCAATAAGCTTTCCGACACCCTCAAGGCGCGGCATCCAACGGTCCCGTGGCGGCAGGTATACGGATTCCGAAACATCGCCGCCCACGCCTACGAGGAGATTGATCTGACGCGAGTGTGGGAGATCGTTGAGGACTATGTGCCGGTACTCAAGTCTGTTGTCGATCTGGAGCTCAGCAACTAAGCGAAGAGCTTGAGGTAGTCCTCCCGCAGCGGGTAGAAGACGTCGAGGACCAGGGCGCCCGCGCGGCCGGCCCGGCCGCTGTGGGAGATGCCGCCGGGAATCACGTAGGTGTCCCCCGGGCGGAGCGTCCGCCGCTCGTCGCCGATCTGCATCTCGAGTTCGCCCTCGATGATCAATCCGAGCTGCTCGTGGTGATGGGAGTGGAGCGGCACTTCGCCCTGAGGGACGAACTGGACGTAGTTCAGCATCACGTGCTCCCCCGCCAGGGGCTTGATCGTGACCCCTTTCGCGATCTCCTTTCCCCGAAGCGCCTTGATCGACGTGATGGTCTGCTTGGCCGGCATTGGGTCCTCCCTGGTCCGGTGGTTTCTATCGTATCATGCCCCCCGACTCATCCGGGTGGCTGGTGCGGGCGCTTATTGGGTACAATTGCACTATGGTACGCACACGAGATACTGGCTCGCGAGGTGTTGGAGGTGGATGCGTTGGTGCTGATCCTGCTGGTCCTGTTCATTCTCGCCGCAACGGGTCACCTGTTCGTCCACTAGAGCCCCAGACAGGCGGCGGGGATCCCCGCCGCCTGAGCTCGCCCGCCCCCGGCATCCACGGCATCAGGGCGTTGGGGCGCTTTGCCCAACGGCTCGCGGTGAGCGCCTGGATCGTCCTCGCGCTCCAGGGGGCCGCGCTGCCGGCGGCCCAGGCTCAGAGCACCCCACCCCCACAGCCTGCGCCCGCGGCTCAGGCGGGCGCCCAGAACCGGCTGGCCGGCGTGGTCCTCGCCAGGGCCGTCGAAAGGAACAGCCTCTTCGGCGCCGGGGAGGTCACCCCGGTTGATCCCACTTCCAGCTTTTTCAACACGGACCTCCCATACGCGGTCGTCAAGGTCAAGCCGCTGGTGAACGGCACGGTGGTGACCTTCGCGGTCAGCGACCCCACAGGGCCGGCGTTTGCGATCGAGGTGAAGGCCCCCAGGCAAAAGAACGGCGTCTGGGACGTCTTCGATTTCACCCTCCCGCTCTACATTCTGGGCACCGACCTGGAGAGCCACACCGGGACCTGGACCCTCGACGTCGCGTTCGACGGCCGGCACCAAGGCACCACCGCGTTCCAGGTGCAGGCCGGGTCCCCCATTGCCCTGGGCAGGATCAAGGACCGGCTCGATCTGGCCCCGCTCGACGCCGACCTCCACTGGCGGTACGGCGCGGCCCTGGCGCTTCTGCACCACGACGCGGAGGCGATCCAGGAGCTCAAGAACGCGATCAAGCTCGACCGCAACTATGCGCTGTACTACATCAGCCTCGGCCGGATCTACGAGCGGCAGGGGCGCACCGACGACGCGGTGCGCGCCTTCAAGACCGCCCTCTCGCTCCACGGCTCCTACTACGATGCGGTATACTCGGGGTGGGCGAGAGCGCACCTGGCCCGGCTGCAGACGCCCTGAGGGGGAACACCTCGCACCCGATCTACCTGAGGACACTCTGCTTCATCCGTGACGGCGACAGGGTGCTGCTGCTCCGGCGCCGCCACCCGCCCAATCAAGGTCTCTACAACCCGCCGGGCGGCAAGATCGAGCCCCACGAGGATCCGCTCGACGCCTGCCTGAGGGAGGTCCATGAAGAAACAGGACTCCGTCTGGCCGGGGCGGCGCTCCGGGCGGTCGTCACGGTGATGACGAAGACGACAGGCGCCCAGTGGCTGCTGTTCGTCTTCGTGGCCGACCGCCCGTCCGGCTCCGCCGACCCGATCGCCACGGACGAAGGCAACTTGATGTGGGTCCCGCTCGCCGAGATCCCCACCCTGCCCGTGGTCTCGGACATTCCCCTGATGCTCCCCTACCTCTTCACACAGCGGGAGGGCACTGTGATGGGAAAGATCCACTGCGACAACGACGAGGCGGACAGCATGCTGGACTACGAGTTTCGCACCCGATGAGCCCCCTGTCGGAAGAAGTGCTGGTGGTCCCCCGCGCCCATCTGTTCCCCTCCGGCGGCTTTCACGGCTTTTCCACCGAGGGCCTCCCGGGGTACCTGGCCGCGATCGCCGCCCACGCCTACTTCGCGCCGCGCGCCCGGGTCGAGGACGACCCCGGCCTCAAGCAGATCATCCCGTACGTCGTCCTCCGCCACCAGGAGCGGATCTTCCTCGTCCGACGCACGCGCGGGGGATCCGAGGAGCGGCTGCGGGAGAAACTCTCCGTGGGGTTGGGCGGCCACATCAACCCGGAGGACGTCGCGGACGCCGATCCCGTGGACGCGGGGATGCGCCGGGAACTGACGGAAGAGGTGGACGTGCCGCCGGGATGGCGGGCCCGGCCGGTGGGCGTGATCAACGACGACGTCGAACCGGTCGGCCGCGTGCACTTCGGCCTCGTCTACATCGCGGATCTTCCCACGCCCGAGGTCCGGGTGCGGGAGCGGAGCAAGCTGGCGGGCGCCTTCGCCACACCCCAAGAGGTCCGGGCGGCGTACGAGCGGCTGGAGACCTGGTCGCAGTTTGTTGTGGACGCGATCGACCTCCAAGAAATCTAGAGTGGTCGAGGCCTAGCCGTCGAGGAGCCTCAGCGGTGCCGACGTGGATACCGGAAGCGGACGGGCTGCACCTCGCCCGCACCCTGGAGTCCGGCCAGGCGTTCCGGTGGCGCTGGAACCCAGGCCGGGACGGGGCACGGGTGGCGGTGGGCGTCATCGGCCGCGAGGTCCTCCAAGTAGAACAAGACGCCCGGGGACTGTGTCTGCTCTCGCCGGACACTCAGGAAGCCCGAAGACTGCTCCTCGACTACCTCGGCTGCTCCCGCGAGCCGCGCGGGGTGGCCGGCATCGAGGCGGCGCTCGCCGAGGACGGCGTCCTGGCCCGGATCCTCCCGCATACCCGCGGCATCGCGATCCTGGCGCAAGACCCGTGGGAGGTGCTCATCTCGTTTATCATCTCGGCGAACAACAACATTCCCAAGATCACCCAGTCGATCGAGCGGCTGGCCCGCGCCTTCGGGGAGCCCCTCGGAGACGGCGCGCATGCCTTTCCCGCGCCGGCCCGGCTCGCCGCGGCCCGCCCGCAGACGCTCGCGGCCTGCCTCCTCGGCTACCGGGCGCCCTATGTGCGTGCGGCCGCGCGCATGGTCGCAGACGGAGGCCTCGACCTGGCCGCCCTGCGGCTCGTGCCGTTCGAGGCCGCGCGGGAACGCCTCCTCGAGGTGCCGGGCGTGGGAGAGAAAGTCGCCGACTGCATTCTGCTCTTCGGGCTCGGACGGACGGCCGCGTTCCCCGTGGACGTCTGGGTGACGCGCGCCGTGGAGCGCCTCTACTTCCGCGGCCGGCCCCGCACCCCAAAGCAGATCCAGGCATTCGCCCGGGCGCGGTTCGGTCCGCTCGCCGGGCACGCGCAGCAGCACCTGTTCGCCTACGCCCGCGCGTATCTGAGAGTCGCCCGCGCGTCCGAACTCGGTCGACAGGCTCCTAAGCACCGGCCACCGACTCCGCGTGGACATCCACGCGGTACATGAACTGCCGCTTGATCGTGACAAACCCCTCGCGCTCGTAGATGTGGTGGGCGCCGGTGACGTTCTCGGAGTCCACCCCCGAGAGGCAGGCCTGCATGCCTCTGTCGCGCGAGGCCATGAGTCCGGCCCTCGTCAAGGCGACGCCGAGTCCGATCCCCCTCCACCGGGGGCGGACGCCGATGTAGCGCATGAGCGCTTGCTTCTTGCCGGTGAGGGCGTTCTGTTCGTCATTGATGATGAAGTGACCGAACCCCGCGATGTCCGGCCCGTCCCACGCCACGAGGCTGATCTCCGGTTTGAACCACGGCCGGCGCACATACGCCGTCCAGAGGGGAAGGGACATGCCCATGAACCCGCCCCAGTGGTCGGCGAACGCCTCGTTGAACGCCCGCACCCACGCCTCCTCGTCCTGTCCGACCCGGTACGGCCGCACGGCGATGTTCGCCGGGAAGCGCGCCGGCGACAGGTTCTCAAGGGTGGGACGGAGGATGGTGAGAAGGACTCTCGCCTGCGACAGCCCGCCCGACTCAAAGAGCCGCTGCGTCGCAAGGTCGTCCGTCGCGCACCGGGCCTGAAAGATCCCGCTCCCGCGCCCCCGCTCCCGCACGATCTGTCCGGCGCGCTGCAGGGCAGCCCGCAGAAGCGCGGGCCCCACGCCGCCCGGAGGGGCCTCCGGATGCACCACTCCCCACGATTCCAGGATGGGAACGATCTCGTCGCCGCGCGCGGTCACGCGCACATCCCGCGCGCCCATCAGCCCGGCGCCGCCCTCGCCGGGCGCGACGAAGAGATCGTCGTCCGGATGGAACCCGGGGTAGTCGAGAAACTCCCGGAGGCCGGTCGCCGTCATCCCCCGCTCCGGCGCCGCGGCGGCGTCGATCAGGGCGGCAAGCGCCTGGAAATCGCCGGCGCGATACCCGCGGATCGCCGCCTTTTTCCAGGCCTCCGGCGCGGGGATCACTCCCTCACCACGCGATAGATCGCGCCCTCGACATACTGGCGCCCCTGCTGATTGAACAGGTGGTACCCCGTAAACACCCGGCCGTCATCGAGCAGCACCGAGCTGGGGTATCCGATGTGCCAGAGGACGCCCCGCTGAATGATCGAGTTCAGCGGTTCGCCCTCCCACGTCGGGAACGCCGGCCGCACGCGCGCGGGGTCATAGGTGGCGAGGGTGAACTCGTCCTGTGCGGACCACCGCTCCCCATCCGGGGAGACGGCGATCCGCACGCCCATCGGCTTGGTCCGGTAGCTGTACGCGGCCAGGACGGCGCCGTCCTCGAGCGTGATCGCATCCGGGGGATAGCCCCACAGCTTCGTGGTCCGCGGCCAGCTCCACGACATGCCGTCGTCCTCGGAGAGCGCGGTGTAGATGTACCCGCTCGGCGGCCCCATCTGCTCGCCCGGATCGGCCGGCGAGGGCCAGCGCTGGGTGCGCATCATGCCCAACAACCGGCCGTCGTGGAGCCGGACCAGGCCCGGTTCATGGTAGTGGATGATCTCGGCCGGATCGTACCCGATCGTTCCGTAGTAGTGCCAGTTCTTGCCCCGGTCGGGCGACCAGAGCACAAAGGACCGCTCGCGCTCGGCGCTGGCGATATCCGGCATCGTGCGCTGCCAGCGGAAGCCGTGCAGCGGCATGAGCAGATGCCCGTTCGGAAGCTCCACGATGGCGTCGCGGACCCGGGCGTTTCTCATGGGCGCGAGGTTCACCCGCGACGGCGCGCTCCACGTCCGGCCCTTGTCCGTAGACCGGGAGAGCCACACGCCGTCGATCTCCGACCGCCCGTGGAGGCGGTCGATGCGCCCATTGTCGAGGTATCGCCACCGGTTGGCGTGGGCGAGCAGGGTGCCGTCCGCGAGGCGGCAGATCGCCGCGACGTTCCAGCCGGCATCTTCCTCTTCGGTGAACACGGCCACTTTCGAGCCGGGGTCCCACGTCTTGCCGTGATCCCGCGACCGCACCAGCAGGATGGTGCCGGTATCGGTATGCACGAGGCCGCGGTTCTGGGCCAGGACCCCGACGAGCTCGCCGTCGCCCAGGTTGGCAACGGAGATCTCGGCGCAAAAATTGTTCGGGTCGCCGTACACGTGGACTCGCTCGAGATCGACAATCCGGTACATGCGGTCACCCACCTCGTTTTCTGTCCTCGGTCGCCACCGCGGGCCGGCCCGCCGAACGTCTACACGGAGAACGCGCAACCCTGGATGCAGGTGACGCCGTGCGCGTCTTCGCCGTAGTAGGCCGTGAACACCCGGCCGGGTTCGACCAGCACCGAGGACGGATAGCCCAGATTCCTGTTGGGCAGATCATCGCGCAGGATCAGCTCACCGCGGGCATCCCAGGTCCTCCCGCCGTCTTCGCTGATGCGGCCCCGGATGCCGTAGGGAGGGCGGCGGTGGCCGTAGACGCAGAGCAACCGGCCGTCGCCGAGCGCCAGCACGTGCGGCGGGCTTCCCCACATCGGCGTGGGGCGGGGCGCCGTCCACGTGTCCCCGCCGTCGTCCGATTCGGACTGATGCAGGAAGCCGGTGGTCTCCTCCCGGATCAGGAGCAGCAGCCGCGAGCCCACGCGGACGAGGCACGGCTCGGTGAACTGGCGATCGGGGTGGGCGGCGGCGAGCGCCCCCACCTCCCAGCGGACGCCCCTGTCGCGGGAGCGCAGGAGATAGACCCGGCGCCAGTGGGGAATGTCCGTGACTGCGACGAGTACCGTTCCATCCGGCAACTCGACCCCGGCGCGTATGGTGTAGGCGCCGTCGAATGGGGCCGTCTCGATCCGGGAGCCCAGTTCCCAGGTCTGCCCTCCGTCGCGGGAGCGGTGCACGTAGGCCCCATCGTTGTCGCGCGCCCACGGGTACGTGTCGCGCTCGTACAGACCGCGCGGGCGGCCGGCGCGGGCGCCTGGGTGGAGGGGCGACCAGCGCCACCGCCACTGGAAGTGCAGGAGGTCTCCGCGGGCGAGCTGGGTGAGACTCGGGCACTCGACTCCATACCAGTCGTAGCCGGGGATCACCACCGGCGCCGACCAGATTCGGCCCTGGTCGGCCGACCGAGTCAGAACATTGTAGAAGCGCGGGTCGGCCGGGCTGTGCAGGACCTCGGCGCGCCGCATGCTCTCCATGAAGGCGATCAGCCATTCGCCCGACGCCAGCCTGAGCATGCTCGGGTGCGAGCAGTACGCGAACGGATCGCGGTAGACGACGCTGTGCTCGGCGCGGAGGGACTCCGGCGTACGCCTCTGGGCGGCCGGCCTCATCCCTTGATCCCCGCGCTCGTCGCGCCCTCGATGAACTGCCGCTGGAGCACCAGAAAGACCAGGATGCTCGGGATCGTGAGGATCGTCATCGCCGCCATCGCCGGCGCGTAGCCTTCGAACTGGGTCGACTGTCCGACGCCGGTCCCGGGCGTGAAGCCGGCCATGCCCACCGGCAGGGTCTTCATGCTTCCCTGGAAGACCACGAGGAGCGGCCAGAGAAACAGGTTCCAGTAGGTGGTGGAGAGCAGGATGGCGCCGGCGATCAGGGCCGGCCGCGCCACCGGCAGGGCCACCGACCAGAAGATGCGGAACCGGGTGGCCCCATCGAGCGCCGCCGAATCCTCGAACTCGCGCGGAAGGGAGAGGAAAAAGTTCCGAAACAGGTAGACGCTGAACGCGCTCGCCAGGGACGGGATCATCAGCGCCAGATAACTGTTCGCGAGGCCGACCCTGAGGACGCCGATGAAGAGCGGCACGATCGTCATCTCGGTGGGGATCATCAGCACCGCGAGGACCAGGAAGAACATCGTGTTGCGCCCCGGGAAGTTCATGCGGGCCAGCGCATAGCCCGCCATCGCGCCGGTGGCCAGGCTGACGCAGGTGGACGCCGACGTCACGATCGTGCTGTTCAGCATCCACCGCAGGACGGGCTTGCGCAGCACCTTGGTGTAGTTCGAGAACGTGACGGTGCGCGGCAGCCATTCGACGGTGCGCGTCAACACCTGATCGGGCGGCTTGACCGAGGTCGACACCATCCAGACCAGCGGCGCCGCCCAGGCCAGCGCCCCCGCCATCCCGGCGATCCAGATCAGCCACGTCCCCGGCCGGAAGCGCCGGCCGCCCGGCCGCGTCACCAGGTCTTCTCCCGAAACACGCGCAGCTGGATCAGCGTCACGACGAGAATCGTCGCGAAGAGCATCACCGAGATCGCGCCGGCGTAGCCGAGCTGGTACTTGGAAAATCCGATCTCGTAGACGTAGTGGATGACGGAGGCCGAGGCGCCCGCCGGCCCGCCGTTCGTCATGATGTAGATCTGGCTGAACACGCGCAGCGTGCCGATGATGAGCAGCGTCACCACTAGGCTCAGCGCCGGCCGAAGCAGGGGCAGGACCACGTGCCACAGCGCCTGGAACGGGGTCGCTCCGTCGATGCTCGCCGACTCCCGCAGCTCGCCGGGGATGTCCTGCAGGCCGGCCAGCAGGACCACCATGCTGAACCCCGCGTCCCACCACACCGAGGCCAGGGCGATCCCGTAGAGGACCCACCCGGGATTCGTCAGCCATGGGACATCGGGCACGCCGAACCGGCCGAGGTACTGGTTGACCAGCCCGTACTGCGTGTCGAGCATCCAGACCCAGACCAGCCCGATCACCGTGACGGAGACGACGTTCGGGGCATAGAAGGCCGCGCGCGCGAACGCGTACCCGCGCCAGCGCAGGTTGACGAACAGCGCCATCGCCAGCGCGGCCAGCGTCGTGGCCGGGACGACGAGCATGCCGTAGCGGAGCGTGTTCGACCACGTCTTCACGACCCAGGGATCGGCGAGCGCCCGCGAGTAGTTTTTGAGACCCACCCAATGGGGCGCGCCGATGATCCCCCAGTCCGTGAAACTGACGTAGACGCCGAAGAGACTGGCCCCAATGGTCACGACCACAAACGGAACCAGGAACGGCAGGATGAAGATGTAGGCCGACCAATCGATCCGCTCGCCGTTCCACGTCGCCCGCCGCAGCCGATCGAATGGAAGCGATCGGCCGGCCCGAGGGATTGCCCGTGCCCCTCCGATCGCCCCCATCCCTAGTCGGTCACCCCGGCGCAGGTCGAGTGCAGGGCCCGCCCCGGCCGCGCGGTCTCCGCGGCGAGAGCGAGCCCCGCACCCGCGTTCTCGAACCTAACCCGCGTCGAGATCAGCCTGCCACTGCTTGATCAGGGCATCGACGGCCGATTTGGGCGTCGTCTGCTTTGCCCACACCGGATCCATCGTCTTGGCGGCAAAGCCGCCCCCGGTGTAGATCGTAAAATCCGGACCGGCGGTGACCGGCACTTCGCCGACCACCGCGTTCGGCATGCCGTCGATGAACGCCCCGCGCACCTTCCAGTCGTGCCCGGCGGTCTTGTAATCCCCCCGCGCCAGGATCGACTTGCGCATCGCGGCGCCGCGCCCCTTGGTCGTCCAGAGGAAGCTGTTGTCGGACAGCCACTGGAGCGCCTTCGCGGTCACCTCCAGCCGGCTCTGATCCTTCTGGACGTACATCTCCAGGCCGCCGAGCTCGAAGTAGGTCGAGCGATCCTTGCCGACCTTGGGCATCTGGAAGGAGATGAAGTTGAGCTTATTCTGGACGTAGCCGTTGAGCGTCCACGGGCCGGTGAGGAACATCGATCCATTCCCCGTGCCGAAGGCCTTGTAGCGGTCGGTCACGTCGCGTGTCGACACCCGGTGCTTGTCGAAGAGGTCGAGCACCCACTGGGCGGCCCGCACGCCGGCCTCGGGGTTCACACCGGCCTTCTTGAGGTCGGGGCTGGCCCGCCGGAACCCCATCTGATGGGCGACGATCCCCCAGGTCACGGTCGGCTGCACGCCCGATCCGGTCATCAGGAACCCGGAGCGGGTGACCTTGTCGCCCTCGCGCTGCGTCATCTTGCCCGCCCAGGCCAGCAGTTCATCCCCCGTCTGCGGCGGCTTGCTGACGTCGAGGCCGGCCGCCGTGGCGTGGTCGACGTTCAAGAGCACCTGGAGGCTCATCCCGTCCATCGGCACCATGTAGAGCTTGCCGCCGTACCTGGACGCCGCCAGCCCCGCCGGGACAAAGTCTCCCAGGCTGATGCCGGCCTGCTTGAACGTCTCGTCGAGGGGCAGCACGACGCCCTTCTTCACCCAGTCGGCCCGGAGGCCGGCGGTGCCCCATCCGAAATCCGGGGCGTTGCCGGTGGCCGCCGCGGAGAGCACCTTCGTCCCGTACTGGTCGTCCGGGACCACTTCCATCCGAATCTGCATGCCCTTGTCCTTGTTTGCCGCATTGAAGCTGTCGATCATTTGCTGCCAGACCTCACCGTCGGACGCGGTGAGCCAGCTCCAGTGCACCAGCTCGATCGGCTTTCCGGCGGCGCCGGCCAGCCTGATCGCCGGAGCCACCCCCGTGGCGAGGATTCCGGCCATGCCGCCCATCAGTTGCAGGGCTGTGCGACGGGTCATGGATCCCATGAAACCACCCCCCCTTATGATGTGTTTCACCCTCCCTGGACGCGGCTGCCCACCACCTCCTCGCGGCCCGCGACCGCGTGGGCCTCCATGTGCGTCACGAGGGACGTCCCCGCGTCGACGATGTGCTGGCGGACCACCGCCTCGGCATGCTCAGGGTCGCCCGACTGGATCGCCGTGAGGATCGCGCGGTGTGTGGGTTCGTCGAGCTCGAGGTCCGAATGATACAGGATCGTGTTCAGGATGAAGAGACGCGTCTGGGACTGGAGGCTCTTGAGCACCCCCATCAGCATCTCGTGCTCGCTGCGCCCGCACATCACCCGATGGAACTCCATGTCCGCCGTGATGATCTCGAACAGATCGCTCCTGTGCTCGGGGTCGCTGCTGCGTTCCAGGTCGCCCAGGCGGCGGACAAGCGCGTCCAGTTCATCGAGATCGCCCTGGGTGTACGCGCTCCGCCCCATGGCCAGACGCACCGCGTAGGGCTCGAGCTGCGCGCGAAGCGTGTAGATCTCCCTGGCCTTCCGGGGGGAGAGCCGCGTGACGAAAGCTCCCTGATGCGGGTGGATCTCGACGAGGGTCTCATCCTGAAGATGTCGCAGAGCCTCGCGGACCGTGCCCCGCGAGACCCCGAGGGATTTGCTGAGCTCAACTTCATGCAGGGGCGCGCCGGGAGGAAGGATCCCACGGAAGATCGCCTCTTTGATGTGCTCCGCAACCGTGGCGGTGAGCGTTGGGGGACGAACAAACTGCTCGGCTCGCGGGCGCATCCTGTTCTTGTCCTACGTCCGATTGTCCGACAATGTACAAGAAGGCACGGTGCGATCGTACTGAGATACGCGTACCGGTGTCAATCCGGCACACGCGTTCGTGAGCCGGACGATGATTCTCGAAAGAAGGAGGCTACGTTATCGCTTGATCGCCGCGAACGCCTGGTCGCACGCCTCGAGCGTCCGATCCACGTCGGCGTCGGTGTGCGCCAGCGAGAGATAGAACTTCTCGTTGGGGTTGACGAGAATCCCGCGCGTGAGCAGCTCGGTCGACCAGCGCAGGTTGAGCTGCGTGTCCGAGGTCAGCAGATCCTCCCAGTTCCGGAGCGGCTTCCGGGCGGTGAACCGGACGCCGAACACCGCGTCCTCGCCGGGGGCCTGCACGGCGAACCCGTGCCGGGCCCCGAGCGCTTCGATCTCCCGCCGCAGCCGGCCGCCGATCTTGTGGAAGTGCTCGTAGGCCCCGGGCCGGCTGAGGATGTCGAGGGCGGCCAGCCCGGCCGTCGCGCTCACCGGGTTGCCGTTCAGGGTCCCGCTCGCCCAGACCAGGCGCGGCCGCTCCGTCCGGCGCGCGTCGAAATGCTTCATGATCTCGCTGCGGCCGGCGATCGCGGCCATTGGGAACCCGCCGGACATCGCTTTGCCGTAGGTGGCCACGTCGGGGACCACCCCGTACCGTTCCTGGGCTCCGCCCCAGGCGATGCGGAACCCGGTCACGATCTCATCGAAGATCAGCACGCTGCCGGCCCGCGTGGCCGCCTCGCGCACCGCCTCGAGGAACCCCGGCACCGGCTGAAGGACCCGCTGCAGCGGCTCCACGATGACCGCGGCCAGCTCATGGGCGTTCTGCCGGATGATCTCCACCGCGCGCGCGGCGTCGTTGAAGGGGGCGACCAGCACCTGCCCGCGCAGCACCTCCGGAATCCCGATGGAGTCCGGCTCCGCGTTCGGGTAGGGGCTCGGCCGCTTCGGCACGGTCCCCCACAGCGCGTAGTCGTTCATCCCGTGCCAGCCGCCCTCGAACTTGAGGATCTTGGACCGGCCGGTCGCGCCCCTGGCCAGACGCATCGCGAAGAAGGTGGCCTCGGTCCCCGACCCGGTGAAGTGCACCTGGTCGGCGCAGGGGATCGCCTCGACCATCCGCTCCGCCAGACGGATCACCGGCTCGTTGAGGAAGTAGTACGTCGATCCCTTCGGCACCTGGCGCTGCACCGCGGCCACGATCTCCGGGTGCCCGTGCCCCAGCAGCGCCGGGCCGGATCCGAGGTGGTAGTCGATATAATCGCGACCGTCCACGGTGGTGACGTGGCTGCCGCGGCCCTCGGCGATGACGAGGTTGACTTCGGGGGGCAGGACGAACAGCCCAAGCCCGCCGCCGGCGAGATACCGTCCGGCGCGCTCGAGCAGGTCCGCCTGGCGGGTCGTTTCGGCGCGTTCTGCCTTCGGGGTCATCTCTCTGTTCCTCCTCAGCATCAGGGTCCCGGCCGTCGGGGTCAATCGCGCCTGACCGTGATCTCCCCGTGCCCCATCCCCGTGATCTCTCCGACGACCGCGGCCAGGGCCCCCTCGGTCTCGAGCGCCTGAACCAATCGGGCGAGCCGGGTCTCCGGCACGGCGATCAGCAGACCGCCGGACGTCTGGGCATCACAGAGGAGTACCTGCCCGTCCTCGTCGATCCCTTCCCAGGTGACAGCGCCCTCCAGGGAGGCCTGGTTCCGCCGGGTGCCGCCCGGGATCACGCCCTCCCGCGCGAGCCCCCAGGCTTCCTCGAGAATCGGCACCGACCGCAGCCGGATGCGCGCCCGGACCTTGGCCGCGCGGGTCATCTCGTGCAGGTGGCCGAGCAGCCCGAACCCGGTGATGTCGGTGGCCGCCGAGACCCCGACGTCGACCATCGCCTGCGCGGCGCCCCGGTTCAGCGTGGCCATGATGCGGATGGCCTCCTGGACCGCCGCCGGCGATGTCCGCTCCTGCTTGATCCCAGTCGTGATGACGCCCATCCCCAGGGGTTTCGTCAGCACGAGCCGGTCGCCGGGCCGGGCCGCCGCGTTCGTGACGATGCGGTTGGGGTGGACGAACCCGGTGACGGCGAGCCCGTACTTCGGCTCGGGGTCTTCGATGGTGTGGCCGCCGATGATGACCACCCCGGCCTCGCTGCACTTGTCCCCGCCCCCGCGCAGGATCTCCCCGAGGACATCGAGGGGCAGCTTCGCCCGCGGGAACCCGGCGAAGTTGAGCGCGAACTTCGGCGTCCCGCCCATCGCGTAGACGTCGCTCATGGCGTTCGCCGCCGCGATCGCGCCGAACCAGTACGGCTCGTCCACGATGGGCGTGAAGATGTCCACCGTCTGGACGAGGGCCAGATCCGGGGCAATACGGTACACGCCCGCGTCGTCCGCCGTGTTGGTGGCCACGAGGACGGCAGGGTCGGTCACCGGAGGGAGGTGGCGCAGGACCTGCGCCAGGTCGGCCGGACCCAGTTTCGAGGCTCAGCCAGCGCAGGCGACCATCGAGGTCAGCCTAATCCGGTCGCGATCGGTCATGGACCGCTCCGTGTCCGACGTATGTTCAAGGTTCATTGTAACATCAGGGGTTGCCGGGGGGGCAGGACACAACACCGCACGATGGCCACCTTCTGCCCGCGCCGGGAATAGTGTACACTGGTAGCAGTCCAATGGCGATCAATGTGCACCAGCTCAAGATCTTCCACACCGTCGCGCGGTCCGGGAGCTTCTCGCGGGCGGCGGCGGAACTCTTGATCAGCCAGCCGTCGGTCAGCATCCAGGTGGGCGACCTGGAACGGCAGTTCGGCACCGACCTGTTCGAGCAGGTCGGCAAGCACGTGCGGCTCACCGAGGCCGGCCGGGTGCTGGACGGTTACGCCGCCCGCATCCTGGCGCTGATCGATGAGACCCGGGTGGCCATGGACGAGGTCAAAGGGCTGCGCCGCGGCCGGCTCCTCCTCGGCGCCACCCCGACGCCCGGCACCTACCTGCTCCCCGCCCTCCTGGGACGGTTCAAGGAGCAGTACCCGAGCATCGAGATCTCGCTGCGTCTCGCCGACACGCGCCGGATTCAGGAGATGCTCCTGCAGCACCAGCTGGATCTGGGGGTCATCGGCGGCAGTGTCAGCTTTCCCGATCTCGAGGCGGCCGTGCTCCTCAACGACGAATTGGTCCTCGTCGTCGCCCCGTCGCACCCGTTCGCCGCGCTGCCGAGCGTGCGGGTTGCCGATCTGGCCGGCGAGCCGTTCATCCTGCGCGAGCGCGGCTCCGGCAACCGCGAGGCGGCAGACGAGGCGCTGCATCGCGCCGGAGTGCACGTCACGCCCGTCTTCGAAGTGGAAGGCGCGGAGATGGTGAAGCAGGCCGTCGCCGCGAACCTGGGCATCTCGATCCTCTCGCGCTGCGCGGTCGAGCTGGAGGTGGCCGCCGGCCGGCTGCGCATCGTGCCGATCGAAGGACTCCGGATCGAGCGGGCGATCTCGCTCCTCTCCCGCCGTGATCCCCGCCTGCCCCGCGTGGCCCAGGCCTTTCTCGAGATGATCCGCCCGCAGGCGTTGACGCGCCCGCAGTCGGATGCTATTATCACCGCCAGTTAGCGACGCCGTCAGGCGATGACGGAGAGATCCGCGAGCGCTCTCGCCTCCTGTGGCGGGAGCGTTCTCATTTAACGGCAGCGCATGTAACGGCAGCGCACACGCAGGAGGCGACCCCATGGGTGAGATCAACCTGCTGATCCCCGGCCCGACCCCGCTGCCCCCGCGGGTGCTCCAGGCGATGGGGCGGGAGATGACCAATCACCGCGGCCCCACGTTCGGCCGCATCATGGCGGAGATCCTGGACGGCCTCAAGGATGTGTTCCGGACCCGCAACGACATCATCCCGCTGGTGTGCTCGGGCACCGGCGGCCTCGAAGCGGCGGTGGTCAACTTCCTGTCCCCGGGCGACCGGGTGCTCTCGGTCAACAACGGCTACTTCTGCGAGCGGTTCGCGGAGATCGCCGAGCGCTTCGGCGCGCGCGTCGATCGGGTGCTCGCGGAGTGGGGCAGGCCGGTCCCCCTCGACGCGATCGCGGGCCGGCTCCGCGCGGACGCCGGCCGGGACTACCGGGCGGTGTTCGTCACCCAGAGCGAGACCAGCACGGGCGTGCACAACGACGTCAAGGCGATCCGGTCACTCCTGGGCGATCACCCGGCGCTGCTCATGGTGGACGCGGTCAGCAGCCTCGGGGCAATCCCGCTGGAGACGGATGCCTGGGGCGTGGACGTGGCGGTCACCGGCTCCCAAAAAGCCCTGATGAGCCCCCCGGGGATGGCGTTCATCAGCGTGAGCGACCGCGCCTGGGCGGTGGCGGAGCGCGCCTCGACACCGCGATTCTACCTGGACCTGCAGCGAGGGCGGGTGGAAGCCCGCCGGCAGCCCCCGGGGACGGCATTCACCACGGCCGTGACCGTGGCCTATGCCGTGCACGAGGCGCTGCGCCTGATCCACGAGGAAGGGCTGGACCGCGTCTTCGAGCGCCACCGCCAGATGGCCCGGATGGTGCGCGCGGGCGTCCGGGGAATGGGGCTGCGGACGCTGACGGAGGACGCCTGGGCCGTGGACACGGTGACTCCCGCGCTTGCCCCCGATGGCGTCGACGCCGTCACCGTGGGCACCCAGGCCCGGGAGCGGTATGGGGTCCTGTTCGGCCGCGGGATCGGGAAACTGGAGCATACCGTGATCAGGATCGGCCACCTCGGGTACACCCAATCGGCGATGCTGCTCGCCGGCCTGGAGACCCTCGGCCGCACCCTCAACGATCTCGGCGCTCGGGCCGCGACGGACGCGGGGCTCGAGGCCGCGCGCCAGACGCTGCGGGCCCCCGCGAAGCGCTGAGGCCGGCGGGGCGGCGATGCAGGTCCTGGTCGCTGACGGGCTCGGCGAAGAGGGCCTGGCCCGACTGCGGCAAGCAGGAGAGGTGATCGTCCGGTCCGGCCTCGCCGAAGCGGACCTCGCGGCGCTGCTGCCCGGAGCCGACGCGCTCATCATCCGCAGCGGGACCCGGGTCTCCTCCGCGGCGCTCGGGGGGGCGCCGCGCCTCCGCGTGATCGCCCGCGCGGGGGTGGGAGTGGACAACATCGATGTCGACGCGGCGACGCGGCGGGGCATCCTCGTGCTCAACACCCCCGAGAGCAGCACGATCGCGGCCGCGGAGCACACGATGGCGATGCTCCTCGCCCTGGTCCGCCGCATCCCCCAGGCCCACGCCGCCCTGAGCGCGGGCCGGTGGATCCGCGAGCCGTACACCGGCACCGAACTGGCCGGGAAGACGCTCGGCATCATCGGGCTCGGGAAGATCGGCAGCGAGGTGGCCCGGCGGGCGGTCGCCTTCGACATGCGGGTGCTGGCCCACGATCCGTACGTAACGGAGGACCGGGCCCGGCGGCTGGGCGTGGCCCTCGGCGGGTGGGAGGAGGTCCTGCGCCGGTCCGACATCCTGACGCTGCACGTGCCGCTGGCCGAAGAGACCCAAGCCCTCATCGGGAGCAACGAGCTGGCCGCGATGAAGCCGGGCGCGCTCCTCGTGAACTGCGCCCGCGGGGGGCTGGTCGATGAGCAGGCGCTCCTGGCGGCGCTCGAGGAAGGCCACGTGGGAGGCGCCGCCCTCGATGTCTTCGCCGTGGAACCCCCGCCGGCCGGATCGCCGCTGCTGGCGCACCCGCGCGTCGTGGCGACGCCCCACCTCGGCGCGTCCACGCGGGAAGCCCAGCGGTCCATCGCCGTCGATGTCGCCGACCAGGTCCTCGCCGCCCTCCGCGGCGAGCCGGTGCATGGGGCCGTCAACGCCCCGGCGCTGGGGGAGGAGACGTGGCGCCGTCTCGAGCCGTTCATGGCCCTCGCCCGGAGCCTCGGCGAGGTCGCCCAGCAGGTCGCCGAAGGGCAATTGAGCGCCATCGCCATCCGCTACGAGGGCGAGGTGGTCCGGATGGACACCCCCGCGCTCACCGCGTCGTTTCTCGCCGGCCTGCTGCACCGCATCTCCGACCAGACGGTCAACCTGGTCAACGCCGTCGTGGTCGCCCGGGAACGCGGCCTCGCGATCAGCGAGGCGCACTCGGACCTCTGCGAGGATTTCGCCAGCCAGATCGTCGCCGAAGCCCAGACCTCCCACGGCGCCCTGCGGCTCGGCGGCGCGCTCTTCGGACACCGGGAGGCGCGCATCACCCGCCTGAACCACTGGCGGCTCGACCTCGTGCCGGCGGCGCACATGCTGTTTGTCTGGAACCAGGACCGCCCGGGGATGATCGGGATGGTCGGCACGATCCTCGGCCGGCATGGGGTGAACATCGCCAACATGCACGTCGGCCGGCGGGACGCCGGGGGGACCGCGGTCATGGTCCTGACCCTGGACGCTCCGGCGCCGGCGGAGGCCGTGGGCGAGATCCGCGAGGCGGCCGGGATCGCGCAGGTGAAGGCGGTGCGCCTCTAATGGTCGATCTCAAACTGATCCGCGACCAGCCCGACCTGTTCAAGGCCGCGCTGCGCAAGAAGCGCGCCGACCCCGGCCTGGTCGACCGCGCGCTCGAGGCCGATCGACGCCGCCGGGAGGTCGTCCAGCAGGTGGAGGCGCTGCGGGCCGCGCAGAACCGGGCCTCGCAGGAGATCCCGAAACTGACCGGCGCGGCCCGCGAGGCGCGGATCGCCGAGATGAAGCAGATCGCCGCCCAGGCGAAGGCGCTGGACCCGGCGCTGCAGGACGCCGACGCCGCGCTGCTGGCGGTGCTGCGGCAGATCCCCAACCCCCCCCACCCCGCCGTCCCCGACGGCGGGCCGGACGAGGGCGCCACGCTCCGCGTCGTGGGCGCCCCGCCGCAGTTCGAGTTCGCGCCCCGAGACCACGTCGAGCTGGGCGCGGCCCTCGATCTCCTCGACGTGGAGCGCGGCGCCAAGGTCTCCGGATCGCGGTTCTACTTTCTCCGCGGGGACGGCGCGCTGCTCCAGCTGGCGCTCGTCCGGTACGCGGTCGACCGGCTGGCCGCCGAGGGGTTCACCCCGATCATCCCGCCCGTCCTGGTCCGGCGGGACAACATCATCGGCATGATGGGCGGCGCCGGCCTCGACGAGCAGATGGTCTACCGCGTCGAGGGCGAGGATCTCGCGCTCGCCGGCACGTCGGAGATGGCGCTCGGGTCCATGCTGGCCGGCGAGGTCCTCAACGAATCGGACCTGCCGGTCCGGCTCTGCGGGATCTCGACCTGCTTTCGGCGGGAGGCCGGCGCGCACGGCAAGGACACCCGGGGAATCTTCCGCGTCCACCAGTTCGAGAAGGTGGAGATGTTCTCGTACTGCCACCCCGACCGGTCCTGGGAGGAACACGGCTACCTCGCTGGGCTGCAGGAGCGCCTCTGGCAGCCGCTCGGGTTCCCCTACCGCGTCGTCGATATCGCGGCCGGCGACCTCGGGGATCCGGCGGCGCGCAAGTACGACATCGAGACGTGGATGCCCGGGCGGGGGGGCTACGGGGAGACCCAGTCGTGCAGCAACTGCACGGACTTTCAGGCCCGCCGCCTCAATGTCCGGTTCCGCCGGAAAGACGGCGGAGCGGTGGAGTACGTGCACACGCTCAACGGCACCGCGGTGGCGGGCACGCGGGCGATCATCGCCATCGTGGAGAACTTCCAGCAGCGTGACGGGAGCGTGCGCGTCCCGGAGCCGCTCATCCCCTACATGGGAGGCAAAACGGAGCTGCGGGCCCGCCGGCTGGCCCCGCAGCGGTGAAGATCGGCGTCGTCGCCGACATCCACTGCGGTCCGGATTCTGACACCCAGCTCGGCAGCCAGGCCCCGGTGCTCCTGGAGGGCTTCTGCGACGCGATGGAGGCCTTTGGACCGGACCTCCTCGTTGACCTGGGGGATCGCATCAACCCGGTCGCCAGCCGCCAGGACCGCCAGCGCACAGTCTGGGTCCGGCGGCGGTTGTTAGAGATAGGGGTGCCCGTCCTTCATGTGCTCGGGAACACCGACGTCGGCAACCTGACGAAGGCCGAGTTGGCGCCGCTGCTCGAACAAGGAAGGCCGTATGCCTGCCTGGAACGCTACGACCCGCGCATCGTCCTGCTCAACAGCCAGGACCCACCGTTCGAACAGGCCGGCGGGGAGATCGGACCCGAGCAAATGGCCTGGCTCGCCGACGTGCTGGAGCGCGGCTCGGGGCCGGCGCTGATCTTCGGCCACCATCCCCTCGACGAGCAGGACCTCCGCGGCCACCGGTACTTCGCCGCGCATCCGGACCGTGCGTGCGTCCGCAACCGCGAGCGGGTCCGCGGGCTCCTCGAGCGCAGCGGGCGGGTGCTGGCGGTCTTCGCCGGACACCTGCACTGGACGCGCGCGGCGGTGATCAACGGGATCCCGTACGTGACGCTGGGGTCGCTGGTCGACTGCGCGTACACGGGCGGCCGGCCCGCCGGGACGTTCGCGGCCGTCACGATCCGGGGCCGAAATGTCGAGGTCCGGGTGTCGGGGCTCCAGCCAGAGCAGTTCCATTTCGGGACCACCTAATGAGTTAACTCAGGGCAGAGCCGCGCTTCCGGCGCGAGAGGGCGTCGACCGTGACCGCGGCCAGGAGGATCGCGCCCTGCACGATGTACTTGACGTCCGCGGCCTCGCTGGTCAGGTCCAACCCGTTGGACACGCTCCCGATGACGAGCGAGCCGAGGAGGGCCGACCACACGGTGCCCCGGCCGCCGAACAGGCTGGTCCCGCCGATGACCGCGGCGGCGATGGCCTCGAGGAGGAGCGTCCCGCCGCCGGTCAACGTGCCGGCGGCCTGGTTGCGCGAGACAGCGAGCAGGCCGCCGACCGCGGCCAGGAGGGACGACAGCGTGAAAACCGCCACGCGCACGCCGGTGACGTTGATGCCCGCGCGCCGGGCGGCCTCCGCGTTTCCCCCGATCGCATAGATGTGCCGGCCAAACCGCGTCCGGGTGGTCACCCAGGCAAAGCACGCCACAAGCGCGACCAGGATCACCCCCGCGGTCGGCACGCCCTGCCAGCGGTTGAGCACCGCGACCACCACGAACGCGGCGGCGGCCACGCCGGCGACCGTGCTCGCGAGATCTAACGCGGGCAGCGTCGGGAGCCCGGCCTGCCGCCGCTGTGCCCGGCGGAGGAACCTCGTTGCGCCGTACAGCGCGGTCACCGCGACGGCGAGCCCCCATCCCCAGCCCTGCGGCAGGTAGCTGTCCATGACGCTGACGAGGTGCGGCTCCACCACGTTCAGCGTTCCCTCGCTGCCGAGCACGTGAAGCTGGACGCCCAGCCAGCCGAGCAGCCCGGCGAGCGTGACCACGAACGAGGGGACGCCGACGACCGCCGACCAGACTCCCTGGAACGCGCCGATCGCGCACCCGCAGGCCAGCATCACGAGGATCCCGGCCCACCAGGGCGCGTGGTCGACGGTGACCAGGACGCCCAGCACGGCGGCGGTCACGCCGGAGACCGAGCCGACCGAGAGGTCGATCTCTCCGAGCAGGAGGACAAGCACGACCCCGATCGCGATCACGCCGTCCACGGCGATCTGGAGAATCAGGTTGCTCAGATTCCGGGGAGTCAGAAAATGGTGGTCCTGGACCTGAAAGAACGTCCAGATGACGGCCAGCCCGAGGATGACCGGGAGCGGGCCCAGTTCCCCCTGCCCGATGCGCCGGCGGGCGGTCTCCACCGCCGCGCGCATCCCGCCGGCCGCGCCCCGGCGGCGGATCGCGCCGGCACCGCGGGCGGCCGGCGCGGACTCGGGCATGCCGGCCATCAGGCGGGCGTCCCGCCGGCGGCGCCTGTGATCGCGGCGACCACCTCCTCCGGCGTGGTCCGGGTGCGATCGAAGGTGGCCACACGCCGGCCGAGCCGGAGGACCACGATGCGGTCGGCGACCTCGAACACCTCGTGGAGATTGTGCGAGATCACGACCACGCCGAGCCCCTGCGTGCTCAACCGTTTGATGAGGGCGAGGACCTGCTGGGACGCGCCGACGCCCAGCGCCGCGGTCGGCTCGTCGAGGAGGACGACCTTCGAGTGCCACATCACCGCCTTGGCGATGGCGACGGCCTGCCGCTGGCCTCCGGAGAGCCCCGCGATCCTGGCGCGGACGTTCTGCACTGTGACAACCGTGAGATCGCGGAGCGTCTCGAGCGCACGCCGTTCCATCTGCTCCTCCGCCAGCACCTCGACCGCGGGGGCGAGCCGCCGGGCGGCCTCCCGGCCGAGGAACATGTTCTGGACGGCATCGAGGTTGTCGCAGAGGGCCAGATCCTGGTACACGGTCTCGATCCCGCACCGGTTGGCGTCGGCCGGCGAATGGAACCTCACCTCCCGGCCGTCGAACGAGATCGTGCCCGCGTCGGGCAGATACACGCCCGACATGATCTTGACGAGGGTCGATTTCCCGGCGCCGTTGTCGCCGACGAGCGCGACGACCTCGGCGGGATAGACCTCGAAGCCGACGCCGGTCAGGGCCTGGACCGCGCCAAAGCCCTTGACGATCCCGCTCAGCCGGAGGACAGGGGCTCGCCCCGCCGGTGCGGCATCGCTCCCGGCGCCGCTCTGCCCGCTGCTGAGAGACACCGGCCGCCTCTCTGGAGGATCAGCAGGGGCCCGTCCCGTGAGGGATGCCGTTGCACAGCTGGCCTTTGCCGATCGAGCCGTCCTGGATCAGGACCGCCATGTTGGTCCGATCGACCACGATCGGCCTGAGGGGCGCCCAGGGCACGTTCACCATCCCGTTGTTCACCGTCTTGCCGTTGGGGAACAGACTCTCCGGCGGCTTCCGGCCCCTGACGAGCGCGGCGGCGATCTGGGCGGCCTTGTCGGCTTCCTCGCGGAGTGAGCGCCACACGGTCATGCTCTGAGTCCCCCGGAGGATGCGCTGGTCGGCGGCCAGGGTGGCGTCGAGCCCGGTGATCGGGATCTTCCCGGCGAGGCCCTGCGCCTGCAGCGCGGCGATGATGCCCCCGGCCATCCCGTCGTTGGCGGACAGGATGCCCTGGACGTTGTTGCTGTGCTGGGTCAGGATCTGCTCCATTTCCTGCTGCGCCTTCGACGGGTCCCAGCCGGGCGTCCAGACGTTGCCGATCTGCGTTCGTTTGCCGGACTTGAACAGCGGATCGAGCACGCTCATGTAGCCCGTGTTGAAGAGATGGGCGTTGTCGTCGGTCGGGGACCCATTCACGACCGCGATGTTGTCGCCTGTTTTCGTGTGCGACTCGAGCCAGCGTCCCTGGAGCCTGCCGACGTCCACGCCGTCCACCGAGACGTAGTAGTCGACCGGACTGTTCTTGATCAGGCGGTCGTAGGCGATCACCGGCACCTTGCTCTTGCCGGCCTCCTTCACGATCGCGGCGGCCGCGACCTGGTCGACCGGAATCACCACCAGCACCCTGGCGCCGTTGGTGAGCGCCGCCTCGGCCTGCGACTGCTGGCGGGACTGGTCATTGAGCGCGTTCACCACGTCGACCTTGACGTTCGCCGCGTACTTCTTCATCGACTCGGTGAAAAACGGCTTGTCCTGCTCCTCCCAGCGGGCGGTCACGTTCTCGGGCAGCAGGAACGTCACCGTGCCTCCGCCGGCCTGCCCGCGCGCGCTCCCGCTTGCAAACGGAGCAAGCATGACCCCCAGCAATCCCATCACGATCAGCGCGCTCTTGCACATCCGTCGTCCACTCACGGCCACTCCCCCCTCGTCCTCGCAGGATCTGACTCCCCCACATCAATAAACAACGCTTAGGCCGGAACGAGAGGTTCTCCTGCGGTCATCGGCGAACGCACGGGTGCCGTGCCCACGACCGCCGAGAAGCGCCGCATCTTCCGTCGGCTCCACGAGTCCGGCTGCTTCGTCATCCCCAATCCGTGGGACGCCGGCTCCGCGCGGTACCTGCAGCACCTCGGGTTCAAGGCGCTCGCGACCACGAGCTCCGGCGCCGCGTTCTCGATGGGGCTCCCCGACGCCGACTGGGCGCTGACCCGCGATCCCATGCTCGCCCACATCCGCGCCATCGTGGAGGCGTCCGATCTGCCGGTGAACGCCGATTTCGAATCGGGGTACGCGGACGCGCCGGCGGCGCTGGCCGAGAACGTGCGGCTGTGCGTCGAGACCGGCGTGGCGGGGCTGTCGATCGAGGATTCCACCGGAGAGGCGTCAAGGCCGCTCTATGCGTTCGACCTGGCCGTGGCCCGCATCCGCGCCGCGCGCGCCGCCATCGACCGGGCCGGCGGGGACGTGCTGCTGGTCGGCCGGACGGAGGGCTTCATCGCCGGCGTCCCCGACCTCGACGAGGCGATCCGGCGGCTCACAGCCTACGCGTCGGCCGGCGCCGACTGCCTCTACGCCCCCGGCATCCGCACGCGCGAGCAGATCGCGGCGGTCGTCGACGCCGTCGCCCCGAAGCCGGTCAACCTGCTCATCGGCGGCCCCATGGGGTTGACCGTCGGCGACGCGGCCGGCCTCGGCGTGCGCCGGATCAGCGTCGGCGGCGCGCTCGCGCGCGCGGCCTGGGGCGGATTCATCCGCGCGGCGCAGGGACTCGCCTCCGGGACGTTCGACGCCTTCGCCGGCGCGGCGTCCGGCGGCGAGCTCAACCGGCTGTTTACCGAGGATGTAAAACGGCGATCGCGATCGTGAACCCGGCTCGGGCCGCCCGGCCCGCCTAGGCGCTCACCCGCGGCATCCAGGCCGGCCGGGTGGCTTCGAAGCGCGTGATCTCGCGCTCGTGCTGCAGGGTGAGGCCGATCGCATCGAGCCCGTTGAGCAGGCAGTGCTTCTTGAACGCGTCGATCTCGAACTTATCCCGGCGCCCGAATCCGTCCGTCACGGTCTGCGCCTCGAGGTCCACGGTCAGCTGGTAGCCCTCGCGCGTGCCGGCGGCATCCATGATCTGCCGGACCCGAGCTTCGGGCAGGACGACCGTCAGGAGGCCGTTCTGGGCCGCGTTCTCGGCGAAGATGTCCGCGAATGAGGGCGCGACGATCACCTTGAACCCGTAGTCCTGCAGCGCCCAGGGAGCGTGCTCCCGGGAGGAGCCGCAGCCGAAGTTCCGGCCGGCGACCAGGATCGTGCCATCGCGGTACTGGGGCTTGTTCAGCACGAACTCCGGGTTGGGCTTCCCATCGGGGAGGAACCGTTTGCTGTAGAAGAGGAACTGCCCGTACCCCGTCCGCTCGATCCGCTTGAGCGTCTGAGCCGGAACGATCAGATCCGTGTTCACGTCCGGCTGGTCGAACGGAACGACGACGCCCGCGTGCGCCTTGAATGGCTCCACGCCGCTACACCCTCCACTCCCTGATGTCGACGAAGTGCCCCTCGATCGCCGCCGCCGCCGCCATCGGCGGGCTGACCAGGTGCGTCCGGCCCCCGGGGCCCTGCCGCCCCTCGAAGTTGCGGTTGGAGGTCGACGCGCAGCGCTCCCCGGGGCCCAGGATATCCGGATTCATCCCGAGGCACATCGAGCACCCGGCCTCCCGCCACTCGAAGCCGGCGCTCTTGAACACGCGGTCCAACCCCTCGCGCTCCGCGGCCGCCTTGACCTGCTGGGAGCCGGGGACGACCATGGCCCGGACCTTCGCGTGCACCCTGCGGCCGGCCACGACGCGGGCCGCCGCCCGGAGGTCTTCGAGCCGGGAGTTCGTGCACGAGCCGATGAACACCCGGTCGATGACGATGTCCTGGATCGGCACCCCGGGCCTGAGGGCCATGTATTGCAGCGCGCGCTCGATCGCCTTCCGCGCCTGCGGGTCGGCGTGGGAGGCGGGATCGGGCACGCGGCCCGTCACCGGCTCCGACTGCGACGGATTGGTCCCCCACGTCACATAGGGTTCGAGCGTCTCGGCGTTCATCTGGACGCGCGTGTCGTAGGTCGCGCCCGGATCGGTCGGCAGGGTCTTCCAGTAGGCCAGCGCCTCGTCCCAGGCTCGTCCGGCCGGGGCAAACGGCCGGCCGTTCACGTAGGCGAAGGTGGTCTCGTCCGGGGCCACCAGCCCGGCCCGGGCGCCGCCTTCGATCGTCATGTTGCAGACCGTAAGCCGGCCTTCCATGGAAAGCCCGCGGATCGTCGACCCGGTGTACTCGATGATGTGGCCGATCCCGCCGCCCACCCCGAAGCGCCGGATCACCCCGAGGATCAGGTCCTTGGGCGTGGTCCCGAGCGGCAGCTCGCCGTCGACCCGGACCTCCATGGTCTTGGGCCGCCGCTGGGGAAGGATCTGGCTCGCCAGCACGTGCTCCACCTCGGAGGTCCCGATGCCGAACGCGAGCGCCCCGAGCGCTCCGTGGGTGGCCGTGTGGCTGTCCCCGCAGACGATGAGCAGGCCGGGCTGGGTCAACCCGAGCTCCGGGCCGATGATGTGGACGATGCCCTGCCGCCGGCTGAGCAGGCCCTCGAGCCGGATGCCGAACTCCCGGCAGTTCCGCTCCAGGGCCTCGATCTGCAGCCTGCTGATCGGATCGGTGATCGGCTCCGTGCGGGGAGTCGTCGGCACGTTGTGGTCGAGGGTGGCAAACGTCAGGTCCGGCCGCCGCACCTTCCGCCCGTGCAGCCGCAGGCCCTCGAAGGCCTGGGGCGACGTCACTTCGTGCACGAGGTGGAGATCGACGTAGAGCCGATCGGGCTCGCCGGGGTGGCTGCGCACGACGTGGGCGTCCCAGATCTTGTCGATCAGCGTCCGCGGCGTCACGGTCCCCCCTTGCTCCCGGAGCCGCTCTTCGGGCCGGCGGCCCCCGAAGAGACGCCGGCGCTTCCAGAGCCCGCGCCGTCCTTGGAGGCCCCGGCGCCCTGCGATCCGCCGGACGGCCCAGATCCGCCGATTGGCTGAGTTCCGCCGGCGCCGCCGGACCCCCCGGCGGCCGCCACACGCGCGCGGTCCGCGAGGCGGAGCTTCCCGGTCTCGCGGTCCGCGACCTTGCTCGCTCCGTAACTGTCGGGCTTGGTGATCGCCGCGTACCCGCTGCCCTGGACCATCCCGACGACCTCCCGGATGATGCGCTTGGTCTCTCCGCGGTCGCCGACGTCGAGGTGGATCTCCACCGCGAGCTCACTGAACCCGTTCTTGGCCAGCTGCGCGCTGACCTGGCTCGCGGTCTCCAGGCTGAGCGAGGTCTCGTAGAGAATGCGCTGGCGGAGGCTCTCGATCTTGCGGTTGCGGAACTTGTGGTAGAAGTACCGGCCGCCGTGGCCCACCCGGTGGATGATCACCGCCGTGACAAAGCACGTATCGTCGCCCAGGAGCGAGTCGGTGCCGATGATCACGTTGTAACTCTGCGTGGGCTCCTCGTGCATGTAGTCCACGAGGTGCTTGAACATCCGCTCGAAGCTGAGCTTGCCGTGGGTTGGGCTGATGAATTCCATAGACTCTCCTGGCCCTCAGTATACCCAAAGCCCGCGGGGCTGAGCAAGGCACGACCGAGCCTCGCCGCCGGCGCCGGCGCGCCGGGCTAGGCGTACGGCGCCTTCGCGAGCTCCTCGCCCAGCGCGCGGGCGAGCGGCGCCACCGTCTCCTCGTCGAAGGCGAGCCGCGCCCCTGCGGCTTCGAACAGCTGGGGGAGCGGCCGGGCGCCTCCCAGGGCCAGCGCGGACCGGTAGCGCGCCACGGCTTCGCCGGCGTTCGCGCGCGTCGCGTGCAGCCAGATTTGCAGCGCCCCCATCTGGGCGACGCCGTACTCGATGTAATAGAACGGGACCTGGAACACATGCAGCTGCGCATGCCAGTAGTAGGCCAGCGCGTCCTCGTACCCCGACCAGTCCAGCCAGCGGCTGAAGCGTCGATAAGTGCCGACCCAAGCGTCCCGACGCTCCTGGGGGGTATGCTCGGGATGCGTATAGAGCCAGTGCTGGAACGCGTCGATCGTCGCGATCCACGGCATCCCCTTCGGCATCAGGATCCCGTCGAGCAGCTCGCGGAGGGCGCGGCGGGCGTCGGCGGCGCGCGGATAGATCGTCCCGAGGTAGGGCGCCGTCAGGAGCTCCATGCCCATCGAGGCGACCTCGGCGAACTCCAGCGGCGCGGACCGGTAGGCGAGCAGGGGCTCCTCGCGCGCGGCGATGGCGTGAAACGCGTGGCCGCCCTCGTGCAGCAGGGTGCGGACGTCCTCGGAGGGGGCGACGTTCAGGAAGATGAAGGGCCACCGGCGCTCGGCGAGGGTCTGCTGGTACCCGCCGGGCGCCTTCCCCTTCCGCCGGTCCAGGTCGAGCAGCCCCTGCTCGCGCATGAACCGGAAGTGCTCGCCGAACTCCGGCAGCACCATCCGGAACGCCGCCTCGCAGCGGTCGAGCAGCTCCTCCGTCCGATCGAACTCGGGCAGCGGCGGGCGGCGCAGCGGATCGGCCTCCAGATCCCACGGCCGCAGCGTGCCCACGCCGAGGAGGCGCTGTCGCTCCCGGGCCACCTGATCCGCGAGCGGCGTGAACTGCGCCTCCACCGCCGCGTGAAATCGGAAGCACTCGTCCGGCCCGTAGTCGAAACGCTCGCGGGCGCGGAAGGCGTAGTCCCGATACGACGCGAAGCCGGCGTTTCGGGCGATCCGCACGCGGACCTCCCGCAGCCGGTCGAAGAGGTCCTCGAGTGCGTCCCGGTCTCGGAGCATACGCTCCGTGCCGAGGGTCCAGGCCTCCTGCCGGACCGCGCGGTCCGGATCCTGCCGGTACCTGGCCAGCTCCTGAAGGGTATGCTCCCTCCCGCGGTAGACGACGGTCATCGTGCCCCGCAGCTTCTGGTACTGCTGCGCCAGCTCGGCTTCCGTCACCTGGAGCGGCAGGTTCTCCTCGCGGTAGAGGCCGACCCGGTTCTCGATCCGTCGATCGAAGAGGCGGTAGTACGGCGGGAGCGCGCGGCGGTGCGGGTTCTTCACGTACGCCTCGTCCAGCCGGTGGCTCAGCTGCTTCCACCGGGGACCGATCTCCCTGATGAACTGGAGATAGGCCTGCTCCCGCTGCGGATCGTCGGTCTGGGAGGTCATCGCGATGTAGCGGCGGGACCCTTCCTCGGAGATCCACGCGGCGAGCTCGCCGGCGTCCTGGAGGCACCGCTCGAGCCCCTCGGGGGAATCCGGCGCCCGCGCGGCCAGGGCGCTGCCGAGCCGCTCGATCTCGTCCCACTGCCCCGCGCTGGCGTCCGCGGGCACGAACCGGCGGGGAAACGACTTTCGCGGGTCAACCGGCTGGGGCATCGGCGGGCGTCCCGGCTACAGTTCCCGGCGGCCCTCCAGCGCCCGCGCCAGCGTGACCTCGTCGGCGTATTCGAGGTCCCCACCCACCGGGAGGCCGTGGGCAATGCGGGTCACCTTCACGCCGAGCGGCTTGATGACTTTGGCGAGATAGAGGGCCGTCGCCTCCCCCTCGACGCGGGGGTTGGTGGCCACGATCAGCTCGCGCACCGTCCCTCCTGCCAGGCGACGCAGCAGCTCGGCGATGCGGAGATCATCGGGCCCGATCCCATCGAGCGGCGAGATCGCCCCCTGCAGCACGTGATAGAGCCCCCGGAACTCCCGGGTCCGCTCCATCGCGGCGACGTCGCGGGGATTCTCGACGACGCAGATCACCGACTGATCGCGCTTCGAGTCTGTGCAGACCTCGCACGGATCGGTTTCGGTGATGTTCGCGCAGACCGAGCAGTAGCGGATGCGCCGCTTTGCCTCGAGGATGGCCGACGCCAGCGCCTCCGCATCCTCCGCCGGCATCGCGAGCATGTAAAATGCCAGGCGTTGGGCGGTCTTGGGGCCAACCGTGGGAAGCTTGCTCAGCTCCTCGATGAGGCGGACGAGGGGAGGGGCGAAGGAAAACATCCGGGCGTCAGGCGCCCAGGCCGGGGAGCCCCGGAATCTGCATGCCTCCGGTGACGGCCTTCATCCGCTCGGCGGCGCGGTCCCGCGCCTTCCGCAGCGCCTCCCCGGCGGCGGCCAGGATGAGATCCTGCAGCATCGTGACATCGGAAGGGTCCACCACGCTGGGGTCGATCGCAATCTCGACGAGGTCGCCCTGACCCGTCGCGACGGCCCGGACCACGCCCCCGCCCGAACTGGCCTCGATCCGCTCCCCGGCCAGCTCCTCCTGCACCCGGGCCATCTCCTTCTGCAGTTCCTGCACCTGCTTGAGCATCTTCTGCATGTTGAACATGCATCTCTCCACTCCCGCTGAGCCTCGCGCGCGCGGCGCCGGCTACTCGGGCTGACGGATCTCCTGCACCGGGTTGCCGAACCGGCGCACGGCCTCCTGCACGAGCGCATCGCCCGTCGGGGGGGCCGCCGCAGGCGGAGTCCCCGGCGCGGTGGCCGCCGTTGGGGCGCCCGCCGCCGGAGCGCCGGGCAGGGCGCCGGCATCCCCCAGCACCGGCCGGAGCCGGAGCGGTGCTCCGAGCACCGTCCCCAGCAGCTCTTCAACGAGCCGCCGGTTCTTGTCATCGCGAAGGTTCTCCAGGTGGAACTTGTGCCGGACCGCCAGCACGAGATCGTTCCCCTCGACGGCCTGCGGGGCGCTCTCCAGCAGGAACGCGTGGACCGAGCGGGTCCGCTGCTTCACGGCGTCCATGAGCCGCTCCCACCGGGCGCGGACGATCTCGATATCGATGCGGGCAAGCGGCTGCCCGGGGGACGCGCCCTCGGCGCCCGCGGACGCGGGAAGCGCAGCCTCCACGGCGTCGGCCCCGCCCTGCGGCCCGCGGTCCCGAGGTGCGCGCCTCGAAGGCGGCGCCGCGTCGGGCTTTCGGGCCGGGGGGCGCTCGACATCCGGCGCCTTGGCCGCGGCTTCGCGGCCCTCCGGATGCTCCAGGGCCTCGAGCCGCGCCGCCAGCCCATCGATCGAGGCGTCCATTTCCGGACGGCTCAGCTTCAACAACGCCATCTCCAGCACGACCCTGGGTTGGGTGGCGAACCGGGCCTCGGCTTCCGCGGCCGTCAGAATCCGGATCTTCTGGAGGATCGCCCCAGGGGCGAGGCGGGCGCTCTGGGCGCGGAGGACCGCGAGCCGGCTTTCGCCGGTCTCCACGATGTCCTGCGGGTCCCGGACGACCGCGACCACGAGCAGGTCGCGGAAATGCTCCACCAGGCTGCGCAGGATCTGCCGGACATCCCGTCCCTCCGCGATCACCCGATTGGCGATCTCGAGGCACGCGGCCGCGTCGCCGGCGATCACCGCGTCGGTCACTTGCTGGGCCACGTCCTCCTCGATCAGTCCCAGGACCGACAGCACATCGGCCTTGGTGATCCGCCCCTGACAGAACGCGCTGAGCTGATCCAGCACGCTCTCCGCGTCGCGCAGGGCGCCGTCGGCGCTCCGGGCGATCAGCTGCAGCGCCTCGTCGTCGACGGTGATGCCTTCGCTGGCGGCGATCGTCCTCAGCCGATCGACGATCGCGGCCTGCGGAATGCGCCGGAAATCGAATCGCTGCGTCCGCGAGGTGATCGTCGCCGGCAGCCGGTGCGGTTCGGTCGTCACCAGGATGAACACGGCGTGCGGGGGCGGCTCCTCCAGCGTCTTCAGCAGCGCGTTCGCCGCCTCCGCGGTCAGCATGTGGGCCTCATCGATGATGTACACTTTGGACCGGCCCTCCACCGGAACGAGCTTGACCTTCTCCCGGAGGTCCCGGATCTCGTCGATGCCCCGGTTGCTCGCGGCATCGATCTCGATCACGTCCAACGACACCCCGCCGCCGATGGCCCGGCAGGCGGCGCAGACGTTGCACGGCGTCGCGGTCGGTCCGCGCTCGCAGTTCAGCGCCCTGGCCAGGATCCGCGCGGTCGTCGTCTTCCCCGTTCCGCGATGCCCGCTGAACAGGTAGGCGTGGACGATGCGGTTCGCCGTGATCGCATTCGCCAGCGTCCGGGTCACGCGATCCTGTCCGATCACGTCTGCAAACGTCTGGGGCCGCCATTTCCGGTAGAAAGAAACGTGGGACACAGGGGTCACCTCACGCAGGGCTCGGGTCATATTCGGCGAACCTTTGGGGCACTCCTGGAGGTGTAGGCATCGTGGGAGTGTTGGAGACCGTGATGTATCTGCTGCCGGTCGCCGCCGCCGGCCTGGTGTTCTTCGACGCCCGCCGGCGGATGTCGAAACTGGCCACCGCGATGTGGACCCTCGGAACGCTCGCCACGGCGGGGCTGGCCGCGTCCGTGTATCTGCTGGTCCGGCCTCGAGCAGCGCTCTTCTGGGGTCTGGGCGAAGTGGCCGCCCTGCCCGCCTTCTTCGTCCTGTCGCTGGCGCCGTTCACATTCGTGATCGAGAACGTCGCCCGCCTGCCGGACGTCCTGTTCTCGCTCAAGGGGATCCTCGTCCTGACGGTGCTCCAAAACGTCGTGTTCGCCGGCGTTCCCCTGTATGTCGCCCTCGTCAAGTACCGGCAGCCTCCCGCCGGCATCGGCCTCGCGACCATCCCCCCAAGGCGCACGCTGACGATCGCGGGGATCGCGTCCGCCGCGGCGCTGTTGGGGAACGTCGTCGGACAAAACCTGACGGTCTTCGGCGTGGGGCTCGTGATCGGGCAAAAGGCCGCGTCCGACCTGGTCCTGCGGCAGGAGATCCACCTGCCGATCTTTCGGCTGCTGCAGCAGCTCCACCGGCCTCGCGATGTGGCCATTCTGGCGATCATGGTCGGCCTCATCGTGCCGGTCGGCGAGGAACTCTTCTTTCGAGGATTGGCCTACGGGGCGTTCCGCCGGCTGATGCAGCGCCACCTGGCCGTGCTGGCGAGCGCGCTGTTCTTTGCCGCGGCGCATTTCGAACTGGTGGAGTTCCTGCCGATCCTGATCCTCGGAGTCGTCCTGGCCTTCCTCTACGAATACACCGGCTCGCTCGTGCCCTGCATGATCGCGCACGCGGTCAACAATCTGGCCGCCCTGGCCCTCTTCTACCTGACGCTGCCCGCCCACTGACCTCCCGTCGCTCCACCAACGCTTTCGGCCGTGCACCCGCCGTCGACAACACCCTCGAGGCGGTCCCCGCGTCGCCGGCTCCGACCAGGTGACCCCGCGGCACACGAGACGCCTTACGTACCGTTGCTTCCTTCCGGACCTGGCGGGGTTGGTAAGATCTCGTTGCGCGGGACCCGGCCCTCCTTGCCGCGTGCGCGGGCCTGGCCCTCAAGGGTGAGGCCTCGGACGGGAGTTCAGCCCCGCTGTAGCGGGTTGCGGGTTACAGGGAACCGCTAGCTCCCCGCCTAGCACGGCCACCTGCAGTATAGCACCTCTCGAAGGCTGGCGGAAACAGCACGACCCCGAGGAGGTGGAGGAACTTGAGCGTCGTGTACATGCGCTCCGCGCGGCCGCGGCCCCGGGGTGAGGCCTTTAGAACATGAGGATGTGGAACCGCGGCGGCGGCCAGTAGATCACCATGGCTTCGCCGACGATGTTGTGCACAGGGACGAAGCCGAACGCCCGGCTGTCCTCGCTGTTGCCGCGGTTGTCCCCCAGGACGAAGATATCGGACGACGGGACCACCGCGGGGCCGTAATCCCCCTGTGTCTGCACGCGCAGGTAGGGCTCGCGGAGCGGCTGATCGTTGACGTACACGCGGCCGTCCCGAATCTGGACGGTCTGCCCGCCGACGGCGATCACGCGCTTGATGTAGTTGCGCGACGCGTCGGTCGGCGGATGGAGCACGACGATCTCCCCGGGATGGGGCGGCCGGAGGTGGTGGATGAACTTGTTCACCAGCACGCGGTCGCGGGGCAGCAGGCTCGGTTCCATGGAGAACTGCTCCACCTGGAACGCCTGGGCGACCGAAACCATGATGAAGTGCGCGAGCAGAAACGCGATCACCAGGGTCTTGCCAAACTCGATGGCAGTCTTGCGGACATCCTTCCAGCTCATCCCCGTCCTCGCTTTATCCGGTGGCGGAACTGAGTAAGGCCTTCGCCCGCCGCCGTCCCCTCTGAGCCGATCCGGTGCCTAGACAATTCTACCGCAATTTGCGCGTGATTCCGAGGGGCGCCTGCCCCCGGGCGCCGGAGCGTACCTGCCCGGCGCCGGGCCCTCTCCATCACCTCTGCCATTAGACGCCAACGCCCGGCTTCCCTTACCGATTCCGGACGAAATCGGCCCCCAATAGGATGATTCCAGATCATCCGTTCTGGTGGGTCCCTACCGGCAGGGATTCCGGAGCGCGCTTGGGGCCTGCGCGATGCCCAAGTACTGGTGGGCGGCGGATTGCCAGGTGAACAATCCCACAACCTGATCCTGATCATCGAGCACCGGAGAACCGCTGTTCCCAGCCTGGGGTGGGTTGGTGAATTTGATGGTGAACATCTCCGTTCCGTTTTCGTGGAAGAACTCGTCGACCTGTCCTCTCGCCGTCCACTTGTACAGGATGGGAGAGATATCCCCAAAGCCGATGACCCGCACGTGGCCGTGCGGGTTCCCGCCAATCTTCAGAAACGGGAAATCGGGGTTGGGACCGGTATGGGCGGTCGCGATCACAGACCAGGTGCCGCCGATCTCCCTCCCCCGCTCCTTGAACGGCATGGTGGACGGAGTCAGCATGATCTCAGCGACGTCTTTGGAGAGTTCGACTCCCGAGTTCGAAGCGGGTTTCGTGGGATCATCAAGGAGCCTGCTCGCGCAGACCACAGCCGCGTCGAAAAACTCCTTCCCCACAATGGCGACCAGTCGGGAATGTTCAAGATCATGCACGGCTCGATACACCACATGGCTGACGGTGAGCGCCGTTCCGTCTGACTTGATGAAGAACCCCGTTCCGGATTCCTGCAGGCGGTAGTGCTTATTGTCCTGAGCCGACCACACTTCGATCTGAAAGACGGCATCCGCGGGATCAGGGGCCTGCCCTCGTGCCACGGGGGTGGGCACCAACAACAGAAAGACGATTAAGACCCACGCCACCCCTGTCATCTCATCCGCCCCCCCGGCTGAATGAGTTAGCGTGGCGGAGGGGGTGGGATTTGAACCCACGAGGCGGTTGCCCGCCTACACGCTCTCCAGGCGTGCCGGATCGGCCACTCTCGCACCCCTCCGAGCGAACTCAATTATAGCATAGGGCCTAAGGGACAAACTCGGCGTTCACGTCGGCGCTCCCG
>VBAK01000016.1 GCA_005882275.1 Candidatus Segetimicrobium genomatis
CCAGGGCTTGAATGTGCGGGGATATAACGCGGGCACGCAACCCGACCATTTCGGCGTGGACGCCGCCGATACGCTCGCTACAACTTCGCCGATTTCCGCCGATCGACTGGTCGTGTCGGTAAATTCGGATGGCCTGGGGGGGACAGGACCCGGAGGGGTAGGAAGCGCAACTTGCTTCGACCCTAATCATTGCGCGGCGATGCTCTCCCACATGTCCGGGGGCGCCACCTTCATCGTGCCGAACGGTCGCGCTGACGTCGACGATAGCGCCGAGCCCAATGTGTTCAATGGGGGCGTCGTCGCCCAGGAACTTGAATTCGGCGGCAATGGCTTCTGGAAGTCTGACACAAGAGGCGCCACCTGGGGAGGGACACCGACGTATTCCAACTTCAACACCCTGATGTCCTGGAAGGACCAGTAGCGAGGCCTCGCCCCCCTGGGGCTCCCAAACCTCCACGGCGGTTGAGACAACCCGGTCGCGATCTTCCGTCAATCCTGTCCCCCAGCGCTCCCCGCTCCACCCGCAGTTGCTCTGAGCACGGCACGGTCCCCCGAACGGATGAGTTCGCCCTCTCGAAAGGTTGGGGCAAAACCCACAGAACGAATGAGTCCTGCCTGGTTCGAAAACGGGCATTTCTCATACTGAAGGATGACGTCACGGGACCCGGGACTGCGGTCGTGCGCCTGTCGCGCGACCGGGGGAACGCGGGGACCTGATGACGCCGGAGGGCGGAGGCGACGATGGCTATGGGCAGCAACGCGAACAACCAGATGGACCAACACCTGAGCACGTCGGGGAGAGCCGGGGGGGAGCCCGTGCGGCCGGCGGCGCCGCCGGCGAGGGGAGAGCGCGGGGCCACGATGATGTTCGTCCTCATGGCGATGCTGCTGGTCGGGGCGGTGACCGTCAGCGCCATGCAGGTCATCGGCGCCGACGTGGGCGGCGGCGTGGAGGGGATGCAGGCCGACCAGGTGTTCAACATCGCCCAGGCCGGCGCGCACTATGTGATCGGCAAGATGCAGCTCGCCGGGACGCTCCCAAGTTACGCGGGGGAGACGGTCACGGTCGTGAACGGATCGACGACGCTGGGCACGGCCGTGGTGACCGTGAGTTGCATCACTACCGGCCTGGCCCCCACCTCGACCGGGTGCGCCACCAACGACGTCTACCGGCGCGTCATCTCCGTCGGATCCCTGCCGGTGAGCGGCCCGTCCCGGACGGTCGTCGCGGTCATCCAGGGAACAGCGGGGGCGGGGGGAGGCGGCTGGACCACGGCGGTCTGTGGCCTGAATACGGTCAACAGCTATACGGCCTCGGGCGAGACCACCACCATCAATGGTGACATTGCCTCCAACGGATCGGTCAACCTGAATCCGAACCCGGCAGCGGTAGGCGAAGGCTCTATTCTGGGGACGGTCAATGTGAAATCAGGGACGGGTTACACAGGAGCCATCCTGGCGAAGACCACCGCCAGTTGCACCTCTCCTAATTGCACCCACGCCGGCACCCTCTCCGGCTCCTCGGCCAACCCCGGCTGCGCCGCCCCAACGATTCCGGCTCCGGGGTACGTCCCAGGGAGCGGTACCACTACCGTAGGCTCGGGCACTACGCTCACGATCGATTGCTCCTCAGGAACCTGCCCCACCGCGTATGGCGATGTCATCTTGCCTGCTGGCCCGACCGCCAGCTCGTACACCGTTCTTGCAATCAAAGCGCCGGCGTCAGGCACCGCGGTGTTGCAGATGAACTCACTCACGATGCATGAGTGGACCCGCCTGGTGGTCGAGTCCTCTGCCGGCGGAGCACCAGCGGGGAACATCGATCTGCGCCTTGGCAAGACCACGACCACGGCCCTGGACATAGGGCCATACAAGAACAGCGGTTTTGATTCGCATTTTGGCGTCCTGCCATCCGACACGGATGCCAGCCCCCAGCCGTTGCCCCAAGCCAAGACACTGACCGTGTGGGTGAAGTCCGACGGCACCTCCCCCACCGTCTCGACCAACCATGCCCCCAACTTGGCGTGCAGTCAGAGCAGCAGCACCATCACGACCCTCCCGAATTGCGCCGTATGGCTCTCCCATAACACCGGCAACGCCACCATCATCGCGGCGAACGGGACGGCGATGATCGACGACGCCTCCGAGAACAACCTGACCGTCCCCATGAAGGGAGCCATTCTGGCCAAGGAAGTGGATTTCATGGGGAACACCGCCTTCACGCAGGACACGACGGGTCTGTCGACCCTCTCGTTCCCGCCGGCGACGGCCAGCAACTTCAAGCAGGTGATGTCCTGGAAGGACCAGTAGCGAGATCCCCCCTGCGATCCACGGGGGCGCGGGCGAGGTCATCGGGGGGCGGAGAGTCCGCCCCCCGATGCGTTATTGTCCACCACCCTGAGCCGCCGTCCCATGGGGCTCCCAAACCTCCACGGCGGTTGAGACAACCCGGTCGCGATCTTCCGTCAATTCTGTGCCCCCGGCGCGCCCCGCTCCACCCGCAGTTGCTCTGAGCACGGCACGGTCCCCCGAACGGATGAGTTCGCCCTCTCGAAAGGTTGGGGCAGAACCCACAGAACGAACGAGTCCTGCCTGGTTCGAAAGCGGGCATCTATCATACCGAAGGGATGACGTCACGGGACCGGGACTGCGGTTTTGCGCCTGTCGCGCGACCGGAGGAACGCGGGGACCTCATGACGCCGGAGGGCGGAGGCGGCGATGACGATGGGCAGCAACGCGAACCACCAGATGGACCAACACCTGAGCACGTCGGGGAGAGCCTGGGGGGAGCCCGTGCGGCCGGCGGCGCCGCCGGCGAGGGGAGAGCGCGGGGCCACGATGATGTTCGTCATCATGGCGATGCTGCTGGTCGGGGCGGTGACCGTCAGCGTCATGCAGGTCATCAGCGGCGATGTGGGCGGAGGGATCGAGGGGGTGGAGGCCGACCAGGTGTTCAACATCGCCCAGGCCGGCGCGCACTACGTGATCGGCAAGCTGCAGCTCGCCGGGACGCTCCCAAGTTACGCGGGGGAGACGATCACGGTCGTAAACGGGTCGACGACGCTGGGCACGGCCGTGGTGACCGTGAGTTGCATCACTACCGGCCTGGCCCCCACCTCGACCGGGTGCGCCACCAACGACGTCTACCGGCGCGTCATCTCCGTCGGATCCCTGCCGGTGAGCGGCCCGTCCCGGACGGTCGTCGCGGTCGTCCAGGGAACAGCGGGGGCGGGGGGAGGCGGCTGGACCACGGCAGTCTGTGGCCTGAATACGGTCCAGAGCTATACGGCCTCGGGCGAGACCACCACCATCAATGGTGACATTGCCTCCAACGGATCGATCAACCTGAATCCGAACCCGGCAGCGATAGGCGAAGGCTCTATTCTGGGGACGGTCAATGTGAAATCAGGGACCGGTTACACAGGAGCCGTCCTGGCGAAGACCACCGCTAGTTGTACCTCTCCTCAATGCACCCACGCCGGCACCCTCTCCGGCTCCGCGGCCAACGCCGGCTGCGCCGCCCCAACGATTCCGGCGCCGGGGTACGTCCCAGGGAGCGGCACCACTACCGTAGGCTCGGGCACTACGCTCACGATCAATTGCTCCTCAGGAACCTGCCCCACCGCGTATGGCGATGTCATCTTGCCTGCTGGCCCGACCGCCAGCTCGTACACCGTTCTTAAAATCATAGCTCCGGCGTCAGGCACCGCGGTGTTGCAGATGAACACACTCACGATGCATGAGTGGAGCCGCCTGGTGGTCTCGAACGCCAGCGGCGGAGCACCAACGGGGAACATCGATCTGCGCCTTGGCAAGACCACGGGCACGGCCCTGGACATAGGACCATACAAGAACAGCGGTTTTGATTCGCATTTTGGCGTCCTGCTGTCCGACACGGATGCCAGCCCCCAGCCGTTGCCCCAAGCCAAGACACTGACCGTGTGGGTGAAGTCCGACGGCACCTCCCCCGACGTCTCGACCAACCATGCCCCCAACCTGGCGTGCAGTCAGAGCAGCAGCACCATCACGACCCTCCCGGATTGCGCCGTATGGATGTCCCATAACACCGGCAACGCCACCATCATCGCGGCGAACGGGACGGCGATGATCGACGACGCCTCCGAGAACAACCTGACCGTCCCCATGAAGGGAGCCATTCTGGCCAAGGAAGTGGATTTCATGGGGAACACCGCCTTCACGCAGGACACGACGGGCCTGTCGACCCTCTCGTTCCCGCCGGCGACGGCCAGCAACTTCAAGCAGGTGATGTCCTGGAAGGACCAGTAGCGAGATCCCCCCTGCGATCCACGGGGGCGCGGGCGAGGTCATCGGGGGGCGGAGAGTCCGCCCCCCCGATGCGTTATTTTCCACCGCCGCACCCTGAGCCGCCGTCCCATGGGGCTCCCAAACCTCCACGGCAGTTGAGAGAACCCGATCGGGATCTTCCCCCAATCCTGTCCCCCTCCAGCACTCCCCGCTCCACCCACAGGTCTCCGCACCCGGCGTGGTCCACCGAACGGTTGAGTTCGGCCATCGAACGATCGGGCAAACCCCGCAGAACGAACGAGTCCTGTTTGGCCCGAAAGCGGGCATTCTTCAATACGAGAGGGTGAACGTGACGAGGCCGGGATTGCGGCCTTGCGCTTCTCGCAGCACCGAGGGGATGCGGTCGCGTGACGCCCGGGGGGTGGGGCGGCAATGAAGGGTCGAATGAGCGGTTTCGCAATGATGAAGCGGGCGCGCGCCCAGGATGGGTTCTCGCTGATCGAGCTCGCGGTCGCGCTCGCGCTGGCCGGAATCATCATTACCGGCGCCATGTTCAACGTGCGGGGTGCGATGAACCGTGAGGCGCTCGATGGGTGGGTGCGCTCGACGACGCTCGACATCGCGTGGGCCCAGCAGTCGGCCGTGACCCAGCGGGCGCCCGTCAACGTCACCCTGACCAGCACGACCTATACTCTGGCGGCCTGTCCTTCTGCATGCAACACCTTCAAGGTGGGCAGGCTGCCGGCAGATATCACAATCACCACCACGTGCGCGTCGAACGTCTGCACGTTCGACAAGCGCGGGGTGCCCGCGGTGGCGGGCACGATCACGTTGACGAGCGCGTCCACCGGGGCCAGTAACGTGATCACGATCCAGTCGAACACAGGGAGCGTGACGTACCAATGAGCCATCCCGTTTACCCCGGTCGAAGTCCGCGCGGCCAGCGGGGGTTCACGATCATCGAAACGGTGATGTCGACGGCCCTGCTCGGCATCCTCGTGCTGTCCGCGCTCGGGGGGCTGCTGTTCGGGATGGTACAGGCCCGGGGCAGCCAGAACCGGGCGGCGGCCGCCACGTGGATAGAGGCGGAGCTCAGCTTTCTGCTGCTCCAAAACGGTCCCTGCACCTCCACATGCAACAGTCCCCTCGCCGTCGGCACGTACACCATGACGCAGTCGAGCACGCCCCGCACCTGGTGCGGGGCGTCCGGAGGATCGTGTCCCAACGGCGCGGTCACGGAGCCCCCGCTCCCATTCGGATTTGACCACGCCAGCATCACCATTACGTCGATCCAGGTGAGCGGGACCCAGGTGGCGTTGCAGGTCGTCATCACCCTATATCAGACCCCGTCGACGGCCTTCACCACGCTCAGCACGTATGTGTCCAGCTTTACCAAGGCCGGTCCCTGATGTCCACGCGGAACGGCCCGAGGAGGCGTGAGCCGGATGAATCGATTCGATGACCTTCCCCTGATCCGGATGCCGCGGCGCGCCCACGATCAGCGTGGGCTGACCGTTGTCGAGATCCTGGTGGCGTCCGCGCTCATGATGATCATCGCCGGCGCCATCGCGATCCTGATGGGCGCGGCCGTGCAGAGCAAGATGATCTCCGCCGGCTGGTCGACCGACACGCAATCGGCCCGGATCACCCTGTCCTGGATGAGCGACCGGATCCGACAGGCCGGAGTCAACGTGGATCCGGCCGTCCAGAAACTCTCTCCGTACAGCTATACGTCCCGCTGCTGGGACAGGGTGGTCGCGCAGGATGCCGCCATGCTTCCTGTGACGACCCCATCCACGGCGAACACCAACGGCCTGTACGTCACCGGCGAGATTCCTTACACCGGTGGAACGACCCCCGGGACCAACTTGAGGACCATCGGATATTACCTGAAGACCGATGCCGGCACCGGGAACACGGTGATCATGGAGTACAACGAGCTCTGCTCCACGAAAACCGATAACATCTCCGGGAGCTCGACGCGGCTCTCGAACCCGAAGATCAACGTGACGCAATTGACGTTCTCTTACTACGACGCGAACGGGAATCAGGTGACCAACCTGACCACCGCGTCGACCATCCAGGGGATTCAGGTCATCGGCATTTCGCTGAAGGTGCAGTCCACCGAGGGGAAGTACGGGAAGCAGACCGAGGTCTACCTCAGCCGCTACGTGAGGCTCTGGGACCCGGAGCCCACCTTGAATAGCTGGGTGGAGCCGACGTGCACCGGGACGGCGACGCAGTGCGGGTACTAGGCGAGCGAGAGCACCCGGCGCGGCAGGGGGCGGGCGCGGCCGGCGGGGAGCGCGGGGCCACGATGATTTTCGTCCTCATGGCGATCCTGCTGGTCGGAGCGGTGACCATCAGCGTCATGCAGGTCATCAGCGGCGATGTGGGCGGAGGGATCGAGGCGGTGGAGGCCGACCAGGTGTTCAACATCGCTCAGGCCGGCGCGCACTACGTGATCGGCAAACTGCAGCTCGCCGGGACGCCTCAAAACTACCCAGGGGAGACGGTCCCGGTCACGAACGGATCGACGGCACTGGGCACGGCCACGGTGAGCGTGAGCTGCATCCAAACCGGCCAGGCACCGACCTCGACCGGGTGCAGCGGCGCCTACCCCGGGTTCCGGCGCATCGTCTCCATCGGGACCCTGCCGGTGAGCGGTCCCAGCCGGACGATCGTCGCGGTCGTCCAGGGAACACCGTCCGGTGGGGGGAGCGGCAACTGGTCAACGGGAGTCTGTGCCCTGGGTTCGATCACCAACGATACGAGAGGCGGGGATACCACCACCATCCATTCTGACATTGTCTCCAACGGTCCGCTCAACCTGACGCCCCCCGCCGGCGGCGGGACGGTCACCGTGCTGGGAGATCCGGGGCCTCCACCGGCCACAGGAAAACTCTCGGCGGTCGGAACCGTCACCTGTGGCGCCGGTTGTTCGGCCGCCGGCGGCGTCTCCGGGGGCAACCCCGGCCCGCTCTGCTCCGCCCCGACGCTCCCGACCTTCACTCCGGGGGCCACGGACTATACTGAAGCCGCCGGCACTACGTACACGATCAACAGCGGCACAGGGTACTCGTTCCGCAATTTCTCCGTGTCCGGCGGCACGTGCTCCGGCGTGACCCCGATGACCACTCTTCAAATCCAGGCCGGGGCGGCAGGCACCACCACGGTCGTGCAGTTTAACACGCTCACGATGTCCAGTTGCACCCGCCTGGTGATCCTCGGCGCGGGGAATATCGACATGCGCATCGGCGCGACAACGGGGCTGGCCCTGGACATTAACCCATACAAAACCAACGGCAACCCGGTGCATTTCGGCGTGACCTCCGCCGACACGTTCAGCACGCCCATGCCGGTTCCCGCCAGCCAGCTGACCGTCTGGGTGCAATCCGACGGCAACATCCCAGGGGGGACGTCGCTCTGCAAGCAGGTCAACAGTGACCCGGTCTCCACAAGTTGCGCCGCGAGACTCTCCCATAGCAGCGGCGGCGCCACCGTCATCGTGCCGAACGGTTTGGTGCAAATTGACGACAGCGCCTCGCCCAATCCCATGAAGGGAGCCGTACTGGGCAATCAAGTGGCTTTCTCCGGGAACGGCACCTTCACGCAGGACGTGAGCGGCCTCTCGAGCTTTTCGTCGGGGGCGACGTACACGAACTTCAAAAGGCTGATGTCGTGGAAAGACCAGTAGGCAAGACACCTCGGGCCTCTCAGCCTCTTCCTCGTACGGCAACTTCACGCAGTTGATGTCCTGGAAGGACCCGTAGGCTCACGTCCGCCGGGCACGACAGGCGTCGACGCCCTGGTGCGCCGCGCGCGACCCGCTGGGTGGGCCGCCGAATCGGCCCCCTGCTGTGCCCCCCTCTCCGAGTGCGCCCGAAGGCCAATCGAAGGCCGATCGAAGCGTGGAGTAGGACAAAGGTAAGCGTGGGTGGACCAGAGGAAAGGCCCGCGACCGGCGGCCGACGAATCTGGGAGGAGGGGGGTGGGGCATCGATGGACACGGTTCGGTTTCGGGCAGAACCGCTGCAGGCGCTGGGAGCGCGGATCCTCGAGGCCGCCGGCGCGCCGGCGGAGACCGCGCAGATCGTGGCGTCGGCCCTGGTCGAGGCCAACCTCAGGGGGCACGACTCGCACGGCGTGCTGCGGATCCCCCAGTACGTCGACCGGGTTCACACGGGGCAGATCCGCCCCGCCGCGCAGCCGCGGATCCAGGCGGAGCGGGGGGCGACCGCGCTGGTGAGCGGTGAGTGGGGGTTCGGGCAGCCCGCCGGCGTCGCCGCGACCGACGAGGCCGTGCGGCGCGCCCGGGAATACGGCGTGGCCGCGGTGGGGGTGGTCCGCTGCAACCACCTCGGGCGGGTGGGCGCGTACGTCGAGCGCGCGGCGGCGGAGGACTGCGCCGCCATGGTGTGGGTGGGCGGGCTGGGGCACCGGCCCGCGGTCCCGCACGGCGGAAGCCGCGCGGCGCTGGGGACCAATCCTATCTCGGCCGGATTCCCGGTCGAGGGCGAGCACCCGGTCGTGCTCGACTACGCCACGACGGCCATCGCCGTCGGGAAGATCATGGTCGCGCGCGATGCCGGCACGCCCCTGCCGTCCGGCGCCATGCTCGACCGGGACGGCAGGCCGAGCACGGACCCGGCGGAGTTCTTCAACGAGGGCGGGCTCCTGCCGTTCGGCGGGCACAAGGGCTACGCCCTGTCGGTCATGGCCGAGCTGTTTGGGCAGGCGCTCACGGGGGCCGATCGGCACGAAGGGGCGGGGACCGCGGACGCCGTGTTTCGCCGCTCCGGGGCGCTCGTCTTCGCGATTCACGCCGGCGCGTTTCGGCCCGCGGCGGAGGCGAAAGCGGTGGCGCGCGGGCTCGTCACCCGTCTTCGCGCGGTTCCCCCCGCCCACGGCGTCGAGTGCGTGCTCACCCCCGGCGAGCCGGAGGCGAGGACGCGGCGGCAGCGGGCGTCCCTGGGGATCGAGATCGCGGAACGCACGTGGCGGGCGATCCTGACGGCGGCGGAGTCCGTCGGGCTCGCGTCCACGGATCTCCCAGCGCCGGGCGCCTGAACGGCCCGAGACGGCATCCGCCGTCGCGCGACATCCGCCCGGGCGGCGCACGCGCCCGGCGCGCCGGGCGGGGCGGCGATGGCTGAGCGCGGGGGACCTGAGGTCACCCTCGGGGAGCGGCGCGCGGCCCTGGGGTGGATCGCCGCGGCGCAGATCGGCGCCATGAGCACGTGGTTCAGCGCGGCCGCGGTCGCGACGTCGCTGGCCCGCGACTGGCATCTCAGCTCCGCCGCGGTGGCCCTGCTGACGGTCGCGGTGCAGGTCGGCTTCGTCGCCGGCGCGCTGGGGTCGGCGGTGAGCGGGATCGCCGATGTCCTCCCCACGCGGGCGGTATTCGTCGCCGGCGCGCTGGCGGCGGCCGGGGTTAACGGGCTCCTGATCGGCACGGGGGGAGACCTCCGCCTGGCCCTCCCGCTGCGATTTCTCCTGGGCGTGTTTCTCGCCGGCGTCTATCCCACCGGCATGAAGTTGATGACCGGCTGGTTTCGCGAGGACCGGGGACTGGCCATCGGGGTCCTGGTGGGCGCGCTCACGATCGGCGCGGCGTTCCCCCACCTCGTGGCCGGGATCGGCCTGGCCGGACTGTTCTCCTGGCAGCGGGTGATCGCGGCGACGAGCCTGGGGGCGGTGGCCTCGGCCGCGATCGTGGGGTGGCTCGTGCGCGACGGCCCCTATCAGGCTCCCCCGGCGCGCGTCGATCTCGGCTGGGCCCTGCGGTCCCTGCGGGGGCCGGCCCTGCGGCTGGCCAACCTGGGCTACTTCGGGCACATGTGGGAACTGTACGCGATGTGGACGTGGATCCCGGCCTTCCTTTTGGCGAGCGTTCAGGCGTCGGGGGCTGCGGGCGGTGGTGCGGCCGGCCGGTGGGCCAGCCTCTGGGGCGCCGTGGTGATCGGCGCCGGCGCCCTCGGCTGCGTTGCCGCCGGGCTGCTGGCGGATCGCGTCGGGCGGACCCTGATCACGGCCGCGGCGATGGCGATCAGCGGCAGCTGCGCCGTGGCGACCGGGCTGCTGTTCGGGAGGTCCCCGGCGCTCGTGGTGGCCGTGGCGGCCGCCTGGGGGATCAGCGTCATCGCGGACTCGGCGCAATTTTCCGCGGCGATCAGCGAACTCGCGGAGCCGAACCGGGTGGGCAGCGCGCTGGCGCTCCAGACCGCCGCGGGCTTCCTGCTGACGGCGATCAGCATCCAGATCGTGCCCGCGGTCGTCCGGGGAGCACACTGGTCCGAGGCCTTCGGCATGCTGGCCGTTGGGCCCGCGCTGGGGGCGGTGGCGATGCTCCGGCTGCGCGTCCGGCCGGAAGCGGTGCGCCTTGCAGGCGGCCGCCGGTGATCAGCCGGGCCAGGGAGCCCGGGCGAGACCGTAGAAGCTATGGACGCGGAGCATATGGGACAGCCCGCCGGGTCAGGTCGAGCATAGGGGAAGGAGTTCATCGTGCAATCGGACGTGCAGGATATGGGGCTCGTGGCGCAGGGGTGGCAGCGCATTCTCTGGGCCGACGGGGAGATGCCCGTGCTCCGGCTCATTCGTGAACGCTTTGCCCGCGAACGTCCGCTCGCCGGGCTGCGGGTCGCCGCCTGCCTCCACGTCACGACCGAGACGGGCAACCTGATGCGCACGCTGCAGGCGGGAGGCGCCTCCCTCGCGCTCTGCGCCAGCAACCCGCTCTCCACGCAGGACGACGTCGCCGCCGCGCTGGTCGAGCACACGCATCTGCCGGTGTTCGCGCGCCGGGGAGAGGATCGGGCGACCTACTACCGGCACATCGGCCAGGCGCTCGAGACCCACCCGAACGTGACGATGGACGACGGCGCGGACCTGGTGTCCGTCCTCCACAGCCAGCGCACGGACCTGTTGGGGGACGTGGTCGCGGGGACCGAGGAGACCACGACGGGGGTGATCCGGCTGCGGAGCATGGCCCGCGCCGGCGCGCTGCGCTACCCGATCGTGGCCGTCAACGACGCCAATACCAAGCATCTCTTCGACAACCGCTACGGGACCGGACAGTCCGCGCTCGACGGCCTGATCCGGGCGACCAACCTGCTCCTCGCCGGCCGGACCATCACCGTGGCGGGGTACGGGAACTGCGGGCGCGGGCTGGCGATGCGCGCGAACGGCATGGGCGCGCAGGTGGTGGTCACCGAAGTGGATCCCCTCCGGGCCCTCGAGGCGCACATGGACGGCTACCGGGTCATGCCGATGCCGGAGGCCGTCCGGGTTTCGGACGTGCTCCTGACGGTCACGGGGAACACCGCGGTCATCCGGCGGGAGCACTTCGAGGTGATGAAGGACCGCGCCATCGTGGGAAACGCCGGCCACTTCAACGTCGAGATCGATCTTGCGGCGCTGGCCGATCTCGCCGTGGAGCGCAGGCCCGTCCGGGAGCACGTGGAGGAATATCGACTGCCGGACGGCCGCCGGATCTACGTGCTGGCGGACGGCCGGCTCCTCAATCTCGCCGCCGCGGAGGGGCATCCCGCCGCGGTCATGGACATGAGCTTTGCCAATCAGGCGCTGTCCCTCGAGTACCTGGCCCGCCGCGGCCGGTCGCTGGCGCCGGACGTCTACACGGTCCCTCCCGAGATCGACCAGCAGGTGGCGGCCCTCAAACTCAGCGCCGAAGGCGTCCGGATCGACACCTTGACCGAGCAGCAGGCGCAGTATCTCAGATCCTGGCAGGAGGGCACGTAGCGTCCACGGGACGTGGGCTCCGATGAACGCCGGCGCTCGGCCGGTCCCCGCCAAGGGAGGAGGGGCGATCGCGGTGGTCGCCATCGGCGGGAACTCCCTCGTGCGGAACGGCCGTCTGGATGTGGAAGGCCAGCAGGCCGCGCTGCGTGAGACGGCCGCGCACGTGGCCGGGTTCGTCACCGGCGGCTGGGGGGTCGTGCTGACCCACGGGAACGGCCCGCAGGTGGGGCTCAA
>VBAK01000137.1 GCA_005882275.1 Candidatus Segetimicrobium genomatis
AGTTCCACCACGGGCACACCTACGCCGGCAACCCCGTCGCCTGCGCGGCGGGTATCGCGGCGATCACGCAGCTGATCGAGCGGGGCATCGTCGCCAACGCGCGGCGGCAGGGCGAGCGGCTCCGGAGCCGTCTGAACGACCTGGCGGAACGGTTCCCGCTGGTCGGCGATGTGCGGGGCGCCGGGCTGCTCCAGGGCGTGGAGTTCGTCAGGAACCGGCGGACCGGGGAACGGTTTCCCGGGACCGCCCGCCCGGGCAAGGTCGTGGAGCGCGCTGCGCGGGAGCGCGGCCTGATCCTGCGCTGCGGCAACGAGTTCGCGGCGCTCGCGCCGCCGCTGGTCGTGACCGCGTCGGACATCGATGAGATGTGCGGGATCCTCGGCGAGAGCATCGCCGTCGCCCAGCACACGCTGCTGGGGGCGGGCGCCTGAGCGCCGCCGTGGGCGGGCCTACGGCGTGAGCCAGAACGTCCCGGGGTTTCGCGCCGGCGTCGGACGGGCCACCATCACGCCTCCGCTCACCGTCCCGCACGCCGGCTGGGGGGCGCAGACGCATCTCTATGCGGACGGCATCGAAACCGATCTCTGGGCCACGGCGCTCGTGGTGGCCGGCGGCGGCGAGATGGCCGTGATCGTGGATCTCGATCTCGTCGCCGTGTCGCCCGAGGACGCGCAGGCGGTCCGCTCGGCGGTGGCGCGCGCCCTCCGGATTGCCCCCGAGCAGGTCCGGGTCCAGGAGACCCACAATCACGCCGGACCGCCCCCCAGCACCTGGGCGTGGATGGAGGAGGGCACGGATGCGCTCAAGCGCTACTACGGGCAGCTCCCGGATCTGGCGGCCGGCGCGGCCCGGATGGCCCTCGGGGATCTCCGGCCCGCGCGGGCCGGGGCCGGATCCGGCGAGAGCCGCGTGGCCGTGAACCGCCGTGAGGCGGCGCCGGGCGGCCGGGTCGTGACGGGCACCAACCCCGGCGGGGTGATCGATCCTCATCTCCTCGTCGTGCGCATCGACGCCCGGGACGGGAGCCCGCTGGCGGCGATCATCGGATATACGATGCATCCGACCACGATGGGCCCGACGAACCGCCGCGTCAGCGCGGACTGGCCCGGCCATCTCAAGCGCACCGTGGAGGGACTCACCGGGGCGATCTGCCTGTTCGCTCAGGGGGCGACGGGCAACGTCGGCCCCGGACCCGACGGCTACACGGACGACCCCCGGGTGATCCGCCGGCTGGGCGCGCTGATCGGGTGCGAGGCCGCGCGCGTGTACTTCGGCCTGCAGCTCCCGCCGCGCGCGTACCGGCACGAACGGGTCTGGGAATCCGGCGCGCCGCTGGGGAAGTGGACCGGCGTGCCGATCGACGAGGCCGAGCCGGTGGTGCGGGTCCTGACCCGGCCGCTCCGGCTGCCGCTCCGCCCGCAGCCGGCCCTGGCCGAGGCCGACGCCCAGGCGGAGGCCGCCCGGCGGCGCCGCCAGGACCTGGTGGACCGGCGCGCTCCGGCGGCCGAGGTCGAGGCCGCGACCTTCGCCGCGAAGCGCGCGGCCATGACCCGCGAGCGGGCCCGGAGCTTCGGCGGCCGGTCCGAACTCCCGGTCGAACTGCACCTGCTGCAGATCGGCCACGCGGTGCTGGCCGGCATCCCGTGCGAGCCGTTCGCGGAGATCGGGCTGGCCGTCAAGGCGCGCTCGCCCTTCCGGCACACCTGGTTCGGCGGGTACACGGGCGGCTGGCTGGGATACATTCCGGTCCCGGAGGAGTACCCGCGGGGCGGATACGAGGTCGAGACGTCGCCGTTTGCGCCTGAAGCGGCCGGCCGCGTGGTGGAAGGGACCGTTGCCGCCCTTCAGGAGCTCCACGAGATGCCGGCCTCACCTGGACGGCGCTGAGGGTCCCTGGGGCCGGGGGACCCGGGCGGCGGCGCCGCCATGCGAAGGCACGCCGCACTCAACAGGGAGGGAAGCAGGATGCCTGAGCCATCCACGGAGAGCGTCGCCAAGCAGTACCGGTACGACCTCTTGACCTGGCCGGAGATCAACGCGGCCGCCGCCATGAAGAAGGTGGTGGTGCTGCCGGTCGGGGCCACCGAGCAGCACGGCCCGCATCTGCCGCTGGACACCGATTTCAAGCTGGCCTCCGCGGTCGCCTTCGAGGCCGGCCGCCGATCCCCGGAGGACCTGCTGGTGCTGCCGCCGGTGCCGTACGGGTACACCCATCACGTCCAGGATTTCCCCGGGACCATCAATATCGAGCCGAGCACCTTCATCAAGTACCTCGTGGACATCACGCGGTCGGTCGCCTACCACGGCTTCAAGCGGATCGTCATCCTGAACGGCCACGGGTCGAACGCCCACCTGGTCGAGCAGGCCGGGCGGCAGACGATCATGCAGACCGACGCGCTGTGCGTGACGCTCTCCTGGTGGCAGCTGGTTGGAGAGTTCTGGAACCGCGAGCTGCGCACGTCCGTGATCCCCGGCGGGTGCGCCCACGCCTGCGAGCTCGAGACCTCCATGTACCTCCACGTCGACCCCGCCCACGTGCAGACCGACAAAATCAAGGACAACCTGGCCGAGTACCACAGGCTTCCGGACGAGGATCGCTGGCACTTCAGCGACCTGACCGCGGGCTCGATCGCCACGCTCATCGAGTGGACGTCCACCTACACGCCGACGGGTGTGATCGGGCAGCCGGAACAGGCCACGAAGGAGAAGGGCCGCCGTGTGTTCGACCACGCCGCCGACCAGCTCGTCTCCATGGTGCGCTGGTTCCGGAAGCGCCCGGCGCCGCCCCGGCGGGACCGGCACGCCGCCCCGCCGACCTTTGCGCTCCCGTTCGGCTTCTAACGCCGCAGGAAGCGCGCCGCGTGTCCCGGAATGAATGGCTGTCGAGGGGAGGAGTGGGGATGGAGCCTTGGAAGAACGGCAACCGTTGGTTCGTCAGCCCGTACAATTACGACCCGGAGGTCAGGTCCGGCCTGCGGTTCTCGCCCCGGATCGAGCTGCACGACATCACGCTGCGGGACGGGGAGCAGCAGGCCGGGGTGGTCTTCAGCAAAGACGACAAGATCCGGATCGCCGAAGCGCTCGCCGAGGTCGGGGTGCACCGGATCGAGGCGGGGATGCCGTCGGTCAGCCGCGACGATGCGGACGCGATCACCACGATTGTGCGGCGCCGGCTCGGCCCGAAGATCTTTGCCTTTTGCCGGTGCATGGTCAGCGACGTCAAGCAGGCCGTGGACTGCGGGGTGGATGGGATCGTCATCGAGATCCCATCGTCGCAGCACATCATCCAGTACGCGTACGACTGGCCGCTGTCGAAGGCCATCGACCTGAGCATCGAGGCGACGCGATACGCGAAGGCCCAGGGCCTCTACACGGTGTTCTTCCCGATCGACGGCACGCGGGCGGAGCCCGGCTGGTTCCTGGACCTGATCGAGAAGGTGGCGCGGGAAGGCCACATGGACGCCCTCGGCCTGGTGGATACCTTCGGCGGCTGCTCTCCCCACGCCATCGCCCGCTTCACGCAACAGGTGCAGGCGCGGATCGCGAAGCCCCTGGAGGCCCACTTCCACGACGATTTCGGCCTGGCGGCGGCCAACACGATCACGGCGCTGGCGATGGGGGTGAACGTGGCGCACGTGACGGTCTCGTCGCTCGGGGAGCGGGCCGGGAACGCGGCGCTCGAGGACGTGGCGATGGCGCTGCGGGTCCTCTACGGCGTCGATCTCGGGATCCGCTACGACAGGCTGTACAAGCTCAGCCAGTTGGTGCGGAAGCTCGCGCGGTTCGAGATTCCCAGCAACCGCCCCGTCGTCGGGGACATGCTCTTCAAGGTGGAATCCGGCATCATCAGCTCGTGGCTCTCACGGTGCAAGGCCGACCGTCCGGTGGAACTGTTCCCGTTCCATTGGGAGATGGTGGGGCAGCCCGAGGCTGACGTGGTCATCGGCAAGGGAAACGGCCGCGATTCCATCGCCTTTCGCCTTCGCGCGATCGGCGTCGAGATCGCGGGCGATGATCCCAGGGTCGATACCATTCTCGCCCGGGTGAAAAAGGCGTCGCTCCGGAAGCACGCCCTCCTCAGCGACGACGAGTTCCGGCGGATCGCCTCCGCGGTCGTCCGTCTCGGCAACGGGGCGCGGCGGCCGGCGGCGGGGAAGCTCGCGGCGCGCACCGTGCCGTCCCGGGGACGCAGCCGCAGCGGATCCTCCCGGGCACGCACACGCCGGGCGGCGAAGCGCCGCTGATCCCGTAGTGGCGGCGCCTGATCCGCGGATCGGGCGGTCGCCTAGGCCTGCGGCCGGGCGGCGTAGGCGCGGTCGATCTTCGCCGCCATCACGAAATCGCTTTCGGTGAGCCCGTCGATCTTGTGGGTCCAGAGATAGACCCGGACCTCTCCCCAGCGGACGTAGAGGTCGGGATGATGCTGTTCTGCTTCGGCGACCCTGGTGACGGCGTTCACGAAGTCGACCGCCTGCACGAAGTTCTTGAACCTGAACGACTTGCTCAGCTTCTTGCCGTCCTCGACCGTCCAGCCGTCCAGTTGCGCCAGCAGCGGGGCGATCTCCGCCCCGGTCAAGGGCGGCGTGCCGCCCCGGCAGGGGATGCACTTCTGATCGGCGAGCGGACTGGTGGCCATGTCCCGTGTTCCCTCCGGTGTCCTATCAGGCTCCCCGGTCATTCGCTTCCGGAACGGGCGGCGCCTCTTAGGGCCGGGCGCTCCCTACCGCCGCCGGGTCCGCGCGGAGATCGCGGCCGCGTAGGCCGCCGTTTCTCCCAGCGCTGTGCGCGCGGGCGCGGCCCCCGCGCGCCGCGAGGATCTGTCTGCGCGTCATCCGGCCCGTTCCTGATCCTTGTACTGCAGCCGGTACAGCTTGGCGTAGATCCCGCCGCGGTCGAGCAGTTCCCGGTGCGTGCCCTGCTCGGCGATCCGCCCCTTGTGCAGGACGATGATGCGGTCGGCGTGCTGGATCGTCGAGAGCCGGTGGGCGATGATGATCGAGGTGCGCCCGCGTAGCACCTTGCCCATCGCCTCCTGGATCAGCGCCTCGGTCTCCGCGTCCACGCTGCTCGTGGCCTCGTCCAGCACGAGGAGGATCTCCGGATTGAACGCGAGCGCCCGCGCCAGCGCGACCAGCTGCTTCTGCCCGACGGAGAGGCGGGCGCCGCGCTCCTGGACCTCGGTGCGGTAGCCGTCCGGCAGGACATCGATGAAGCGGTCGGCGCCGACGTACCGCGCCGCCTGGCGGATCCGCTCGTCGGTGATCGCGGCGGTGCCCAGCCGGATGTTGTCCTCGATCGTTCCCGAGAACAGGAACACGTCCTGCAGCACGAGGCCGACGTGCCGGCGCAGATCCTGCTGGCGGACCCGCCGGACGTCCACGCCGTCGATCAGCACCTCTCCCCGCTGCGGGTCGTGGAACCGCATCAGCAGGTTGATGATCGAGGTCTTCCCGGCGCCGGTGTGACCGACCACCGCAACGGTCTGCCCCGGCTCGATGGCGAATGACAGCCCCCGCAGCACCCACCCCTCGTCCTCTTCGTAGGCGAACCAGACGTCCCGGAACTCGATTCGCCCCTGCACCCGAGGCAGCGGGACGGGATCGGGGGGGTCCCGCAGCGTGATCGGCTCGTCGACCAGGCGAAAGATGCGCTCCGAGGAGGCCATCGCCGCCTGGAAGAGGTTGAACTTGTCCGAGATGTCCCGGATCGGCTCGAAGAAGCGGTCGGCGTACTGGAGCGCCGCGACCAGGATCCCGAGCGTCACGGCCTGCCGGACGACCTGGCCGCCTCCGTACCAGAGCAGCAGCGCGATGGCGATCGTCCCCACCACCTGGATCTCCGGGTAGAATCGCGAGAAGTTGCGCTGGGCGGCGAGGCTGGCCTGCAGATAGTCGTCGTTGCGCGCCTCGAACGCGCGCAGGCTCTGCCGCTCACGGGTGAACAGCTGGACCACCGTCATCCCCATGATCTGTTCGTTCAGGTAGGCGTTGATGCGCGCCAGGCGGGTGCGCACCGCCCGGTAGGCGTCCCGCGCCCGCACCCTGAATCGTTCGGTGATGAGATAGACGAGCGGCAGCACGGAGAACACCACCAGCGCCAGCCGCCAGTCCATCCACAGCATCACGGCGGTGATGCCGACCAGGGTGGCGATGTCCCCGAAGATCGCGACGACGCCCGAGGTGATCAGTTCGTTGAGGGCGTCGACGTCGTGCGTGACGCGCGTGAGCAGCCGGCCCACGGGCCAGCGGGCGAAGAACGCCACCGGCAGCGCCTGGACGTGCCCGAAGATGTGCATCCGCAGATCGGTCATCGCGCGCTGCCCCACGAACTGCATCAGGTAGCTCTGGAGCCACCGGGCGCCAAACCCGATTCCGAGGATGAGCAGGTAGAGCGCCGCGATCCGCGCCACGCCCCGCAGGTCCGCGGCGGCCGGCCCGGCGTTCACTGACCCCGGTAGGATGTACCGGTCGATCGCGATCCGGTAGAGCGAGGGACCCACCAGGTCGGTGGCCGACGCCAGCAGCAGGAGCGCGATGGCCAGCCCCGTCGCGCCGCGGTAGGGACGCACGTACCGGAGAAGGCGCCGGATCAGGCTGGCGTCGTAGGTCTTGCCGAGAATCTCGTCTTCCTGGAAACGGACGCTCATCCCTTGGGTTCCTCGATCAGGTCCTCGGCCTCGAGGGCTTCCTGGATCAGCTGCTTCTCGTAGAGGTCCGCGTAGAGCCCGCCGGCGGCGAGCAGCTGCGCGTGCGCGCCCTGCTCGACGATGCGCCCCTCGTTGAGCACCACGATCATGTCGGCGTCCTGGATCGTGGAGATCCGGTGCGAGATGATGATGCAGGTCCGCGACGCCCGGACCGCTCTCAGGCCGGCGAGGATCTCCGCCTCGGTGTGGGTATCCACGCTGCTCAGCGCGTCGTCGAGGATCAGGATCCTGGGGTCGCGGATCAGCGCCCGGGCGATCGCGGTCCGCTGCTTCTGGCCGCCCGAGAGAGTCACGCCGCGCTCGCCGACCACCGTCGCGTACCGGTGGGGGAACTCCTCGACATCCCTGGCGATGCCGGCGATGGCCGCGGCGCCCGCGATCGCCGCATCGCCGGCGGGGGCTGCGGCGCCGGGGATGGCCCATCCGTCCGCGCCGTCGAAGCCCAGCGCGATGTTCTCCGCCATCGTGTCGGAAAACAGGAAGGTCTCCTGCGGGACGATGCCGATCGCGCGCCGCAGCGACCCCAGCGAGATCTCCCGGACATCGTGGCCGTCGACCAGCACCTGCCCGGAGGAGGCATCGAAGAGGCGGGGGATCAGGTGGACCAGGGTGCTCTTGCCCGCCCCGGTGGGCCCGACGATGGCCACGGTGCTGCCGGCCGGGATCGTCAGGGTGATCTGGCGCAGTACCGGCGCGGGTCCGTACGCAAACGTCACGTTCCGGAATTCGACCCGGCCGCGCGGGGCCTCGAGCACGACGGGGTGGGGGGCGTCCGTGATCTGCGGCGCGCGGTCGAAGATCTCGTCCAGCCGCTCCATCGAGGCCCGCCCCTCCTGCCAGAGGGTGGTGACCCACCCCAGCGCGATCATGGGAAAGCTGAGCCTGGCCAGGTAGTAGGAGAACTGCACCATCTGTCCCAGCGTGATGCGTCCCCGGATGACATCGCCGCCTCCCTGCCACAACAGCACGACCGCCGCGACGCCGAGGATCAGCCCGATCACCGGCCAGAGGGCCCCCTGAATCCGCGCCAGCGTCAGGTTGGCCGCGACGAGCTTCTCGCTCTCGGCGCGGAAGCGCGCGATCTCCGCGTCCTCCTGGGCGAAGGCCTTGACGACGCGGATCCCGCTGAAGTTCTCCTGCGCGCGGGCGGACAGCGCGCTGAACTGCGCCTGGACCCGGTCGAACCGGCGATGGATCTCCCGCCCCAGGGCCACGAACAGCACCGAGACCAGGGGGAGGATGACCATCGTCCACAGCGTGAGCCGGACATCGATCGAGAGCATGAAGGCGACGGACACGATCAACATGACGACGGTATGACAGGACCGCATCAACCCCACCCCGGCGAAGCGCTGCACGGCCCGGATGTCGTTCACCGCCCGGGCCATCAGGTCGCCGGTCCGCGCCCCCTGAAAGAACCCGAGGTGCATGCGCTGCAGGTGCACGAAATAGTCGCGGCGGAGCTCCGCTTCGATCTCGAGCGCGGCCCCCAGGATCTGGATCCGCATCGCGTAGCTGAACGCCGCCTCGAGCGCAGCGATGACCACCAGGGCGCCGGCGTACACGAGCAGCCGCCGGCTCGACGCGCCCCCCCGGATGCCGTCGATGGCCAGCTTGAGCGCCCACGGGGACAGCTGCGTCATCAGGATCGACGCAAGCACCGCCGCGTACCCCCACACATACGCGCGCCGGTGCCGCCGGATGTATCCCCAGAACCTTCGGCTGAGCATGATCGTTCTATGGATATTTCTACAGAGAGGACAACGAAATTGTCCCGGCGATTATACCACAGGGTTTCTGCCCAGCAGCCGAGAACACGAGACCGTCGATGAGAGGAAACGCCGTGGTCGTGATCCTGGTTCTCGCGGTCGGGGGGATCCTGCCGGGGACTGCCGGCGCGGCGCCGTCCTCCCGTTCTGTGGGCGTGGTCGACTTCTATGCGCCGACCCCGCTCGGGACCTTCTCCGGCCTGGTGCCGGAGCGGTTCGCCGCCGACGAGTTCTCCAAGATGCTGAGCGGCGCAGCCGCGGGGCGGTTCACCGTGATTCCCCGCAGCGCCATGGGACAGGCGGAAGCGGCGGTGGGCTGGCGGGATGGGGATGTGCTCCACTTCGACCGGCTGGGCGCGCTGGCCCAAGCCGCGGGGGCCGACCGGCTGGTGGTGGGATGGATCTCGCACCTGGTCGTCGTCACGGGCGCCACCGGAACGAACACGCCCCCCGACGACAGCGGCCCGCCGATGGCGGATGCCTCGCTCGTGCTTCAGGTCTTCGATGCCGCGCGGGGGCGGCTGGTGGCGGAGACTCAGCGTTCGGCGAACGAAATCGGCGGCAGCCGCGCCATCCTCGCCGAGCGGACGCTGCACCACGCCCTGGAGCCCGCGCTCCTCCCAATCGTCGGCGCGCTGACGACCCCGTAAGCCTGCGATCCCAACGCCCGAGCCCTGCCTGCGGCCGCCGGCGGATCCTTAGTCCCGGTTTCCGAGCCCCATTGATCGCAAGTGGGCGGAGACGATCTCGGCCAGGCGGTCCACCTCGGCGTTGAGGACCTTCCGGCCCAGGTCGGGGGCGGCATCCCGGGGATCGGCCTCCCGGCGCAGGGTAAAATCCGGTGTCGGGTTCCCGTCGAACGCTTTGCCGTCGACGACGCCGTAGTCCCGGTACCGCAGCGGAACGTCCGTCGGCGGGAGCGAGGCCACATCGACGAGCTCGGGGCGCATCGCCATCATCAGGGACGTTTCGATTTTCTCGGCGTGCCCGGGATCGGAAAGCGGCGGCGCGCCCGGCAGGAAGGCCATCGTGTACTCGACCCGGACGGTGGGGCGCTCGGACTCCTCCGCCGCCAGGCGCCGCAGCGTCCGCTGGTGGTTGACGGCGCCGTGTCCGTTGACGATCACCACGAGCTTGTAGCCATCCGCTTTGAGCAATCGCAGGATCTCCCGGACGGTCACCGCGAACACGCCTTCCTCGAAGTAGAGGCTCTTGACGGGGAACTCCGGGAAATCCATCCCGACGACCCGCTCGGTGCCGTTGAACCCCAGGACGGCGAGCCCCTGCGCCTGCTGATCGTTGAGCCGGACGGTTTCCGTCCCGACAAAATAGGTCGGCAGCACGATCCCGCCGATCCGCCGCGCGACCTCCACGGCCACTTCGTGGGCGTGCAATCCGTCCGTGCCCAGCGGAAGGTGCGGTCCGTGCCACTCCAGCGGCCCGATGGGCACGAAGGCGAGCGGGACCCGGTCTCGCTCCTTCACGATGTCCGGCGGGCGCATCAATTCGTACTCGATCCTACGCATCAGGCATGCCTCCCCGTTCGATCGGCCCCGTCGGCGTTGCCGTTGATGATCAGCGCGCCGCTCACAGCGCCGTCGGAGAGCCAAGGCTGGCTGCGCCCTGAGGGGATGCCGGGCCCCCAGGTTCGTAAAACAGCACGGCCCGCTGCTCCGTGAGCGCGTGGTGGACCGCGGCGATGTCCACCCGGCGCGGGGCGACGCCCTCCCGGCAGCTCAGAGCGGCGATCGTGCCGGCCGCGTGCCCGGTCGCCATGCACACGGCCTGTCCGCGCACGGAGCCGGCGGCCTCATGGGAGGCGGAGATCGCCCGGCCCGCCACGACGACCCCATCGATCTCCGCGGGGACCAGGCAGCGAAACGGGATTCCGTACGCCCGCTCGATCCGGCGCAGCGTGACGCCGCCGCCGCCCACCGTCGTCCCGAGCACCTCCGCCCCGGCGTGGACGTCGTGGAGATCCACCGGGTAGGCCCCGCGGGCGACCGTGTCCGGAAAGTCGCGGCCGGACAGCACGTCGTCGAGCGTCAGCGTGTACCCGCCGAGGATGTGCCGCGTCTCCCTGACGCCCAGCTGATAGGCGGAGTCGAGCAGCCAGGCGCGCTCGAACCCGGGAACGCGTCGACGGAGGAACCAGAACACTTCGAACATCTGCCGCTGCGTCTCGATCTCGGCCCGGCTCACCGCATCAGGATCCGTTCCGTCGACCCCGTGCACCCGTGTGGCGTTGATCGTCACCACCCCGGGAACCGGGCCGGTCTCCACGCCGATCCGATCGCGGGGCACCGTCAGCTCCCCGGCGGCGCGCGACCGCGCCACGAGCGACGGGAACGCGTCCATGACCACGGAGGTGGTGCGCAGGTCTTCCGCCGTGTATCCGGAACCGTCCCAGCGCTCCGGCAGGTCCATCTCCTCGGGGTGCGCCCGCAGGTAGGCGAACATCGTCTCGATGTCGACGCCGGCCACGCGGAAGATCCGGGTCGCCGGCTGCATGACGCCGTCGCGCCCGCGGCCGAGCACGAATCGGGCGCCCGCCCGCGCCGCAACGTCACCATCGCCCGTGGCGTCGACGATCGCCCGCGCGGGCAGGAGCTCGATCCCCGCCTTGTTGGCGAGGACGAGACCCCGTACCCGCCGTTCCTCGACCAGCGCGTCCGCGCAAACGGTGTGCAGCAGGAACCGCACCCCGGCCTCCACCAGCATCGTGAGGAGCACGTGCTGCAGCGCGAGCGGGTCGGCCACGGTCACCGAGCCGACCTGTTTGTCCGGGCGATCCGCGAACGCCGCGCCGAGCGTTTGGAGGCGCTCGAACATCTCGGCGCCGATCCCCCCGAGCGCCCGCCGGCCGCCCGCGTCGCTCACGCCGAGGAACGACATCCCGGTGGACGCCATCCCGCCGACGCGGCCGTACTGGTCGACCAGGAGGGTTCGGGCCCCCGTGCGCGCGGCGGCGATCGCCGCGATTGCGCCCGCGGTGCCTCCTCCGCAGACCACCACGTCCGCCTCAGCGCGCGTGCGCATGCCGTCCCCCGCGCGGCCGCTGCGGCCGCCTCACCCCGTTCGCTTCGCCGAAGATGCCCCGGCGCCCGCCGGTGCCGGTCCGGCTCATTCCAGGCGTTCGGGCGATGGCCCGAGACGGCTTAGCAGATCCAGATCGACGCCGAGGGCCCTGAGCGCGGCCTGGACGGCCCGGACATCGACCTGCCGCGGCGGCGCACCGGCCCGCGCCGCCAGCGCTCCCGCGACGCCGGCGGCGACCCCAGAGGCCATCGCGGTGCCCTGGTTGCGGGTGTAGACGTCGGCGTGGTGATCCACGGACAGGCAGCGGCCGGCCACGAGGAGACCTTCGATGTCCCGGGGAACCAAACAGCGGTATGGGATCTCGTAGACAAACATGCGGGCGATGAGGTGCCGCGCCTCGACGTCCTGCGGTCCGCCCTCCTTGCCGTCCGGAGGGTGGCCGCCCTGCTGGCGCGGATTCTGCTGGTTGGCGTCGACCCCCACCGCGTCGTCGTAGTGGCGGCCGGCGAGAATGTCGTCCTCGGTCATCACGTACCCGCCCCGGATGCGGCGTGTCTCGCGGACGCCGATCGTGCTCGCGGAATCGAGGATGAACGAGTGCTCGAACCCCGGGATGTCCCTGCGGGCGAACGCGGCGAGCTGGATCATCTGATGCCGGGTTTCGATCTCGGCCCGGGACAGGTCTTCCCCCCTCGTCCCATCGACGCCGTAGACGCGCGTGGCGTTCACGGTGAGCACGCCCCGCTCGGGCAGCACCGACTCGACCCGGAAGTAGTAACAGTCCGGCCAGAGCTCGCCGCGGACCTTGGCGTCTTCGACCAGCTTGAAGAAGCCGAACACGCGGATCATGTGATGGTCGAGGTCCAGCATGCACTGGAGGGGATCGGGCGAGAAGTCGTCGGGATGGGACTTCACGTAGTCGACCAGCCGGGGGACATCGACGCCCCCCATGCGGAAGATCAGCGTCATGGGCCGCATCTTGCCGTCTTCCTCGCGACCCTTGACGAAGGGGGCGCCCGCGCGGGCGGCTACGTCGGCGTCGCCGCTGGCGTCGATCGTCACGCGGCCGAGGATGGCCTGGCGCCCCGACTTGTTCTCCACCACGATGCCGCGCAGCACCGCCCCGTCGAGGATGACGTCGCTCACGAGCGTGTGCAGCAGGACGTTGACGCCGGCTTCCGCCAGCATCTCGAGCGCCGTGATCTTGTACAACTCGGGATCGTAGACGACGAACTCACCCGGGATCGCCCCGCCCCTGGCGATGAGGCGGTCGAACAACTCGCGCACGAGTCCCCGGGACGCCGCGTACGGGACGTAGAAGAGGTTCATCATCGCGGCGGTGCCCGTTCCGCCGAGGGATCCGAAGCGCTCGACGAGCAGCGTCGGCGCCCCGCTGCGCCCGGCCGCGAGGGCGGCCATGACGCCCGCGATGCCGCCGCCCACCACGAGCACGTCCGTGGTCAGCGCCACCGGGATCTCCCGCGCCGGCTCCGCGACCCGCCCGGCCTGGTCGATCACCGCCGCCACTGCGACCCACCTCCGCATGCGCCGGGATGCCTGCCGGCCGCACACCCGCAGGAGACCGTCTGCGGGCCGCGCGCGTCGCGCCGCAACACGCCCATGCTAACAACCGGCCGGAGCGAATGTCAAATCGGTTTGACACTGCCGCCGTTCGCCGTCACAATGTGTCACAATATATCCGTGTCATACGCGTGAAGGGACGGCGCGGCTGACCGGGGGGACCTTGATGCCAAAGTCTGTAAACCGCCTTCGAGACGTAGCGCGCCTCGCCGGCGTATCGGTGCCGACGGCGTCCCAGGCGTTGAACGGACGGGCGAGGATCAGCGACCAGACGCGCATGCGCGTGGCGGAAGCCGCGCGCCGGCTCCGGTATGCGCCGCACGCCGCCGCCCGCCGTCTCATCCTGGGGCGCTCCAACTCGGCGGCCATCGTGCCCGGCTCCAACATGACCGGCATCTTCTCGGACCTCTTCTACCGCGCCGTCCTGGCCGGGGTCGGCGGCGTCTTCGAGGCAGCGGGCTACCGGATGCTGATCACCCCGCCGCTCCGATCGGCGTTGCAGCCGCCTCAGTTCGTCGAGATGGCGAGCGCCCGCGAGATCGACGGCGTGCTCATCGCGGGCGACGTCGACGGCCGGTGGGTGAAGGACACGATGGACACCGGGACGCCGGTCGTGCTGCTTGACAACTACCTCCCGGGCAAACCGGTTCCCGCGGTCGTGAACGACAACACGGGGGGAGCCTACGGCGGGACCCGCCACCTGGCCGCGCTGGGACACACCCGGATCGGCTTCGTGGGCGCCGCCGTCGACTACCCATTCGGGGGCGAAACGCACGACGGATACCGTCGCGCGCTGGCAGACGCCGGCCTCCCGGTGGATCCCGCGCTCGAGATCAACGTTCCCATCGATGCGGAGGCCGCGCGTGAAGGCGCGGGCGTGCTGCTGGCGCTGGCCGATCCGCCCTCGGCCATCTTCGCCGTGACCGACATGCTGGCGCTGGGTGTGACCACCGCGGCCCGGGAGCGCGGCCTGGCCATCCCCGCCGAGCTCTCGGTCGTCGGGATGGACGACATCGACCTGGCCGTGGTCACCAACCCGCCCCTGACCACCGTGCGCATCGCGAAGGAGGAAATGGGCCGGCGGGCCGCCCGGATGCTCCTCGATCTCATTCGCGGGGACGACGTCGACCCCAGAGTAGTCATCCTGCCCACTGAGCTCGTCGTCCGGGGCACGACCGGAGGACGCCGATGACACGAGGCACGGGGGAACGGCTGGCCATCGACGGCGGCACGCCGGTCCGCACCCAACCGCTCCTGCCCGGCTACCCGGGCGGCCTGCTGATCGGCGAGGAAGAGAAGGCCGCCGTCATGGAGGTGCTGGACAGCCAGAGCCTGTTCCGCCACTACGGGCCCAGGCCGCTGCGCAAAGTCGCGCAGTTTGAGCGCGCGTTCGCCCAGGCCGTGGGCGCCCGCCACGCCGTGGGGGTCACCTCCGGCACCGCGGCGTTGATGACCGCGCTTGCCGCGCTGGGGGTCGGGCCGGGCGACGAGGTGATCGTTCCCACGTACACCTGGGTGGCCACGATCAACGCCGTCGTGCACCTCGGCGCGGTGCCCGTCTTTGTGGACATCGACGACAGCCTCACGATGGATCCCGCGAAGCTCGAGGCGGCGGTCACGCCGTGCACGAAGGCGATCCTCCCCGTGCATATGCGCGGCGCGGGGGCGGACATGGGCCCGATTCTGGACCTCGCGGCCAGGCACCACCTCTACATCGTCGAGGACACGGCCCAGGCGGTCGGCGGGCGCTACCGGGGGCGCCGTCTGGGGACCCTTGGCGCCATCGGCGCCTACAGCCTCCAGTACCACAAGGTCATCACGACGGGGGAAGGCGGCATGGTCGTCACGGACGACCCGGCGCTCTGGGAACGCGCCGTCCGGTACCACGACCAGGGGTCGGCCCGCATGGAGGAGCTGGACGAGACGATCCCCGCCGGCAACCCGCTGATGATCGGGATCAACTTCCGGATGAACGAGATCACGGGCGCGATCGGGCTGGTGCAGCTCGGCCGGTTGGACTGGATCATCGAGCGGATGCGCGCGCACAAGGCGGCGGTCCTCGACGGCATGCGGGGGCTGCCCGGCGTGACGATCCGGCGGCTGCCCGACCCGGAGGGGGACACGGGGGCCACGCTGATGTTCTTCCTGCCGACCGACGGGCAGGCGAGCGCGTTCAGCAAGGCGCTGTCCGCCGAGGGGATTCGCACGGAGGTGGCGTGGAACAGCGGCCAGCACGTGTACTATCATTTCGACCAGATCATCGAGCGGCGGATGTTCGCGGAGCGTCACTGTTCGTGGGAGTGCCCCTACTACAAGGGGCGCGCGCGACTCGAGAAGGGCATGTTCCCCCAGACGGACGACCTCCTGCGGCGCGCGCTGCACATCGACCTCCACCCGCTCCTGACGGAGCGCGACGAGTTCGATATCGTCCGCGGGATGCGCAAGGTCGCCTCCGCGCTCCTGTAGCCCCGGCGCGCCCGCGCCGCCTCACACGCCCCCGGCAGACGCCCGGGGGCCCAGTCCCTCGAGATCGAGGCCCGGCCGCCGGCCCATCACCAGGTCGGCGACGGCCCGGCCGGACCCGCAGGCCATCGTCCATCCCATGTGCCCGTGGCCGGTGTTGAAAAACAGATTGGGATGCCGGCCGGCCCCAAGGATGGGCGCGCCGTCCGGCGTCATCGGCCGGAGGCAGGCCTGATACCGGCCTTCCGCTTCTTCGATCGCGTCGGGAAAGATGTCGCGCGCGAACCGCTTGATATTGTTGAAGTCCCGGGGCGTCCACCGCCAATCGTATCCGGCGAATTCTGCGGTCGACGTCATCCGGAGCCGGTCACCCTGCCTCGACCAGGCGACCAGCCAGGCTTCATCAACCCCGGGGACCGTGGGCGCGAGGCCCCCCTGCTTCAAGGGGAACGTCGACGAGTAGCCCTTGGCCGGATAGATGGAGAGCCGGACTCCCACCGTGCGGGCCACGATCGGGCTCTGGACCCCGAGGGCCAGCACATAGGCGTCGGCCGCGAGCACGCCGCGATCCGTGACGGCGCCGGTCACACGGCCGCGCTCGGCGCGCAGCGCCGCGACCCGGGTCCCGGACTGAACGCGCAGGCCGAATTTTTCCCGGCAGGTCCGCTCCAGGCTGAGCGTAAAGAGTCTCGCGTCGCCGCTGGAATCTCCGAGATCCCGGACGGCCCCGGCGATCTTGTCCTTCACCGGCTCGAAGGCGGGATCGAGCGTCGCGACGCCGGTCGCATCCAGGATCTCCTGGCGCTGACCGTGCTCCGCCATGAGCGCCATTTTCTTGGCGCCGAGCTCCAACTCGACCGGGTCGCGGTACACGTAGAGCGCTCCCTGCCGGATCGCATGATATTCGATCCGCTCTCCGCGCACGAGCTCGGTCAACAATCCCTGACTGTACTGGCACAGGCGGAGCTTGACCAGCGTGCTGCGTCGTGAGCGCTCGGCCGTACACTCGCGCAGAAACCTCAGCCCCCACGTGTACAGCCGGGGGTCCGGCTTGAGTTTGACCCGAATGGCGGTCTCCTGACCGAACAGCGACCGGAACAGCTGCCGCGGCGCCCGGGGAGAGGCCCATGAGAACGAATGGCCGGTGGCCAGGATGCCCGCGTTGCTCGCGGTCGCTTCCTGTCCGAGTTCCTGGTTCGCCTCGACCACGGTCACCTCGCAGCCGTCCTTGGCCAGGTAATAGGCCGTCGTGATTCCCGCGATCCCACCGCCCAGGACCAGCACTCTCATCGGCCGCGATGCCCTCCTCCGCCTTAGCGGCGTTGGAGTGATTGCAGATCCGTCCGGCGACTCCCTGCCGCCTGGCATGGAGGCGTGCGCCGGGCGGCGGGGCTCAGCCTCTATCTATGGTAGACATCTTGACATATAGATATATCACTGCTAAGATATATGTAAAAGCAAGAACGGCAACCGGTCGCAGGCCGCTGGCGGCGACGGGGCTGCGTCGGGCGACCCACCGCGGAGCCTTGACGGCACGGACAGTAATGTTGCGCGAGAGGCAAGCATGCCACACGATGGGGGTGACAGGTGTTGAACCGTATTCAGTTGATCGGGCGTCTCACCCGGGATCCGGAGTTACGCTACGTGTCCAACGGACACCCGATGGCCCAGTTCACGCTCGCGGTTGATCGGGACTTCAAGAATGCCGCGGGGGATCGCGAAGCCGACTTCATCAAGTGCGTCGCCTGGAGGAAACTCGCCGAGCAGGTGGGGCAGTACTGCGCCCGCGGCCGTCTCGTGGCGGTGGAAGGCCGGCTGCAGAGCCGGGCGTACGAGGCCTCGGACGGGGCGCGCCGGCGCGTCACCGAGGTGGTGGGAGACCGCGTCTGGTTTCTCGACAGCCGGCGGGCCGAGGGCGAGGCCGTCCCCGAAGCCGCCTCCGAAAGCACGGCTGAGGCGGCGCCGGCGGACGGGCAACCTGAGGTGATCGAGGACGCCGAGGCCTCGCCGGAGGAAGACCATCGAAGTCCGATCGAAGCGAGGAGTAGAACCGAGGTAGGCGAGGAGTAGAACCGAGGTAACCCATAATCCCGACGGCCGACCCGCACGGACGAGGCGCCCACGTGGTGGATGCTTCACACCCCCTCCGAAGCGTCGGGCGTTGTCGCGCCCCCTCGTCCTTGCGGTCGGGCCGCAGCCCGGCTTGATGGGAGAGTGTCCCTCGCCGTCTGCGGTGTGAAGATATCGTAGTCCCGGCGTCTTCCCCGCGACGCCGGACCCAACCGGATGCTCCCACGCCCCACGGCGGGTTGCTCCTCCCACGGTCCGCCTGAGTTCTCGCCCGCGAGATTCACCGGTTCACCCATAGGATCCACTCGATAGGGCAACAAGCCGGAGGTACCACCGGCCGCGGCCGCCGTGCGGTCGCGGCTATTCTATTGAAGGAAAGGGGATGATCGAGATGGCGAAGGACCCCGCGGCGGCGCTGATGCGGCTGACCCGGCGCGATCGCGCGCTGATTGAAGTGCTCGGGGAAGTGCGGTATCTGACGGCGGCGCAGATCCAGCAGGTCTGCTACCCGTCCGCGTCCGCGGACACCACCAGGCACCGCCTGTCACTCCTGAAAAAGCGCGGGGTCCTGACCTACCTCGCGCACCGGGCGTTTGAGGACCGGCGCGCGTTCTGGGGGCTGTCGCCGGCCGGCAGGACCGCGGCGGAAGCGGTTGCGGCGGCGGAGCAGGGCGCGCCCGCCGCGGCAGCGCCGCGCGCCGTCGCCGTCGCCGCGCTGCAGATCGAGCATCTCATCGCGACCAACCAGGTCTTCTGTGACCTGTGCGGGCAGCACCGGGCGGGCCGGCTGGGCGCCTTCCGGTGGCTCGGCAGCCACCACGCCCAGGTTGATCTGGAAGACACCCGCCTGGTGCCCGATGCCCTGATCCTGATGGGGACACCCGATGGGGGCGTCTGGATGTACTGCCTCGAGCTCGATCAGGGGACGATGGCGCCGCTGCAGTTGTCGGCAAAGTTCGCCCGCTACCGCCGCTTCCACGACATCGCGAACCTCCGGCGGGACGAGCCGGTCTGGGGGATCCGGGCGTCGAGTTGGGTGGTGTTCGCCTGCAAGGATTCCGCGCGTGCCGCATGCGCCGCGCAGCTGGCGGTCCGCGCCGGCCTGGAACGGATATGGGCGGGCACAGCCGCGGAGGTGGCCGCGGGCCTGGCGGCCTCGGTGGGCCCCGAGACCGTCATCCGGCTCGGGGACCTGCCGCCGGGGCTCACCGGAGGGATCGTCCCTCCGTGCATGGGCGGTGCGCTGCCGGTGGATGAGCGAGAGACAAGGGATGACCGCGAGACAAGAGAGGAGGGATCTCAATGAGCCTGAGACAGATCGGTGTGGCCGCGGGGCTCGGCATCGCCCTCGGCGGCATGATGCTGCTCCACCAGCGTCCGATATTCTGGGTCGATCTTGCCTGCGCGGCGGCGCTCGTCGCGGTCCTCGGCCGCATCGGCGCCCGCGCGCGGGTCTACGGTCCGCTGATGGGGGCGCGATGGGCGGGGCGGGCGGACGCCGGCCCGTTGATGACCCCGGGGCCATTCCTGCTCGGCCTGTGGGGGGAGTCGCGGACCCCGCTGTACCTGACCGAGGAGCGGCTCTCAGGGCACGTCATGGTCGTGGGGCCGTCGAGAAGCGGGAAAACCGCCGGCGCCATTGCCCCGAACCTCCTCCTTCGGGACCCCGGGCGGGAGAGCATTGTGGTGCTGGACGTGAAGACCGGACCGCGATCGCTCTGGAACGTGACGGCGGGGCGCTACGGCCCGCGGGCCCGCCTCTTCTGCCCGTTCTTCGAGGAATCCGTCGGGTACAACCCTCTGGCGCGCGTCGATTCGATCGGCGCGGCGCAGCGGAAGGCCGCGCTCCTCGTGCAGAACACCACGCCCCGCGGCCTTTCGGGGGACGCGCGGGTGTACGCGGCGGCGACCTGCGATCTCGCCGCGCTGTTGTTCCTCCACGTGCAGCAGGACCGTCCGGCCGGCGGACACACCGTCGGAGCCGTGTACCGGTTGGCGATGGGCGGGCCCGCGCTTGTGCGCGAGGTGCTCAGGTCCAGCCGGGTCGCCGAGGTGCGGGAGCGCCACGGGATCTTTTCGGCGCGCGAACGCCGGGTGCAGGAGGCCGCCGTGACCGGTGTGCTGGAGCGCCTGTCGCCGTTGGCGGACCCGCTGGTGGGGGAGGCGACATCGCACGACTTCGACCTCGGCCGGATCGGCCGGGAGCCCACCGCCTTCTACATTCTCCTGCCGGAGACCGACGGGCCGCGGCTCCAACCGCTCGTCGCGTGGCTGGTCGCCGATCTCCTCGACGAGCTGGTTGAGCAGTCAGACCGCGAGGGCCTCCGCTGCCCGGTGCGGGTCTACCTCGATGAATTCCGGCAGTTCGGGTATCTCCCCGGGTTGAGCGAGACGCTCCCCACCCTGCGGGAACGGGGCATCAGCGTCCTGCTCGGCGTGCAGGTGTTGAGCCAGATCGAGGAGATCTACGGGCCGGCCGAGGCCCGCACGTTGCTCGGGAACATGGAGACGAAGCTGCTGTTCCGCGCGGGAGATCTTGAGACCGCGCACATGATCAGCGCCTGGCTCGGCCGGACCACGGTGCCGGCGGTTTCGGTGACGACCCGGGGCCGGGACCGCAGCACGACCGTCTACCCGTACGTGCGTCCCCTCATGCCGCCCGAGGAGCTCACACGTATTCCGGACGGCGCGGTGATCGCGCTGGCGGGAGCGTCCCCGCCGCTGGCCCTGTGGCAGGCCCGCTACTTCGCGGTCCGCGGGCTGACGGTCTCGCCTCCTCCGTTTCCGCTCCGCCGCCGCGCGCCCCGCCCCATCGCCGTTGCGGCCCCGCGCGAGCCCACGCTGTCACCGGCCCGGCGGCCGGCGCCGAGACCGGCCGGCGGGGTGGCGGTTCGGCCGCCGACCGCGTGAGCCGGTTCAGCCGAGGTCTAACCCCCCCGCCGTCTTCGATGACTCTCACAGGCAAAACCGACCCCTCGTGGAAGCAACAGGATGGTGTAAATAGTCTAGTCCTAAGGGAGGCATGGTCACAGGAGACTATGCGGATTGTCGTGAGGGCGTCGCCTCCCAGAGGAGGAGGATGACATGCGAGTCTTCTTGGCGATCCTCGGCGGAGCGATGATGATCGTCGGCGTGGTCTGGTTTCTTCAAGGCATTCGCGTCATTCCCGGAAGTTTCATGACCGGGTCGACCTTCTGGGCTGTTGGGGGCGCGATCGTCGCCCTCGGCGGATTTGTGATTCTCCGGGCCGTGCGTGCGGGAGCACCGCGGTCGGCGTAATGCGCCGTGTGGTGATCTGACGCCGAACGCGGCGGCCGGAGGAGACGCCCCCAGCGCGGAGAACCCGACCTGGGCATGTGGGTGGACGCGCATCTGCATCTGGACGCCCCCGAGTTTGACGCCGACCGCGAGGCGGTGATCGCTCGAGCCATCGCGGCCGGCGTGGGGTTGATGGTGTCCGCGGGAACGTCCGTTGAGGGCAGCCGGCGCGCCGTGGCGCTGGCCGAGCAATATCCCAACGTGCGGGCCGCGGTCGGGATCCACCCCTCGGCCGCCGGGGATGCCACGCCCGGCGGGTTGGACGCGCTCGCTGCGCTGGCCCGCCATCCCCGCGTCCTGGCGGTCGGCGAGGTCGGGCTCGATTACTATCGAGAGGGGGTCGAGCGCCGGCGGCAGATCGACGCCTTCCGCGCGCAGATTCGGCTGGCGCGTGAGGCGGACCTGCCGCTGGTGGTGCACGATCGGGAAGCGCACGCCGATGTGGACCGGATCCTGGAAGAGGAGGGCGCCACCAAGGTCGTCCTGCACTGCTTCACCGGGACGCCCGAACGGGCGCTGCGCTGCGCGGCGGCCGGGTGGATGCTCTCGCTCGCCGGTCCGGTGACCTTCGCGAATGCCGGCGCGCTGCGGGAGGTGGCGAAGCGCATTCCCATCGACCACCTGCTGCTGGAGACCGATGCCCCCTATCTGGCTCCGGCGCCGGTGCGGGGACGCCGGTGCGAGCCGTCGTTCCTGGTGCACACCGCTTGCCTCGTGGCCGCGGTGCGGGAGATGGACGGCGACGCCCTCGCCTCGCGTATCGGAGACAATGCCAGACGAATCTTCTCCGTTGATGGATCGCCGGAGCGTCCGGCGGGACGGTGATCCACGCCCCGGGCCTCATCGAGCCCTCGCGTGGGGGCTCGCGATTGGCGCCGTCTATCTCGGCGTGGTCGTGTTCTCGTGGCCTCCCACCGTCCGACTGCTCTACGACGGGTTGGTCCCCCTCCCGCCGTACCGATGGGTGACTCCGCCGCCGGAACGGGCCAACGACAATCAACCTCCCCGGCCTGGCGCGGACACACTCGTGTTGGGCCCTCAGGGATCGCCCGCCGCCGAGGTCGCGACCGAAGATGATCAGGCCCTGGTCACCTTTCCCGCGGCGGCGCTGGCGCCGCGGCCGGGTGAGTCATCGGTGAAGGTCAGACTCACCCCGTTAGACCCGCTTGCTCTCGGCACCGTCCCGGCGGGCCGCCGGTTCGACGGGAACGCCTACCGGATCGAGGCCACCTACGCCGCTTCCGCGGCCCCGGTCGTCCTCACGGCACCTGTGACCGTGGTCCTCCGCTACCCGGCGCACGCGACGCTTCTGCTCCGGGCTCAAGACGCCGGGTGGCAGGTGCTCCACACGACGCGCTTCGATGGAAGCCAGCAGGTGCTCGCTCCTGCGAACGATCTGGGGGTCTTTGTCGCCGCCTCGCCGTCGGCACGCCGGGGCACGCCCACGGCGGCGAGGCGGTCTCTCGCGGGCGGCTTCCTGCTCGCGGCGATCCTGACCGCCCTGGCGGCGCGGTGGAGATGAGCCGCTCGCCGCTGTGGACTCTAGATGTGAGTCGTGGCGGATCCCGATCGGGGGAGAGTATAATGAGAATCGAGCGATGAGCCGATCTCACAGCACCTCGGGACCGATTCGCAGGGTGGGCGTTGCCTTCGTCGGGATCGCGATCTGCGGACTCCTTCGCAGTCCCCCCGCCGTCAGCGCAGATGAGACCGCCGACGAGATCCGGCTCGGCGCGCAGATCGCCAAGGAGATCGAGTCTCACTATAGGGTCGTCACCGATCCGGCCATGGTCGACCGGCTTGCGCGCGTGGGGGATGCGCTCGTCCCGGTCGTGGACCGCAAGGATCTGACGTATCATTTCCGGGTCATCGACATCCCCGGGGTGAACGCCCTGGGCGTCCCGGGTGGATGGGTCTACGTCACCCGCGGCATGATGAAGTTTGTGCGCTCGGACCACGAGCTGGCGGCGGTGCTGGCGCACGAGCTGACCCACGTCGCCCACCGGCATTACTACATCCAGCAGGCACGGGAAAGCCGCATGGCGCCGGCGCTCATCATCGCGGCGGCGCTGTCGGTGCTCGCGCGTTCCGCGGCGCCCATCGTTGGCGTCTCGCTCGCCACTCAGGGGGCGATGGCAAACTACCAGCGCGATCTGGAGAAAGAGGCCGATCTTACGGGAATCTCCTACCTGACGAAGACAAGCTACTCTCCCGTGGCGATGCTGACCCTGATGGAGCACCTCGCCCAGGCGGATAAGCTGACCGGCCGCCCGGATCTGGGCCCGCTCTACCAGGACCACCCCGTGCCGGACGAGCGGGTCGACTATATTCGCGACGCTCTGATCGCGCGGGGCTTTCCCATCGTGCGCCGGATCCCGGAGGGGTATCTCAAGATCACGCTCGATCCGCCGGACGGGTCGGACGGGCAGCCGGTCACGGTGCTGGTGGACGGGCGGCCGATCATCCGGCTGGGCGCAACCGTGGCGGGCGAGGACCCCTCCCGCCGCGCCCATGCGCTGGCGGCTAGGCTCAATGCTTTCTTCAACACCGACCCCGCGCCGTACGATGTCCGCGATGTGATCTCTCCGGGCCGGTGGACCGTCATTGGCGGCCAGACGCAGTTGTTCGAAGTCACCACGGAGGACGCTGCGTATGCGAACGGCTCTCCCAAGGCCGTGGCCGAGGGGCTGCGGGCCCGGTTGGCCGAGGCGCTGGCCGAAGCCCCGTACTATAGGAAGTTTTAAGGCCCGTGGAGTTGCATGTGGCGTTCCTCCCCCAGGAGGCCGGGCCGCTCCACGGCCGGACCGCCGTGGTTGTCGACGTCCTCCGCGCCACGACATCGGTGCTGGTCATGCTGGAGCAAGGGTGCGCCGAGGTGCTGATCGCCCCCTCGATCGAAGCCGCCCGGCGATATCATCGGGCCCATCCGGATGTGCTGCTGGCGGGGGAGCAGCGCGGTCGCGCCCCGGCGGGGTTCGACTTCGGGAACAGCCCCGTGGCCTTCGCAGCCGCCGCCCTGGCCGGCCGCCGCGTCGTGTTCGCGACCACGAACGGAACCCGGGCGGTGCATCTGGCGCAGGAAGCCTCCGTGGTGTTACTCGGCTGCCTCCGCAACCGCTCCGCGGTCGCCCGTGGGGCGCTGTCCTTCGCGGCCCGGGACGGGCTTGGCCTCTCCGTGGTGTGCGCGGGCCGAGAAGGGCGGTTCAGCCTTGACGATGCCTACACCGCGGGCGCCATCGTCGCCGCCGCGCTATCGGTTCGCGAGGGTGCCGGGAGCGTTGACCTGACCGATGCCGCGATGGCGGCGCTGGAGCTCTACCGGGGCACCGCACAACCCGCGGCGCTCTTCCGCCGGACCCGGGCGGGGCAGAACGTCATCGCGATCGGGCTCCCAGAAGACCTCGACTACTGCGCCGACCCCGACCGCTCCGAAACGGTGCCGAGACTGGGGGACCGCGTGCAGGTGGTGGCGCGGTGAAGCCACTTCAGGCTTTGGCGCGCCCGATGCGGCCGCTCCATTTGGCAATTTGCCAGGTCGCTTTGAACTTCGCCACATAGCCGCGGAGGAGTCCGTGCTTTTCCTGCTTCGGAACGTGGGTGAGGTGACCCAGCGAGACGGTGCAGGCGTGCAGGCCCGACCACTTCAGGTGCCGGCTCAGGACGGCCTCGACGCCGAACCCGGTGTTCTCGAGGTTGGGGATCGCTTCGAGAACCTCGCGGCGAAGGGCGCGCTGGCCCGAGAAGTTCGGGAACAAGGCTTGGATGAAGTCGCGCTTGATCCGGCCGATGCTGACCGCCGCGGTGCCGGCGAGCACCGGCCTAAGGAGATCTTCAACGTGCTGCCTGGTCAGCCCGACGAGGTCGCCGTCGAGGAGGAGAATGAACTGCGCGCTCGTGGCTCCCAGTCCGGCGGCGATCGCCCCGCCCTTGCCCAGATTTTCGAACAGCTCGATGACCCGGGCCCCATGCTGCCGGGCCGCCCAACCGGTTGCATCGCGGGACCCGTCGCTGACCACGATCACATCGTCGACCAGCGGGCACCGTCTCACGGCGCCGACGACGTCGCCGATCGTCCGTTCTTCATTGAACGCCGGGATGATCGCTGCGACTCGATCCATATTCCCCCCTCGGCCGCCGTCTAATTCAGCGATGCGATGGGAATTCCTGCTGATGTCGTGGATCAGGACGCTGGGTCGATGCGCGGGCGCACCGCTGTGACGGAGAAGCGTATGCGCTTCATCCTTGGTCTCGGCCTCGGTGCCGTTGTGCTGTTCGGCAGCGTCACGCCGTCTTGGGCCGCGGCCTTTCTTCTACGCGCCGGCGATCTGCAGGTGCCCGCCGGAACGGTCGTGCACGGCAGCGCCATCTCAGTGGGCGGCAACGCATATATCACCGGCACCGTCGAAGGTGATGCGATCGCCTTCGGCGGCGGCGTCGAGGTGACCGGCCGCGTCGAAGGTTCCGCGCGCGCCGTGGGAGGGAACGTGATCCTCCGCTCCACCGCGGTGGTCGACCGCGGGGCGAGCGCCGTGGGTGGAACCGTGTATTCCGAGCCGGGGGCGTCGGTCGGCGGAGCCCGGGCCCAGCCGTACCTGCCCCCGCCCGGTCCGCCGAGTCACTGGGGCGGGGCGATGCCGTTCCCATGGGTCCATCATTTTCCCGTCGAATCCTGGCCCTGGGGGCCGGTCCCGTTCTTCATGCTGCAATGGCTGCTGTTGGGCTTCTATCTCGTGGTCCTGGCCAGCTTCGTGGCTTCCGCATGGCTTGTCGCCGTGCTGTTCCCCGTGCTGACCGCGCGGCTTGCCCAGTTGATCGAGCGCGATCCGGTCGGGACATTGATCGCCGGGATCCTGGGGTGGCCGCTGACGGTGGTGCTCATGGTCCTCCTCGTCTTCAGCGTAGTTGGGATACCGCTGGCGATGCTGGTCCCGCTGGCCCTTCTCGCGGCGCTGCAGTTTGGGACGACCGCCGTCGCGCTCCTGGTGGGGCGGCGTGTTCGACGCTCCGGGATGGCTCAGGAAGTTCTGGTGGGAGCGGTGATCCTGGCCATCATCTTCGGTATCCCGCATACGGTGGGAACGCTGGCGGTACTGGGCGTTTCGACCTGGGGGCTTGGGGTGGTGCTGCTGGCGCTGCTTGAAGCGCGCCGCTCCCGGGCGTCTCCCTCCGCCGGACCTCCGGCGTCCCCGCCGGCATGAAGGCCGGGTCCGGCAGGGAGCTTGGGGGAACCGGAGCGTGCTGAGGCGCGTCCTTTGTTATAATAGGAACGGAGCGCGCCCGTAGCTCAGCGGATAGAGCGTCGGCCTCCGGAGCCGTAGGTCGGGGGTTCAAATCCCTCCGGGCGCGCCAGATTTACTGTCCCCTACCTGTCGCCAGCAGCCGGCCGCCATCAGTTTCGGCGGCCTCGGTGCCCGTCCCTCAGAGACGATCCCTCCAACCCCTGCAGGTCCCTCTTCATGGTCTATGAGCCGGTCCGAGTGGGCATGATGATTATCACAGGCTGCCACGCCGGAGCAGGGACGTGTTGGAGGGACGATCATGCGAAAGACGCTGGCGCTAGTGGCCATCCTACCGTTTCTCCTGGTGTCCGTGCCGTCCCCGACCAGGGCCGCCACGGCGCAAGACGTTGGAGCCGCCGGGAGCGCCGCGACGCCCAGTGTCGGCGTCGTGCTCGCGGAACGCCCGGGCGGGAAGGTGTCCGGGACCGCGTTCGTGGTCGCCGACCGGATTGCGCTGACCGCGGATCACGTGGTCCGCGGGGCGCGACGGATCCAGATCAAATTCCCCAACCAGTCCCCCGTGGAGGCCAAGGTCCTCGGCGGCAACGAGAAGGATGACGTTGCGACGCTGTCGATCCCATCGCTTCCGATCCGCCCGCTGCCTCTCGGGGACAGCCGCAGGGTCTTTGAGAGCCAACGCGTCGTGGTGATTGGATACCCTCGGGTCGGCGCGCTCGGCAACCCCACGCCGACAGCCACCTTGGGCGTCGTCACCGCGGTTCAGCCCGTCCTGCTGCACATGGATACCCCCGTCAATCCGGGGAACGCCGGGGCCCCCGCGCTCAATCGCGGCGGTGAGGTGATCGGCATTCTTCGTGTGGTCCCGGGAGGCGAACAGGAAAGCATCAACTTCGCGACAGACATCGACGCGGCGAAGCTCCTCGTGGGTCCGGCGGTCGCGGCGCTGCCGCCGGCACCCGCCGGTTCCCCGGGCAGCCCCCCGGGCCCGGACGCGTATAGGATTTTCCCGGGCGAGGGGATCGGGCCGATCAAGCTCGGCATGGATATGACCACCGCGATCAAACTCATTGGCAGCCCGAAGTCCACTCATCCGAATACGGCCGACTCCACCGTCGACTTCTACTGGTACGATCCGGCACGCGCTCAGGGCGGCTATCTGCTGACCGCCCGCTCGGGCATCATCACCGGCGTCGGAATATGGCTGGACTCACGGTATGTGACGGTCGGCGCGCTGCACACACGCGGCGGCGGTGACGGGGGGCAGTCGGGCGCGTCACAGGGCAGGGTCGAAGCGGTGATGGGCCGTCCGACGAGGACGGAGACCCGCAGGGGACCGGAGGGAGAGCCACTCGCCCATGGGCTCGTCTACGAGAGCCGCGGGGTGACGTTCTGGATCGTCGATGACGCCCGAACGGTTGGGAATCCCCCCACGTCGTACCTCGAACTGACGATGAATACGCTTCACCCCGCCACGGTAAGCACCCTCACGCTGCTGCACCTGCACGACGAGGTGGTGGAAATCGTGGTCCACAAGGCGCACGGATCCGCGTAAGCTCCCCGCGGGTGAGGGCGGCGACGGGGCTAGCGCTTCACCCCCAGGATCACGATCTCGTCCCACGCAAAGCGCAGCGTGTCGCCCTCGAGTCTGATCCGAAACGCCGAGCGCGCGTCCGCGGACGCCCCGAGCAGGCTGGCGCGCAGGGCCGCCGCCTCCGCCGCCGCCACCCCGCTCCGCCGGACCCAGTCCGCGAACTCGAGCGGGACCTGGGTCATGACGGCGGCTTCGACGCGAAGGCCGCTCTGGTCTACGAGTGCCACGAGTTCGCTCGGCGGACGGTTGGTCACGTGCGATGGGTCGCGCCGGAGCTCCCACTCGTTCATCGCTCGGGCCAGCGCGGGGTTCTCCGGGGCACACGTGTCGTTCAGGACGACCCGCCCTCCGATCTTCGCGACGCGGCCCATCTCCGCGAGCGCCCGGGGAAAATCCGGGAAATGGTGGGCCGCGTGGCGGCAGGCCACGATGTCGAAGGCGCGGTCCGGGAACGGCAGCGCTTCGGCGTCGCCCAGGCACAAGAGGAAGTTGGGCACCCCGCGGTCGGCGGCGAGGCGCCGGGCCTCGCGGACCATGTCCGGCGTCAGGTCGACCCCGACAACCTGACGGCACCGCGCCGCGAGGGCCAGGCCCGTAAATCCGGTCCCCGTCGCGACATCGAGCGCGCGCGCCTCCGGCAGGGGAGCGGACAACCGCAGCAGTTCCCCGAGGCTCGCGGACCCGCGGTGGACCGCGCTGGCCGTATACCACCGCGCCTGGCGCCCGAACTGGGCCCGGACCGTCCGCTTCGTCTCGTCGGTCATCGTCGGTGTCTCTGAAGGAGTGCGGGGCGGGCGCGCGAACCCTGCCGTGTGATCCCACCGTGAGCCTCGCGCGCTGGCACGCCTCGCTCGTTCTCCCGGTCCTCACGCTCGCGGGGGACACACTCTGCATCGCCCTGGCGTTGTTCGGCGATCTGACCCGCCGCTACCACATGCCGTACCTCTTCTGGTGGATTCTGTGGCTGGCCCAGATCCCCCTGGGCCTTCAAGCGGCGGTGGGGGTGGGGCTCCTCGCGCGCGGCGCGCATCCCCGGACCGGTTATCATATCATGTACGGCGGACTGATCGTGCTCACGCTCGCGGCGCTGTACGGCCTCAGGCCCGGGGGCGGGCTCCGGCGGGCGTTCATCAAGGACGATGGGGGCTACCGCGAGTCCCGGTGGATGCTGCTGCTCTGCTTGTTCCTCGCCGGGCTGGTGGCCCGGGCCTACATGACCGGGGTGCTGGGACGATAGGCAACAGGTGTTCGCCATCCGCATTGACAAAGCCCAGGGGGTTTGTTAAAGTTTCCCAAAGTCTACACGCACGCGATGAAGAGAGCAGGACGCGGCACTCCGGATCCGAGAGAGCTGGGCGGGGTGTGAGCCAGTATCCGGCGCTGCGAACTCTCCTCTCCGAGCCGCGGGAGCCAAGGGCGCGCATCAAGTCCGCCGAGTAGCCCCCGCCGGAACCCACCGAGACCGGGGATGAGCGCCGCCCGGGACCACGCCGTCCGGGGCCGGAACTAGGGTGGTACCGCGGGGAGTCCCGTCTCTAGAGGACTCCGCGCGGTTTTTGTTTTTGGCGAGAAGATTTTGCTGTCAGGCCCGATCTCGCGGGAAGAGGGGACGTGAGGATGATGGCCCGACCGACGGTCTCCGGAGCAAAGCCGGTGCCGGCCGGCACGATCAAGCGGATGTCCGGGGCCCGCGCGCTCATCGAGTGCCTCAACCGGACCGGGGTCGAGGTGATCTTCGGGCATCCGGGAGGGGCGGCGCTCCCGCTGTACGATGCCCTCTACGACGCCCGCGAAATCCGCCACGTCCTGGTCCGGCACGAGCAGGTGGCGGCGCACGCCGCGGTCGGCTATCACCGGGTCACCGGGAAGATCGGGGTCTGCATGGCGACCTCGGGCCCGGGGGCGACGAACCTCCTGACCGGGATCACCGACGCGATGATGGACTCGGCGGGCATCGTCGCGATCACCGGCCAGGTGAGCACCCTCTCCATCGGGACGGACGCGTTTCAGGAGGCCGACGTGATGGGCCTTACCACGTCCATCACCAAGCACAACTGGCTCGTGCAGACGCCGCAGGATCTCCCGCGCATGGTGCTCCAGAGCTTCCTCATCGCCGGCATGGGCCGCCCGGGCCCGGTGCTGGTGGACATCCCCCGGGACATCGCCCAGACCGAGACGGAGTTCGAGTTTCCCGAGCAGGTGACGCTGCGCACCGGGAAGGTGCCGCCGGCCGTCCCCAGCCCCAACCAGATCGCGGCCGCCGCGGCCCTGTTGAGCGGGGCGTCCCGGCCCATCGTGTACGCGGGCGGGGGCGTCCTCAGCAGCAACGCGGCGGCGGAGCTGACCGCGTTCGCGCGGAAGACCCGCATCCCCGTCACCACGACGCTGATGGGCAAAGGCGGCTTCCCCGAGACGGACCCGCTCTCGCTGGGCATGCTGGGCATGCACGGCACCGCGTACGCCAACTACGCGATCAATGCCGCGGATGTGATCCTGGCCGTGGGCGTGCGCTTCGACGACCGAGTCACGGGCCGTCTCAAGGACTTCGCGCCGCACGCGCGGTTCATCCACATCGACATCGATCCGGCGGAGATCGGCAAGAACAAACCGGCCCACGTCCCGATCGTGGGAGACGCCAAGGAGGCCCTGCGCGTGCTCGCCGCGCAGGTGACCGCGCCAGACGGCGAGGCCTGGCACCGGCAGATCGCGGAGTGGAAGGAGCGCTATCCGCTCCGGTACCGGCAGGAGGGGGAGGTGATCCTCCCCCAGTTCGCCATCGACGAGATCTACCGCCTCACCCAGGGGAAGGCGATTGTCGCAACCGATGTCGGCCAGCACCAGATGTGGGCCGCGCAGTTCTACCGTAGCACCGAGCCGCGCACGTGGGTGACCTCGGGCGGGCTGGGGGCGATGGGGTTCGGATTCCCGGCGGCGATCGGCGCGCAGATCGGGCGCCCGGACGCGCTGGTCTGCGCGATCGTCGGCGACGGCGGCTTCCAAATGACGATGCAGGATCTTGCCACCGCCGTGGAGTGGGGCCTGCCGATCAAGATCTACATCATCAACAACAAATCGCTGGGCATGGTCCGGCAGTGGCAGCAGCTGTTCTACCGGGAGCGGTACTCGCACGTCTGGCTGCAGAACCCGGACTTCGCCAAGCTGGCGGAGGCGTTTGGGGCGGTCGGGATCACCGTCCGCCGCCCCGAAGAGGTTGCCCCGGCGATCGAGCGGTCGCTCGCGGTCACCGACCGGCCGTGCCTCGTCGATTTCTTCTGCCGGCCGGAGGAGAACTGCTACCCGATGATTCCGTCCGGACAGTCCATCAAGGAAATGATCGTCGAGGGAAAGTGAGTACCGCCGTTACGGACCTGCCGGCCGGCCCGCGGGGCGCCCCCCACCGGAGCACGAAGCATACCATCTCGGTGCTCGTGGAGAACAGCCCCGGGGTCTTGATGAAGGTGGCCGGGCTCTTCCGGCGCCGCGGCTACAACATCGACAGCCTGGCCGTGGGAGTGACCGAGCAGCCGACGGTCTCGCGGATGATCATTATCGTGGGGGGCGAGCCCGAGATCCTCGAGCAGATCATCAAGCAGCTCAACAAGCTCATCGAGGTGATCAAGGTCAACGACGTGACCGGGTTCAGCACCGTCGACCGGGAGCTCGCCCTGATCAAACTCAACGCCACCCCGTCGACGCGCATGGAGATCATGGAGATCTCCAACGTGTTCCGGGCCAACGTCGTGGACCTCACCGAGAAGACGATGACCCTGGAAGTGACGGGGCGCTCGGACAAGATCGACGCGATCCTCTCGCTCGTGCAGAAGTACGGGATTCGCGAGATGGTGCGGACGGGCCAGGTCACCCTGGTCCGGGGCACCCAGCCGACATAAGGAGGGGGCCGATGCCCGCGAAAGTCTACTACGAACAGGACGCCAACCTGAGCATCCTCCGCGGCAAGCGCGTGGCCGTCATCGGCTACGGCAGCCAGGGGCACGCCCAGGCTCAGAACCTTCGGGACAGCGGGGTCTCGGTGGTCGTCGGCCTGTACAAAGGCAGCCGCTCCTGGGAGCTGGCGGAGCGGGACGGGCTCGAGGTCGACACCGTCCCGCAGGCCGTCGGGGGGGCCGACGTCGTCCAGATCCTGATCCCCGACGAGATCCAGGGACGGGTCTACCGGGAGGACATTCAGCCTCAGATGGCCCGCGGGAAGGCCCTCGGGGTCTCCCACGGGTTCAGCATCCATTTCCACCAGGTCGTCCCCCCACCCGACGTGGACGTGTTCATGATCGCCCCGAAGAGCCCCGGCCATCTGCTGCGCCGGATGTACGTCGAGGGCAAGGGCGTGCCGTCGCTCCTGGCGCTGCATCAGGATTTTACCGGCAAGGCCAAGGCCATCGCGCTGGCCTACGCCCACGGGATCGGCAGCCTGCGCGCCGGCGTCATCGAGACCACCTTCCGCGAGGAGACCGAAAGCGATCTGTTCGGGGAGCAGACCGTGCTCTGCGGCGGGATCTCCGAGCTGATCAAGGCGGGGTTCGAGACGCTGGTCCAGGCCGGGTACGCCCCGGAGATCGCCTACTTCGAGTGCCTCCACGAGATGAAATTGATCGTGGACCTCATCTACGAAGGCGGGCTGGGCCTGATGCGCTACTCGGTGAGCAACACGGCGAAGTTCGGGGATTTCACCCGCGGCACCCGCATCGTCACCGACGGGACCCGCGCCGAGATGCGGCGCATTCTCGGCGAGATCCAGAGCGGGGCGTTCGCCAAGGAGTGGATCCTGGAGAATCAGGCCGGCCGGCCGCTCTTCAACGCCCGATACCGGCAGGAGACGGACCATCCCATTGAGGAGATCGGACGCCAGCTGCGCGCCATGATGCCCTGGCTGCAGCGGGACGCCGGCGCCGCGGGCGGGCCGGGGGGCGGCGGCCCCAAGCCTTCCCCACGGCCGGCGGAGGCACGGAGCGGGGCGGAGGGACGGAAGTCCGAAGCCAAAGCCAAGCGGTGAGCAGCGTCATCCAGGGAGGACACGACCATGGACGAACGAATCCGGATCTTTGACACCACCCTCCGGGACGGCGAGCAGTCTCCTGGGTTCACCATGAACACCGAGGAGAAGCTCGAGGTCGCCCGGGCGCTGGCGGCGATGCGGGTGGACGTGATCGAAGCCGGATTCCCGATCAGCAGCCGGGGGGACCTGGAGGGCGTCCAGTTGATCGCCCGGGAGGTGCGGGGCGCTACGATCGCCGGCCTGGCCCGCGCCAACCGCGCCGATATCGATGCGGTGGTCGAGGGGATCCGTGAGGCGGAGCGGCCGCGCATCCACACCTTCATCGCCACGTCCCCGATCCACATGGAGCACAAGCTCCGGATGACACCCGACGAGGTGTACGAGGCCACGGTCGACGCCGTGCGCCACGCGCGGCGGTTCGCGGCCGACGTGGAGTTCTCCGCCGAGGACGCCAGCCGGTCGGACCCCGAGTTCCTCTGCCGGGTGTTCGATGGGGCGATTGCGGCGGGGGCGGGTACGATCAACGTCCCCGACACCGTCGGCTACGCCACCCCGGAGGAGTATGCGGCGCTGATCCGGTCGCTGATCGAGCGGATCCCCAACAGCGACAAGGTGGTCTGGAGCGTGCACTGCCACGACGATCTCGGGCTGGCCGTGGCCAATTCGCTCGCGGCCGTGCAGGCGGGGGCCCGCCAGGTTGAATGCACGGTGAACGGGATCGGCGAACGGGCCGGCAACGCGTCCCTCGAGGAGATCGTGATGGCGCTGCACACGCGCCGCAACTACTACCGGCACGAGACGGCGATCGACACGACGAAGATCTACCGCACGAGCCGCCTGATCAGCGCGATCACCGGGATCCCCGTCCAGCCCAACAAAGCCGTGGTGGGCGACAACGCCTTCGCCCACGAGGCCGGGATCCATCAGCACGGCGTGCTGGCGAATCGCGAGACCTACGAGATCATGACCCCGGAGACGATCGGCGTCCCCGGCAACAAACTGGTCCTCGGCAAGCACTCCGGCCGCCACGCCCTCAAGAACCTCCTGGAAACCAACGGGGTGCATCCGTCGGAAGCGGAGCTGCAGCGGATCTTCGAAGAGTTCAAGGCGCTGTGCGACAAGAAGAAGCAGGTGACGACCGAGGAGATCCTGGCCCTGGTGGAGGGAGAGCTGCGCACCGTTCCCCACACCTACGCACTCATGTCCTTCCACATCTCGACGAGCAGCACGCTCCCGCCGAAGGCGTCGATCACGCTGATGCGCGGACGCGAGCTGGTCACCCAGGAGGCCACCGGGGACGGCCCCGTGGACGCCTTGTACAACGCGATCAATAGAATCGTCGGCCTGACTCCGTCGCTTGCCGACTATGCCATCAAGGCGGTGACCGGCGGGACCGACGCGGTGGCGGAGGCCACGGTGAAGGTCCGGGACGGGGACGGGCTCTTCATCGGGCGCGGGACGAGCACGGACGTGATCGAAGCCAGCACGAAGGCGTACCTGGTGGCGGTCAACAGGATCGTCCACGAGCGCCAGCACTGGATGACCGACGTGTACGGGTAAACGCGTGGCCGCCGGGCGCATCGCCCTGTACGACACGACTCTCCGGGACGGCACCCAGGGGGCCGGGATCACCCTGTCCGCGCAGGACAAGCTCAGGATCGCCGAGCGCCTGGACGAGTTTGGCATCGATTATATAGAGGGCGGCTGGCCGGGGAGCAACCCCAAGGACCTGGAGTTCTTCGCGCAGGCGCGATCCCGCCCATGGCGGCACGCCAGGATCACCGCGTTCGGGAGCACCCGGCGGGCCGGGGTCGCGCCGGAGCAGGACGACAATCTGCGGATGATCCTCGCGGCCGGCACCCCCGCGGCGGCGGTGTTCGGGAAATCGTGGGACCTCCACGTGCGCGAGGCGCTGCGGACGTCCCTGGACGAGAACCTCAGGATGATCGAGGACTCGGTCCGGTACCTCAAGAGCCGGGGTCTGGAGGTCATCTACGACGCGGAGCATTACTTCGACGGGTGGAAGGCCAACCCGGAGTATGCGCTGGCCACCCTGGCCGCGGCCCGGCGGGGCGGAGCCGACGTGGTGGTCCTCTGCGATACGAACGGCGGCAGCCTGCCCTTCGACATCCGGGATGGGGTGAAGGCCGCGCAGGGCGCCGGCCCCTTGGGCATCCATACGCACAACGACAGCGACGTCGGGGTCGCCAACGCGATCGTGGCGGTGCGTGCGGGGGCCGTCCACGTGCAGGGGACGATCAACGGGATCGGCGAACGCTGCGGCAACGCCAACCTGATCTCCCTCATCCCAAACTTACAGCTGAAGCTGGGGTACGAGTGCGTGCCCGCCGCCTCGCTGCGCCGGCTGGGGGAACTCTCCCGGATCGTGAGCGAGCTGGCCAACATGGCGCCCAACGAGTACCAGGCGTTCGTGGGCAAGAACGCCTTCGCCCACAAGGGCGGGGTCCACGTCAGCGCCGTCATCGCGCACCCCCCGACGTATGAGCACATCCCGCCGGAAGCGGTCGGCAACGAGCGCCGCGTGGTGGTGAGCGACCTCTCGGGCCGGGGCAACGTGCTCTACAAGGCCGAGGAGATGGGCCTGGACCTCAGCAAGGACAGCCCGCAGGTCCGGGAGATCCTGGCGCGGCTCAAGGAGCTGGAGCATGCCGGTTTTCAGTTCGAAGGCGCGGAGGCGTCGTTCGAGCTCCTGGTGCGCCGCACCATGGGTCAGCACCGTCCCGCGTTCACGCTCAAGGGGCTGCGCGTGATGGTCGAGAAGGGGCCGCACGGCGCCGCCGCGGCGGAGGCGAGCATTCGCGTCGCCGTGGACGGTCAGGAGGAGCATACCGCCGCGGAGGGCAACGGTCCCGTGCACGCGCTCGACCGGGCGCTCAGGAAGGCGCTGGAGCGCTTCTACCCCGAGATCCGCCAGGTCCGCCTGGTCGACTACAAGGTGCGGGTGCTGGACGCCGATGCCGCGACCGCGGCCAAGGTCCGCGTGCTGATCCAGTCGACGGACGGCCGGCGGACGTGGGGGACGGTGGGCGTCTCGGAGAACGTGGTCGAGGCGTCCTGGCAGGCGCTCGTGGACAGCCTGGAGTACGTCCTCTTGGGCGAGCGGGCCGGCGTGGCTCCTTGAGCGCCGCCCGCCCGCGGCGGATCGCCGTCATCCCGGGGGACGGCATCGGCCGGGAGGTCATCGCCGAGGCCGTTCGCGTGCTGGCCGAGGTCGATCGGCGGCATGAGCTCGGCCTGGAGTTCGAGGAAGGGCTCGCCGGGGGCGCGGCCATCGACGCCGTTGGGCATCCCATCCCCCCGAAGACCGTTGAGCTCTGCCGGCGGTCCGATGCGATCCTGCTGGGGGCCTGCGGCGGTCCAAAATGGGACCGCGGCCCGCGGGAGCTCCGGCCGGAGCAGGCGCTGTTCACCCTGCGCAAGACGTTTGGGCTCTACGCGAACCTGCGCCCGGCGATCGTCCCCCCGATGCTCCTCGGCGCCTCTCCGCTCAGGCGCGAGATCGTCGAGGGTGCCGACCTCCTCATCGTACGGGAGCTCACGGGCGGTCTCTACTTCGGGGCGCAGTCCCGGACCGGGGAGCGGGAGCATGCCGCCGCGCTGGACACGCTGCCGTACTCGGCCGTCGAGGTCCGCCGGGTCGTGCGCAAGGCGTGCGAGATCGCCCGCCGGCGGCCCCGCCGCAAGGTCACCTCGGTGGACAAGGCCAACGTCCTCGAGACCTCCCGCCTCTGGCGCGAGGTCGCGACCGAAGTCGCGCGGGAGTTTTCGGATCTCACGGTCGAGCACATGCTGGTCGACAACTGCGCCCTGCAGCTGGTCTACAACCCCAAGCAGTTCGACGTCATTGTGACCGAGAACATGTTCGGGGACATTCTGAGCGACGAGGCCGCGGGCGTGATGGGCTCGCTCGGGCTGATGCCGTCCGCGAGCCTGGGCGACCGGCCGCCCGGGCTCTTCGAGCCGGTGCACGGCACCGCGCCGGACATCGCCGGCAAGGGCATCGCGAACCCGCTCGCGGCGATCCTGACCACGGCGCTCCTGTTGCGCTACGGCCTGGGCCAGGAGGCGCCCGCCGCGGCGATCGAGGCCGCGGTCCTCCAGGCGCTGCAGGACGGATGCCGGACCGCCGACCTCGCCGGGGGGCGGCCCGCGCTCGGCACGGCGGCGATGACCGACGCGGTGCTCGCCCGCCTGCACTGATCGTTTTCAGAAGTCCCACGGATATGCTGCGCCGGATCCGAACCACCGGCGAGAGGGTGGGTCGCGTGGGCAATCCAAAACTTCGGAGTCCGCTGGCCGATCATCTCTTTCGGGCGGTCCTGCAGCTCCGCACGGTGGAAGAGTGCTACCGGTTCTTCGAGGACCTCTGCACCATCGGCGAGGTCAAGGCCCTGGCCCAGCGCTTCGAGGTCGCCCGGATGCTGGATGCGGGAAAGACGTACGACGAGATTGCCGCGCGAACCGGGGCGTCCTCGGCGACGATCAGCCGCGTCGGCCGCTTCCTCGATTACGGCGCGGATGGGTACGCGCTCGTGCTGAAGCGCATGGCAGGCGTGGCGGCCTCCGAGACCCGAAGACGGGACCGGCAGGGGCGCCGCAGGCGGCGCGGGGCGTGATCCGGCCCGCGGCTCTCGTGCTCCTGGCGTGTCTGTGCCTGGCGGCGGGGGCCGGGGCGGAGACGCTGGACGACCGGGTGTACGCGGTGGCCCGCCAGCTCATGTGTCCCGTCTGCGTGGGGCAGACGGTGGCCGAAAGCGACTCTCAGCTTGCGCGCGAGATGAAGGCGATCATCCGCCAGAAACTGGAGGCGGGGGAGACCCCGGGTCACATCCTCGACTACTTCGTGGGGCAGTTCGGAGAGCGCGTGCTGGCCGAACCCCGCGCCGGGGGCGCGGCGTTCTTCCTCTATGCGGGACCACCGCTGGCGCTGATCATCGGCGTGGGGATCGTCGCGGTCTACATCCGCCGGTGGCGGAGGTCGGGGCAGCATGGCGCCGATCGCGCCTGAATGGTTGATCGTCCGCGCGTCCCGCCTGATCGATGGGACGGACGCTCCGTCCATCGACCGCCCCACCGTGGTCGTGCGCCGGGGGGTGGTCGACGCCATCTATGCCGGCTCCGCTCCGCGCGGGAACTGGCCCGCGGACGCTCCCGAGCTTGACCTGACCGGCCACACGCTCTTGCCGGGCCTGATCGACGCCCATGTCCACCTTGTGCTGCCGGGCGACGGGACCCCGTTTGAGGATTCCGTGCGGGAACCGGACGGGGTGTTGCTGGCGACCGCCATACGCAATGCGCAAATTGCGCTCCGCGCGGGGATCACAACGCTCCGAGACTGCGGAGGGATGCGCGACACGACGCTTGAGTTGCGGCGGGCGCAGCGCCTCGGCTATGCCGTCATCCCCCGGCTGCGCCTGTGTCGCTGTCCTCTCACCATCACAGGCGGCCATTGCTGGTACTTCGGCGGCGAAGCCGACGGCCCCGAGGAGATGCGCCGCGTCGTGCGTGGGCTGGTGAAGGCGGGGGTGGACTACATCAAGATCATGGGCAGCGGCGGTGGGACCCTCGGCACCTACGCGTCGCGCCCATCATACACGATCGAGGAGCTCAGCGCTGCCGTCGAGGAAGCGCACCGGCTCGACCGCCGCGTCGGCATCCACTGCACCTGTGCTCAGGCGACCCGGAATGCCATCGCCGCGGGGGCAGACCACATTGAGCACGCGATGTTCCTCGCCGACGAGGAGGGGCATCAGCGGTTCGAGGCGGACGTCGCCGATGCGGTGGCGCAGCGGGACGCCGCGGTCACATCGACCCTGTGCGTGGGCCATTTCCTGGTCGAGGCGCTCTCGGCGAGGGAGGGGACGCCGGACGCCCGCTCCGCCGTAGAGCGGTGGCGGCGGATGAACGACAGCAACGTGGACAACGCCCGCCGCATGCGGCAGGCCGGCGTCCGCTACGTCGCCGGGACCGACGCCGGCTGGCGCTTCACGCCGTTCGATGGCCTGGTGACCGAACTCGAGCTCCTGCGCCGGACTGGTGCGACCGCGGCCGAGGCGATCGTTGCGGCGACGTCGGCGGCGGCCGCGGCGATGGGCATCGCCGGCGAGGTGGGCGCCCTCCGGGCAGGCCTGCAGGCGGATCTCATCGCCGTCGCCGGCGATCCGCTCGCAGATCTGGCGGTCCTGCGCCATCCCGCGATGGTCATGCTCGGCGGCGCGGTCGTCGCGCGGAACGGGCACCCCGTTTGACACCCGGCCCGGACGTGTGTTATGCTGAACTTCACTACTTTATCGGTTTAGCGTGATAAAGGAGCCGGTCGGGTATGGCGCGGCGTGAGCGGTGGCAGCAGCTTCCTCCCGGGATGCGGGATCTCCTGGCCGATGAGTCGGCCCGGGCGCGGGCGGTCACCGGCCGCATCCTGTCCTGCATGCGCCGGTGGGGCTACCGGGAAGTGGTGACCCCGACGATCGAGTACTTCGACACCCTCGTGCGCGGGGAGGGGACGGAAGCCGGGGACCGGCTGTTCAAGCTGGTGGATCGCGGCGGCGAGTTGCTCGCGCTTCGCCCCGAGATGACGACCCCGGTGGCCCGGCTGGTGACCACCCACCTGCGCGGCCGGCCGCTGCCGCTGCGGCTCGCCTATGCCGGGCAGGTGTTCCGGGGCTCGGAAACCGGCTCGGGACGTCTGCGGGAGTTCCCGCAGGTGGGGTGTGAGCTGATCGGGGCGGACACCCTCGAGGCCGATGCCGAGATCGTCGCCCTCGCGGTCGATGCCCTCGCCGCCTCCGGCGCGGCGGAGTGTTCGGTCAGCCTGGGCCACGTCGGTTTCCTTCGGGGGATGCTCGAGGGGCTGGGCCTGCCGGAGGAGGGAGCGCTCGAGGCGCGCGCCCTCCTGTACCAGAAGGACTTCGTCGGACTCCGCGCGGTGCTCGATCGCGCCGGGGCGCCGGCGGCGCGCGGCGAAGCCCTGACGGCCCTGCCGGGACTCCGCGGTCCGCAGGCGATCCGGGAAGCGCGGCGGCTGGCCGACACGGCGGAGAGCCGCCGGGTGCTGCGCGATCTCGAAACCCTCATCGGCATCCTGGAGACGTACGGCGTGGGCGGCGGGGTGAAGGTGGACCTCAGCATCATCCGGGACTTCGATTACTACACCGGCATCGTGTTCGAAGGGCACACCGCCGCGCTGGGCTTTCCGCTGCTGGGCGGCGGGCGGTATGACCGGTTGTTCGAAGGATTCGGGGCGCCGCACGCCGCGACCGGGTTCGCGGTGCGGGTCGACCGGGCGCTGGCCGCGTCCGCCGGCGGGGACGGCGGGGGGGAGGCGCCCGATGTGGCGGTGGCCTTCGCCGACGGCGCCCGCGGCGAGGCGCTGCGGCTGGCCCGGTCGCTCCGGCAGCAGGACCTGTCCGTGACCGTGGAGATCCTCGGGCGTCCGTGGGACGAGGTGGCGCGGGGGGCGCTCGCGGCCGGCGCCCCGCGGGCGGTGCTGGTCACAGGCAGCCGGGCCGTGGTGCGGGAGGCCGACGGCCGGGAGCGCTCCGCCGCGCTGGCGGATCTGCTCCGCGGGGGCCCGGGGCACGGAGGCGGACCGTGCCCCTCGTGACGGTGGCCGTGGCGTCCGGACGGCTGCTCGACGACTCGATGCGCACGCTCGAGGCCGCCGGGTATCTGACCGCGGCCGCGTGGCGGTCGACCCGCCGCCTGATCCTCCCCTGCAGGGAGCCGGACGTCCGGGTCCTGATCGCCAAGCCCGGGGATCTGCTGACGTACGTCGAGCACGGGGCCGCCGATCTCGGCATCGCCGGGAAGGACGTGCTGCTGGAGCAGGGGCGCGACGTCTACGAACTGGTCGATCTCGGGTTCGGCGCCTGCCGGGGCGTGGTGGCGTTCCCCGAGGCGCGGGCGGCGGAGTGGGAGTCGCTGAGCCCGATCCGGATCGCGACGAAGTACCCGCGCGTGACCGAGCGCCACTTCTGGGGCCAGGGGCGGCCGGTGGAAATCATCGAGCTGCGCGGCACGGTCGAGCTCGCGCCCCAGGTGGGCCTGGCCGACGGCATCCTCGATCTCGTGATGACCGGCCGCACGCTGGCGGCGAACCACCTGGTCGAGGTCGCGGAGGTGTTCCGGTCCACCGCCCGCCTGGTCGTCAACCGGATGAGCCTGCGGACCCGCGCGGAGGCGGTGCAGGCGGTCGTGGAGCGGATGCGGGCCGCGGCCGCAGCGCGGGACCCGTCGTCGGTGTAGAGGGAGAGGTCGCCGCATGGAGATCCAGCGGTTGAGCCAGGTGGCCCCCGAGCGGCTGCGGCAGATCCTGCAGCGGTCGCGGGCCGAGGTGTTCGACGACGAGCGCGCGGCGCACGTGCGCGGCATTGTCGAGGACGTGCGGCGGCGCGGCGATGCGGCCATCGTGGAGCACACGCAGCGGCACGACGGCGTCGCCCTCTCGCCGGACCGGCTCCGGGTGGACCGGCAGGAAGTGACCCGGGCGTACGACGCGCTGGACGACGGGCTGCGCACGGCGCTGGCGACCAGCATCGAGCGGGCCCGGCGGTACAACGAGTGGCTCCGCCCCCCCGCGCTCCAGCTCGAGGAGATGGAAGCCGGCCTCACGGCCGGCGTGAAGTTCACGCCGGTGGAGGGCGTGGGGGTGTACATTCCCAGCGGCAAGGGCGCGTTTCCGTCCACGTGCATCACCCTGGTCACCCCGGCGGTCGTCGCCGGCGTCGAGGAGATCGCCGTGGTCCTTCCGCCGCGCAGGGACGGCAGCGCCGACCCCGCGGTGCTCGTGGCCGCCGATCTGCTGGGGGTGTCGCAGGTGTTTCGCTGCAACGGCGTGGCGGGCATCGCCGGGCTGGCGTTCGGGACGGCGACGCTGCCTCGCGTGCCGCTGCTCGGCGGACCCGGCAATCCCTACGTCACGGCCGCCCAGATGGCCGTGCAGGCCCACGGGGTGCGGCTGCTCTCCTTCCTCGGCCCCACGGAGTCGATGATCATCGCCGACGCGTCGGCCGATCCCGACCGCCTCGCGCTCGATCTCCTCAACGAGGCCGAGCACGGGACGGATTCCGCGGTGATCCTCTTGACGGCCGCGGAGGGGGTGGCGGCCGAGGTCGTGGAGCGCCTGCCGCGGTATCTGGCGCAGCTGCCCGCGCGGCGGCGCGAGTTTGCCGAGGCCGCGTTGAGCCGCTACGGCGGCGCGTTCGTGACCGACACCCTCGAGGAGGCCGTGGCGTTTGCGAACCTCTACGCGCCCGAGCACCTCCAGATTGCCACCCGCGATCCGTATGCGCTTCTCGAGCGGATCCGGAACGCCGGCGAGGTCCTCCTCGGCCAGGACACGCCGTTTTCCGCGGGCAACTACGCGATCGGCGTCCCGGCGGCGCTGCCGACCGGCGGGTTCGCGCGGGTGGCGTCGGGTGTGACGGTCCTCAGCTATCTGAAGGCGACCTCGGTGGCGCGCCTCGATGCCGCAGGGCTGGCCCGCGTCCGGCCGGTGGTGGAGCGGCTCGGGGAGTACGAGGATTTTCCGGCCCACGTCCTGGCGGTCCGGGAGCGGGGGGAGCCCGGATGAGCCGCGTCGGCCGCCTGGCGCGCGCGACGACGGAAACGAGCACCGACGTGGTCTGGGAGCTGGACGGCGCCGGGCGCTTTGCGGGCACCACGCGGCTGCCGTTCTTCGACCACATGCTCGCCCAGCTGGCCCGCCACGGGCGGTTTGATCTGAGCGTCAACGCGGCCGGAGACCTCGAGGTCGACGCGCACCACACCGTGGAGGATGTGGGCATCGCCCTGGGACGGGCGCTGCGCGACGCGCTCGGGGAGGGGGCCGGGATCTTCCGCTACGCCTCCGAGTATGCGCCGCTGGACGAGGCCTTGGTGCTGGCGGTCGTCGACGTGAGCGGGAGGGCCTACCTGCACTACGCCGTCCCGGTGGTCCGCCAGCGGCTGGGCGACTACGACACCGACCTCACCGAGGAGTTCTTCCGCGCCTTCACGATGAACGCCGGGATTACGCTGCACCTCCTGCTCATCCACGGGCGGAACGCGCACCACATCATCGAGGCGGCCTTCAAAGCCACGGCGCTCGCGCTGGACCGGGCGACGCGGATGGACCCGCGGGTGCAGGGGGTCCCCTCGACCAAAGGGACCCTCGCATGATCGCGGTGGTCGATTACGGCGCCGGCAACCTCCGCAGCATCCAGAAGGGGTTGGAGCGGCAGGGCCTCGAGGTCCGCATCATCGATGCGCCGCGGGCGCTCGACGAGGCGGACGCGCTCGTCGTCCCCGGGGACGGCGCGTTCGGGCCGGCGATGGCGCGCCTGCGCGCCACGGGGTTCGCGGACCGGATCCGGGCCTATGTCGCCTCCGGGCGGCCGTTTCTCGGGATCTGCCTCGGGATGCAGTTGCTGTTCGAGGAGAGCGAGGAGGACGGTGTGCACCGGGGGCTCGGCGTCCTGCCCGGCCGCGTGGTCCGCCTCTCCGGCCGGGTGAAGGTCCCGCACATGGGCTGGAACGCGCTCAGGGTGCTCCGGCCGTCTCCGCTCCTCGCGGGGGTGGAGACCGGCACGCACGCGTACTTCATTCACTCGTACCACGCGATCCCCGCGGACCCAGCGCTGGTCGCGGCCGCGGTGGACTACGGCGGAGAGGTGGCCGCCGTCGTCGGGCGCGGCAATGTCTGGGCCACGCAGTTCCATCCGGAGAAGTCGGGCGCGGGGGGCATGCGGATGCTCGCCAACGCTGCCCGGTGGGCCGTCGGTGCTGGTGCTTCCGGCCGTTGACGTGCGGGGCGGCCGGTGCGTCCGCCTCATCCAAGGGGCCGCCGGCCGCGAGCGGGTCTACGGCGACGACCCGGCCGCCGCGGCCCGGAGGTGGGAGGCGGAGGGGGCCCCTTGGGTGCACGTGGTCGACCTCGACGGCGCATTCGCCGGCGCCCCGGTCAACGCGGAGGCCATCCGCCGGATCATCGAGGCGGTGCGCATTCCCGTTGAGGTGGGCGGGGGGCTGCGCGATCTTCCCGCGGTCGAGCGGTGGCTCGGCCGGGGCGCGGCGCGCGTGATTCTGGGCACCGCCGCGCTCAACGGCGGGGGCGTGCTGGAAGAGGCCTGCCTCCGGTTCGGCGACCGCATCGCGGTGGCGATCGATGCGAGGGACGGCGAGGTGCTGGTGGACGGCTGGGTCACCTGCACCGGGGAATCCGCGGCCGCTGCGGCGGCCCGGGCGGTCCGGGCAGGCGCCCGGCGGATCATCTACACGGATATCGGCCGGGACGGAATGCTGGGCGGGCCCAACGTCGCCGCGATCGAGCAGTTTCTGCGACACGTGGACGTGCCGGTGATCGCCTCCGGCGGGATCGCCTCCGCCGATGACGTCGCGCGCCTGCGGCGCATCACACCGCGCGGGCCCGAAGGCGTGATCGTCGGCCGGGCCCTGTACGAGGGGCGGACGCGGCTCGAGGAACTCCTGGCCGCCGCCGCGTAGCCGATGCTCGCCCGCCGGCTGATCCCCTGCCTCGACGTCGCCGCCGGCCGCGTCGTCAAGGGCACCAGTTTCGTGAACCTCCGCGACGCGGGCGATCCCGTCGAGCTGGCCGTCCTGTACGATCACGAGGGCGCCGACGAGATCGTCTTCCTGGACATCACCGCCAGCCACGAGCGCCGGGGGATCATGGAAGACGTGGTCCGCCGGACGGCCGAGGCGCTGACGATCCCGTTCACGGTGGGGGGCGGCCTGCGCACCGTCGAGGATCTTCGCCGGATGCTCAACGCCGGCGCGGACAAGGTGGGCATCAACACCGCGGCGGTGGAGCGGCCGGAGCTGATCCGCGAGGCCGCCCTGCGGTTCGGCCGCCAGTGCGTCGTCGTGGCGATCGACGCGCGCCGGACCTCCGCCGATCGGTGGGAGGTGTACATCCGCGGCGGGAGGACGCCCGCCGGCCGTGACGCCGTGGCCTGGGCGCGCGAGGCGGCGGAGCGGGGCGCGGGCGAACTCCTCGTCACCAGCATGGATCAGGACGGGCACGAAGACGGCTACGATCTGGCGCTGATTCGGGCGATCACCCGGGCGGTCGGGGTGCCGGTCGTGGCCTCCGGGGGCGCGGGCCATCCCCGGCACTTCGTGGAGGTCATCCAGCAGGCCGACGCGGACGCGGTGCTCGCCGCCTCGATGTTTCACTTCCGGCGGCACAGCATCGCGGAGGCCAAGGCGCACATGGCGGCGGCCGGAGTCCCGATCCGCCTCTGAGCGCCCGCGGGTTCGAGTCCAGGGCGTCCTGGGGGCGTCCGGGGAGGATGGCAGGCGATGCGGGAGACCGACACCATACGCTATGATGCGAGCGGGCTGATCACCGTGGTGGCGCAGGACGCCGGCAGCGGCGACGTGCTGATGGTCGCGTACATGAACCGCGAGGCGCTGGGGCGGACCCTGACGACCGGGCAGGCCTGGTACTGGAGCCGCAGCCGGGGGCGGCTCTGGCGAAAGGGCGAGGAGTCGGGACACACCCAGCGGGTGGTGGGGATGCAGGTCGACTGCGACGGCGATGCGCTGCTGCTCCGCGTCGAGCAGACAGGGCCGGCGTGTCATACCGGACGGCGGTCGTGCTTTTTCCGCACGGTGGTCGCGGGGAACGGGGACGCGGTCGTTGCGCCCGAGCCCGGGGCGGCCGAGCCGGGAGCTCCCGCGCGGCCCAACGGATCGCCTGTGGGGGCCGACGGCGCCGCCGAGGTGCTGAACGAGGTCGCGGCGGTCCTCGCCGACCGGCGCGCGCACCCGCGTGAAGGATCGTACACGACCCGGCTGTTCGCGGACGGCCTGGCCCGTCTCAATGAGAAGATCATGGAAGAGGCGGCCGAGGTGACCCGGGCCGCCCGGAAGGAAACGCGCGAGCGGCTCGTTGAAGAGACCGCCGACCTCTGGTTCCACTCCCTGGCCCTCCTGGTGTTTCTCGGGGCGAGGCCGAACGAGGTGCTTGCCGAACTGGCCAGGCGCCGGCGTTAGCCCTGGGCCATTCTCTCCGTGCGATACGCGGTGTTCTCAGATGTCCACGGCAACGTCGAGGCGCTGGACACCGTGCTGGCCGACGCGGGGCGGCAGCGCGCGGACGTCTACCTGTGCCTGGGTGATACCGTCGGGTACGGGCCCGATCCCAACGAGTGCGCATCCCGCGTGCAGAAGCTCGGCGGTCCCGCCCTCGTGGGCAACCACGATCTGGCCGCGCTCGGCGCCCTGGATACCGGCGCGTTCTCCCCGCTGGCCCGCGAGGCGATCGAGTGGACGATCAGGGTGGTGACCGGCGAGACCCGCGCGTGGCTGGGCAGCCTTCCGCAGCGCATCGAGGATCGGTCGTTTCTCGCGGTCCACGGGAGCCCCCGGGACCCCATCGAAGAGTACATCCTTGACCTCCCCACGTCGCTCGCGATCTTTTCCGAGTATCCGTTTGCCCTCTGCCTCGTGGGGCACTCCCACATTCCCGGAGCCTTTGTCCTCGAGACCGACGGGTCCCTGAGCGCCCGGTCGCTGCCGGCGGGGGAGCCCGTCCGGCTCGCGCGGACGTCCCGGTACATCGTCAACGTCGGAAGCGTCGGTCAGCCGCGGGACGGAGATCCCCGCGCCAGCTATCTCCTGATGGAGACCAAACCCCGGACGGTGACGCTGCGGCGTCTTGCCTACCCCGTCGCCGCGACCCAGGAGAAGATGGCGGCGCGGGGGCTCCCGGCGCCGCTGGCGGAGCGGCTCGCCCTGGGCCGCTGACCCCCCCCGGAGGGAGGCGAGCGGCCGCCGAAGAACCAGGACGGCGCGATCCTTGCGCGCCGGCGGCCCTCCCGCGTGAGCCAAGATGTCCTCGGAGCCGCGCGGCCGCGTCTAGATCCGGGAACACAGGAGGAGCCACCGTGACGAGCCCCCGTGACGCGCGCGCCCCCGCGGGGCGGCCGATCACGATCGAGGACCTGCTGGCCGTGAAGATCGTCAACGACCCGCAGCTGGCGCCCGACGGATCCCAGGTGGTGTGCACGGTCACCACCGCGGATGCGGTGGCGAACGCGTACCAGACCCACCTCTGGATCGTGCCGGCCGACGGGCGGGCGGCGTGGCAGCTTACCTCGGTGCCGGGTAAAGACACCAACCCCCGATGGTCCCCGGACGGCGCCTGGATCGCCTTCATCTCCGACCGCAGCGGGGAGAAACAGGTGTGGGTCATTGCCCGGGACGGCGGGGAGGCCCGCCGGCTCACGTCCGGAACGCTCGCGCCCACGGAACTGGCCTGGTCGCCCGACGGCCGATGGCTTGCCGTCGTCGGAAAGCCCCAGCCGAGGCCCGGGCCGGACGAGAGCGATGTCCGCGTGATCTCGCGGCTGCGCTACAAACTCGACGGCGAGGGGTTCTGGGACGGGCGCTGGAAGCAGGTGCTGGTGTTGCCCGCCGGCGGGGGCGAGCCGCGGCCGCTGACGAGCGAGGAGTGCGATCACAACAACCCGGCCTGGTCGCCCGACGGCCAATGGATCGCGTACGCGGCCAACCCCGATCCGGACGCCGATCTCACCAATGTCGCCGACGTGTGGGTGGTGGCCGCCGCTGGCGGGGCGCCGCGCCGGGTGACCCGCGGCGCCGGCCCGGCGGCGCTGCCCGCCTGGTCCCCGGACGGGACCCGGATCGCCTACGTCGGCCACGACAATGCCTGCCGGGGCGCGACCAACAATGCGGTGTGGGTGGTGCCCGTCACCGCGGGCGAGCCGGTCTGCGTGTCGCGGGCATTCGACCGCAGCGCCGGCCATCACATCATCTCGGACATGCGCGCCCATCCCAGTTCGGGAGGACTCACGTGGGCGCCCGACGCCCGGCGGGTGTACTTCCTGTACGCCGACGGGGCCAGCACCCAGATCGGATCCGTCGCCGTCGCGGACGGGTCGGTCCACCCTGAGACGGTGGGTGATCACGAGCTGATCGGGTGCTCGCTCGACCGCCTCGCCCGGCGGGTGGCGTGCGTGGAGAGCGATGCGCTGAGCCCCGGCGAAGTGGCGATCCGGGATCTCGGGCGGGACGCGGGACCCCTCCGCCGGCTCACGGACTGGAACGGCCCGCTGCTTCGAAGCGTCGCCCTGGCCGTCCCGGAGCGGTTCCAGTTCTCCGGCGCGGACGGCTGGCCGATCGAGGGATGGGTGATTCGCCCGCCGGGAGCGCAAGGCGCTCATGCGGCAGCATCGCCGGGGGCGCGCGTGCCGGCGGTGCTCGAGATCCACGGCGGGCCGCACGCGGCGTACGGAAACGCCTTCTTTCACGAGTTTCAGCTCCTGGCCGCCGCCGGGTACGGGGTGATCTACATGAACCCCCGCGGGAGCCAGGGGTACGGGCAGGCATTCACCGCGGCGACCCGGCACGATTGGGGCGGCAAAGACTACGAGGACCTCATGCGCGGGGTGGATCACGCGCTGGCCGCGTATGACTGGATCGACCCCGACCGGCTCGGCGTCGCCGGCGGCAGTTACGGGGGATTCATGACCAACTGGGTGGTCGGCCATACCCGGCGGTTCAAGGCCGCCGTGACGATGCGCAGCATCAGCAACGCGTACAGCCAGTGGGGGACGTCCGACCTCGCCTACCAGAAGGGCTTCTGGGAGTATCCGGGCGATCCATGGGAATCCCCGAAGTTCTACCTGGAGCGCTCACCGATTACCTACGCTCCCCAGATGCGGACCCCGCTGCTCATCCTCCACAGCGAGAACGATCTCCGGTGCCCGATCGAACAGGGGGAGCAGCTCTTCGTCGCGCTCAAGAAGCAGGGCACGCCGACGCTGTTCGTGCGGTTTCCCGGCGAGAGCCACGACCTCTCGCGCAGCGGCCAGCCGAAGCACCGGCTCGAGCGGCTCCGGCACATCATGGCCTGGTTCGCCGCCCACCTGGCTCCCCCGCGGGACGCGGGCGCGGCCGCGGCGCCGCCTCGCCGGCGCGAGGGGGCGCTCGCCGACGACTAGGCGGGCACGATGACGCGCATCTACACCCGGACCGGGGACACGGGAGAGACCGCCCTCTTCGGGGGACAGCGCGTCTCGAAAGACGATCTCCGCGTCCGCGCCTACGGGACGGTCGATGAACTGAACGCCGTGGTGGGGGTCGCGCGCGCCGCCGGCCCGACCCACGAGATCGACGCCGTCCTCGAGCGGGTGCAGCACCACCTGTTCGATCTCGGCGCGGAACTGGCCACTCCCGGGGGGACGTCCCCCGCCGCGGCGCGCGTCCCGCGCGCGACGGCGGAACGCGTGGCCGGGCTGGAGCAGGAGATCGACCGGTTCGATGCGCGCCTCCCGCCGCTCCGCGAGTTTGTCCTGCCCGGCGGCGTGCCCGCGGCGGCCGCGCTGCACCACGCGCGCACCGTCGCCCGGAGGGCCGAGCGGCAGATCGTCCGGCTCGCCGCCCGCGAGCCGCTCAATCCCGAGGTCCTCAAGTACGTGAACCGGCTCTCCGATCTGCTCTTCGTGCTCGCCCGCGCGGCCAACCAGGGCGCCGGGCGTCCGGACGTGGCCTGGAAGCCGGACCGCTAGGCCGGGCCGGCCGGGAGGTTTACTTGCGCTCCCGGTCGTGCGGGAGCGGTGTGGCCGGCGTCCGGTAGGGCATGGGCACGTACTCCACCGAGGGCCGCCGCCGGCCCGCCTGCGGGTACAGCTGCATCAGATCGTAGATCGGCCTCGGCATCTCGGTCGACACCGCGAACCCGAGGGTGCGCGCTTCCGCCACGGTAATCGGATAATCGTGGGTCCACGATCCCCCGGTCAGGCTGTTCGCCAGCGCCTCAGCTTTGTCGGCGGGGAGGCGGCGCGAGGCCAGCTCGACGACCACCTCGCGGACCTGATGGAGGGCCTTCTCGGCAATGTTGGCCAGGATCAGCGTTTCGTCGTCGACCCGCTCCACGGGCTTGCGCTCCACGGCCGCGAGGATCGAGACGGCCGGATGGTTGCCCAGCTGGGGGTCGACCGGGCCGAGCACGGCGTGCGGGTCCATGATGATCTCGTCCGCGGCCAGGGCGATGAGCGTGCCCCCCGACATCGCGTAGTGCGGGACCAGCACCGTCACCTTGCCGCGGTGATCGCCGAGCGCCCGGGCGATCTGCTCCGCCGCCAGGACCAGCCCGCCGGGCGTGTGGAGGATGACGTCGATGGGGTAGTCGTCCGGCGTGAGCCGGATGGCCCTGAGCACTTCTTCCGAGTCCTGGATGTCGATGTAGCGGACGATGGGGAACCCCAGGAGGCTCATCGTCTGCTCGCGGTGGATCAGCGCGATCACCCGGCTCCCCCGGGCGCGCTCGAGCGCCTGGAAGATCCGGAGGCGGGCCACCTGCTGCCACTGCTGCGAGAGCAGCGGCTGCAGGAACGAGATGATGAAGAAAACCCACAGCAGATCGGAGATGTTTACGTGCATCGTCCCCCCTCCCCGCGCTACGCCCGGGTTTTCCCCTTCCCCGGAATCCCCGGCTCGGTCATCGCGCGCACCGAGAGGATCTCGTTGAGCTGGGCTTCGGCGAGGAGCCCCCGGTCCAGGACGATCTGCCGGATCGGCCGGCCGGTGCGCACGAACTCTTTGACCACTTCCGCAACGGCGCTGTAGCCGAGGTACGGGTTCAGCGCGGTGGCCAAGGCGGCGCTGTGCTCGACCCAGTGGCGGCACCGCTCCTCGTTGGCCGCGATCCCGCGCACGCACCGCTCGGTGAACGCCCGGACCCCGGTGGTGAGGATCTGGATCGACTGCAGCAGGTTGAGCGCGATGACCGGCATCATCACGTTGAGCTCGAGCTGGCCGGCCTGCGTGGCGAGCAGCACGGCGAGATCGTTGCCCATGACGTGGAAGCACACCATGTTCAGCATTTCGGCCATCGAGGGGTTGACCTTCCCCGGCATGATCGACGACCCCGGCTGCACCGGCGGGAGGCGAATCTCGTCGAGGCCGGTGTTCGGGCCGGATGCCATCAGGCGCAGGTCGTTGGCGATGCGGGTGAGGGTGGCCGCCAGCGTCCGCAGCGCGGCCGAGCACTCCAGCGCGTCCCCCATGTTCTGCATCGATTCGAAGAGGTTGCCGGAGCTCCGGAGCGGCAGGCCGGTCAGCTCCGAGAGGCGCCGCACCATCCGGGGGTGGTACTGGGGGTCGGCGTTCAGCCCGGTGCCGGTGGCGGTCCCCCCGATCCCGATGTAGAGGAGCCGCTCGCGCGCGTTCTTGACGCGCTCGATGTCGTTGGCGACCGCCTGGGCGTAGGCGCCGAACTCCTGCCCGAGCCGGACCGGCACGGCGTCCTGGAGGTGGGTGCGGCCCGCCTTGACGATCCCGTCGAACTCGTGGGCCTTCTGGCCCAGGGCTTCCACCAGGTTCTCCAGGACGGACAGGAGGTCCCCGAGCGTCATCAACGCGCTCAGGCGGATCGCCGTGGGCGTGACGTCGTTGGTGGACTGGGCCATGTTCACGTGGTCGTTGGGGTGGACGAGCGCATACTCGCCGCGGCGGCCGCCGAGCAGCTCGATCGCGCGGTTCGCGATCACCTCGTTCGCGTTCATGTTCTGCGCGGTGCCGGCCCCCATCTGGAACGCATCGATCGGAAACTGCGCATCCCACGTTCCGTCGACGACCTCCTGAGCCGCGCGGGCGATCGCCTGGGCGGTCTTGGGCTCGAGCAGGCCGAGGGCGGCGTTGACCTCCGCGGCGGCGCGCTTGATCGTCGCGGTGGCCGCGATGAACGCGCGGGGAAGCCGGAGGCCGCTGATGGGAAAGTTTTCGATCGCGCGGACGGTCTGGGAACCGTAGTAGGCGTCGGCCGGGACCCGGACGTCCCCCAGGGCGTCGCGCTCGATCCGGTGTTGTCCGTCGGTGCTCATCGCTATCCTCCGGTCTGGGTTTCTCGGGGCGATCTCAGTATACCGCGCCCGGCGCCGCGCCAGGGCCGGTGGGGGAGGAAACTCCTTTCGCCGGGCGGAATACAGGCGCGGGTCCCGACGTGGGTCCCGAGCAGAGCCCATGGCCGATCACGCCGCAACGCATCCGTCCGCCCCGTCCATCCCCTGGTGGCTCCAGCCCGCCGCAACCGTCATCATCCTGTCGGGGTTCGTCGTCTACGCCACCTGGGTGGCGCTCGTGGGGTCCGGGAAGTTCGGCGCGTACCTCTCGCCGTTCTACTCGCCCGAGGTGAAGATCGGGGGCATCCCGATCTCCCCCGCGTTCTGGGTCCTCTGGGCCCCCGCGGGGTTCCGGGCGACCTGTTACTATTACCGCAAGGCCTACTACCGGTCCTACTTCGCGGACCCGATCTCGTGCATGATCGGCGAATCCCGGCGCCGGTACGCGGGCGAGACGATCTTCCCGTTCGTCCTCAATAACCTGCACCGGTATCTCCTGTACGCCGCGGGCGTCGTGCTCGTCTTCCTGTGGATCGATGCCGTCAAGACATTTTTCGCCGGCGGCCGTTTCGGCGTCCACCTGGGCTCCCTGATCTTCCTGGTGAACGTCGTCCTCCTCTCGGGCTACACGCTCGGGTGCCACGCGTTCCGCCACATGGTGGGCGGCAACCTCGACTGCTACTCCTGCGCCCGGGGCGGCCGTCTGCGGTTCCGGCTGTGGGAGTGGGTGAACCCGTTCAACCATCGCCATGCCTGGTGGGCGTGGGCCAGCCTGTTCTCGGTGGTCTCCGCCGACGTCTACGTCCGGCTGCTCATGGCCGGCGCGATCGCGGACCCCCGGCTCCTCTAGGGATCCCCGGAGGCGGGTCGTGGCGGGGCGGGTTGAGGCGGGGCGGTACGAAACGTTTGACCAAGACGTTCTGGTGATCGGAGCGGGGGGCGCCGGCCTGCGCGCGGCGATCGCCGCGGCCGCCTCCGGGCTGTCGGTCACCCTGGTCTGCAAGTCGCTGCTCGGCAAGGCCCACACGGTCATGGCCGAAGGCGGCATCGCCGCCGCCCTGGGCAACGTCGACCCCAAGGACAACTGGCAGGTCCACTTCGCGGACACCTCGCGCGGCGGGCAGATGATCAACGACTACCGGATGGTGGAGATCTTCGCGAAAGAGGCCCCCGACCGCGTCTACGAACTGGAGCGCTGGGGCGGGCTGTTCGACCGGACCGACGATGGGAGGATTTTGCAGCGGCCCTTCGGCGCCCACACCTACCGGCGCCTCTGCCACGTCGGCGACCGCACCGGCCTCGAACTGATCCGTACGCTTCAGGACCGGGCGGTCCACAGCGGGATCACGGTGCACATGGAGGTCACGGTCACCCGCCTGCTCAAGGACGCGGAGCGGATCGCGGGGGCCGTCGGCTACCGGCGCGAGGACGGGCGGTTCCTGCTCTTCCGCGCGAAGGCCGTGGTCCTGGCCACCGGCGGCTGGGGCAAGGTGTACAAGGTCACCAGCAATTCGTGGGAGTGCACCGGGGATGGGTGCGCGATGGCCTACGAGGCCGGGGCCGAACTGATGGACATGGAGATGGTGCAGTTCCACCCCACCGGGATGGTCTGGCCGCCGGGAGTGCGCGGCATCCTGGTCACCGAAGCCGTCCGGGGCGAAGGGGGAATCCTCCGGAACGCCAAGGGCGAGCGGTTCATGGAGCGCTACGATCCCAAGAAGCTGGATCTCAGCAGCCGGGACGTGGTGTCCAGGTCGATCTACAAGGAAGTGCAGGCCGGGCGGGGGAGCCCGCACGGCGGCGCGTTCCTGGACATCACCCACCGCGGCGCCGAGTTCATCAAGAAGAAACTGCCCAGCATGTACGAGCAGTTCCGTTCTCTGGCGGACATCGACATCACGAAGTCCCCGATGGAGGTCGCGCCGACGGTCCACTACGTGATGGGGGGCGTCCGGGTGGAGGCCGGGACCGGGGCGAGCAGCGTGCCGGGGTTGTTTGCCGCGGGCGAGGTGGCGGCGGGGCTCCACGGCGCGAACCGGCTGGGAGGCAACTCGCTCTCGGATCTCCTGGTGTTCGGCCGCCGGGCCGGCGAGCACGCGGCGGCGTACGTCAAGGGGCTGAGGATGACGCCGCGGGTCGACGAGCGCCAGGCCGACGAGGAACGGGCATTGCTCCTCCGGCCGTTCGAAGGCGACGGGCGCGAGAGCCCCTTTGCGCTCCACGAGGAGCTCCAGGAGGTGATGGGCGCCTGCGCCGGGATCGCGCGCACCGGGGCCCAGCTGGCCGAGGGGCTCGCGAAGATCGAGGCGCTGCAGCAGCGCGCGGAGCGGCTGCGGGTGGCCGGGTCGCTGCTCTTCAACCCCGGCTGGCACGCCTGCCGCGACGTGCACTTCATGCTGACCCTGTGCGAGGCAATCTTCAGATCGGCGATCGAGCGCAGGGAAAGCCGCGGGGCGCACTGGCGGTTGGACTTCCCCGATCCCGATCCCTCCTGGGGAGCCAAGAACCTCGTGGTGTCCAGGGACGGCGAGGCCATGAGGGTGGCGACGCGTCCGGTGCCGCAGATGCCGGCGGAGCTCACCGCTCTGGTCAAGGCATAGCGCAGAGGGTGGTCATGGCGGACGCGACATTTCAGGTGTTCCGGGGCGATGCCGAGGGCGGGCAGCTCGTCCCCTACCAGGTGCCCATCACGGAGGGCATGGTCGTCCTCGATGGGATCCACTATATCCAGGGACACCTGGACGGGACCCTGGCCTGCCGCTGGAACTGCAAGGCGGCGAAGTGCGGCTCGTGCAGCGCAGAGGTGAACGGCCGGCCGCGGCTGATGTGCAAGACCCGGGTCGACGAGTTCGCCGGACCGATCAGCGTGCGGCCGATCAAGGTGTTCCCCCTCATCAAGGATCTCGTGACGGACGTCTCCTGGAACTTCCGGATGAACGAGCAGATCCCGCCGTTCACGCCCGGCCCGGACGAGGCGCCGGGGCCGTGGCGGATGTACCGGGAGGACGTCGAGCGCCTCTTCGAGTTCCGGAAGTGCATCGAGTGCTTCCTCTGCCAGGACGTCTGCCACGTCCTGCGGGAGCACGACGGGCTCGACCGGTACATGGGCCCGCGGTTCATGGTGCGGATCGCCGCCCTGGAGATGCATCCGAAAGATTCCCTCTCCCGCACCGACCTGCTGCGGGGCCGGGGCGGGATCGGATTCTGCAACATCACGAAGTGCTGCGAGGACGTCTGCCCCGAGCACATCCACATCACCGACAACGCGATCATCCCGCTCAAGGAGCGGATGGCGGACGACTATTTCGATCCCTGGCGGGCGCTGCTGAGAATGTTCGGCAGGAAGAAGGAGCCCCGGGGGACCTAGACCATGGCGACGCCGAAAACACTGACCCCGCCCAAGGAGGGCGAGCGGATCGAGGCCCGCGGCGGCCGGCTCGCCGTGCCCGACACCCCGATCATCCCCTACATCGAAGGCGACGGCACCGGTCCCGACATCTGGCGGGCCACCGTGCGCGTCCTGGACGCGGCCGTCCGGAAGGCCTACGGCTCGAAGCGGCGGATCGTCTGGTTCGAGGTGTTCGCGGGAGAGAAGGCCCACGCCCGCTTCGGCACCTGGCTTCCGGAGGAGACACTGCAGGCGTTCGAGCACTACGTCGTCGGGATCAAAGGGCCGCTGACGACGCCGGTCGGCGGCGGATTTCGGAGCCTCAACGTGTCGCTGCGCCAGCAGCTCGACCTGTACGCTTGCGTCCGCCCGGTCCGCTACTTCGAGGGGGTCCCCAGCCCCGTGTGTCACCCGGAGCAGGTGGACGTCGTGGTCTTTCGCGAGAACACGGAGGACATCTACGTCGGCTACGAGTGTGCGAGCGGGTCGCCGGAGGCGAAGCGGTTGATCGAGTTCGTGGGACGGGAGTTCAAGTGGAAGATCCGCGAGGATGCCGGGGTCGGCCTCAAGCCGATGAGCCCGTTCGGCACCAAGCGGCTGGTCCGCAAGGCCATCCGGTTCGCGATCGACCACGGCCGCCGCAGCGTCACCCTCGTCCACAAGGGCAACATCATGAAGTACACGGAGGGCGCCTTCGCCCAGTGGGGCTACGAGGTGGCGCGCGAGGAGTTCGCCGCGGAGACGATCCCCTGGGCCGATGTGGAGAAGCACCACCGCGGTGTGGTCCCGCCCGGGAAGATCCTGATCCAGGATTACATCGCCGACGTGACGTTCCAGCATGTGCTCACCCGGCCCCGCTCCTTCGACGTCATCGCCACGGGCAACCTGAACGGGGACTACCTCTCCGACGCGATCGCCGCCCAGGTCGGGGGAATCGGCATGGCCCCCGGGGGGAACATCAGCGACGTCCACGCGGTGTTCGAGGCGACGCACGGCACCGCGCCCAAGTACGCCAACCAGGACAAGGTGAACCCGGGGTCGCTGATCCTGTCGGGCGTGATGATGCTCGAGCACCTCGGGTGGCGGGAGGCGGCCGGCCTGGTCATCCGCGGGATGGAAGCGACGTTCCGGAAGAAGATCGTGACCTACGATCTGGCGCGCCTCATGGAAGGCGCCCGCGAGGCGCGCACAAGCGAGTTTGCCTCGGCCGTCGTCGACAATATGTAAGGCCGATCGAAGCGTGGAGTGGAGCCAAGGTAACGTCCTGGAGGGCTGCCGGGTGGGGAGAACGCGCGCGAAGGTGACGATCGTGGGAGCCGGGAACGTCGGCCACTCGGCGGCCCAATGGATGCTCTCGCACCGGCTCGCCGACGTGGTGCTGGTCGACGTCATCGAAGGCATGCCGCAGGGCAAGGCGCTGGACCTGCTCGAGGCCGAGCCGATCGAGGGGGTCGACGTCCGGATCACCGGGACCAACGGGTACGACGAGACCGAGCAGTCGGACATCGTCGTGATCGTGGCCGGGATCGCCCGGAAGCCGGGGATGAGCCGGGAAGATCTCCTCGCGACCAACGCCGGCATCGTGCGGGGCGTCACCGAACAGGTGACGAAGCGGTCGCCCAACGCGCACCTGATCGTGGTCACCAATCCCCTGGACGTCATGGTGTACCTGGTCCACAAGATCAGCCGCTTTCCCCCCGAGCGGGTGATGGGCCAGAGCGGCGCGCTCGACAGCACCCGGTTTCGGACCTTCATCGCCCAGACGCTCGGCGTCTCGGTCCAGGACGTCTCCGCGATGGTGATCGGGGCGCACAGCGACACGCACATGGTCCCGCTGGCGAGCCTCGCCACGGTGGGAGGGATCCCGCTCCGCCGGTTGCTGTCCCCGGATCGGATCGCCGCCCTGGTCGACCGCACCCGCAAGGGCGGCGCGGAGATCGTGAGCCTCCTCAAGACCGGCAGCGCCTTCTTCGCTCCGGGCGCCGCCATCGCGCAGATGGTGGAGGCGATCCTGCTGGACCGCAAGCGCGTCCTGCCGCTCTCCGCCTATCTGTCCGGCCAGTACGGCGTGCGCGATCTCTACGTGGGCGTCCCGGCGGTGCTCGGCGCGGGAGGGGTGGAGCGGATCCTCGACGCGCCCATGGACGACGGCGAGCGCAAGGCGTTCGACGCGGCCGTCGCGAGCATCCGCGAGAACGTCGCGCTCCTCAAACTCTAGATCGCGGGCTCATGAAGCTGCACGAGTTCCAGGCCAAGGAGGTCTTCGCCAGGTACGGGCTCCCCGTGCAGCAGGGGGCCGTCATCGAACGGCCCGCGCAGATGGCGGGGCTGACCCTCCGCTACCCGGTCGTCGTCAAGGCCCAGGTGCTCGTGGGCGGCCGCGGGAAGGCCGGCGGCATCAAACTGGCCGCGACCCCGGCCGAGGCGGAATCCTCCGCCCGGGCGATCCTGGGCATGACCATCAAAGGGGAGCGGGTGGAGCGGGTGCTGGTCGTCCCGGCCGCGGACATCGGCGCCGAGTACTACCTCGCCTTCGTGACCGACCGTGCCAGACGGCGCGCGGTCGCCGTGGCCTCCGCGGCCGGCGGGGTCGAGATCGAGGCCGTCGCCAGGACGGCCCCCGAGAAGATCGTCACGGTGCCCATCGACCCGTGTCTCGGGTGCCCGCCGTTCCAGGCCCGCGCCATCGGCCGGCGGCTGGGGTTCGCCGGCCCGCTCCTCGACGCGTTCGCCGGGATCGCCGGCAACCTGTACCGGCTCTACTGGACCGAGGATGCCGACCTCGCGGAGATCAACCCGCTGGCCGTCGTCGGGTCGACCCTGCTCTGCGTCGACGCCAAGCTCGTCCTCGACGACAACGCGGCGTTCCGGCACACGGACCGTCCCCCCTCGGAGGAACTGACGGCGCTCGAGCGCGAGGCCCGGTCCCACGGGCTGTCCTACGTGGAACTGGACGGGGACATCGCCGTCATCGGCAACGGGGCGGGCCTGGTCATGAGCACGCTGGACCTCCTGGCGCACTTCGGCGGGCGGGCGGCCAACTTCCTGGACATCGGGGGCGGCGCGACGGCGGACGGGATGCGGGCCGCCCTGGACATCGTCCAGCGAAAGTCCGGGATCCGGGCGATCTTCATCAACATCTTCGGCGGCATCACGCGGTGCGACGAGGTTGCCCGGGGGATCGTCCAGGATCCCCCGCGGGTCCCCGCCAGCATCCGCCTGACCGGCACGAACGAGGAGGAAGGGCAGCGCATCCTCCGCGGGGCCGGCATTTCGGCGACATTGGATCCCGACCAGGCGGCCCAAGACGCCGTCGCGCTCGCCCGCGCGGCCCCGCGTCCATAGCGATGGCCATCATCGTGGGACGCGACACCCGCCTCCTGGTGCAGGGCATCACCGGCTACCAGGGGGCGTTTCACACCGGGCTGATGCTCCAGGCGGGCACCCGGGTCGTCGCCGGCGTCACGCCCGGCAAAGGCGGGGCGAAGGTCCACGATGTCCCGGTCTTCGAGACCGTGGACGAAGCCATCCGCGCGACCGGCGCCGGGGCCAGCGTGATCTTCGTGCCGGCGCGGCTCGCCCGCGACGCGGCGCTGGAGGCGATCTCGAGCCGGCTCAATCCCGTCGTCATCATCACGGAGGGCATGCCGGTCCACGATGCGATCGAGGTCGTGACCTACGCCGCGCAGCAGGGCGTCCGCGTGCTCGGTCCCAACGGCCCGGGCGTGACGACGCCGGGGGAGTGCCGGGTGGGGATCATGCCCACGCACCTGTTCAGCCGCGGTCACGTGGGGATCGTCTCCCGCAGCGGCACCCTCACCTACGAGATCGTGGCGGGGCTTACCCGCGCGGGGCTCGGGCAATCGACGGCCGTGGGGCTGGGCGGTGATCCCGTGGTGGGGTTGAGTTTCGTGGACGTGCTCCAGCTCTTCAACGCCGACCCGGACACCCACGCCATCGTCCTGATCGGCGAGATCGGCGGCGCGGGCGAGGAAGAGGCGGCGCGCTACATCGGCGAATCCGTCAAGAAACCGGTCGCCGCCTACATCGCCGGGCGGACCGCGCCGGAAGGCAAGCGGATGGGGCATGCCGGGGCGGTGATCTCCGGCACCGAGGGGACCGCCGAGCACAAGATCCAGGCCCTCGAGGCCGCCGGAGCGGCGGTCGCCAGGCTGGTGAGCGGGATCCCCGCGCTGCTCACCGCGCGCCTGGGAGCCGGGGAGCGGACGCGCCGGTCCTCCCGCTGATCGCTCCGCGCCCGATTCCCGCCGCCGGCCCACCGGATCGATCTGTCGTCACGCGCCTGCTCCCTATGCCCGGCCGCCGGGACCTGCTATAATTTCGAAGATAGACCGATGGGATTTGTGATCCGGTGGTTCATCAATGCCGTCGCCCTCTACGTGACCACCTTGATCGTTCCCGGGGTCAAAGTTCCGGATTTCGGCGCGCTCCTTGTGGCCGCGCTCGCCCTGGGCATCGTGAACGCGGTGATCCGGCCGGTGGTCCTCCTCTTCACCCTTCCGCTGAACATCATGACGCTCGGCGCGTTCACGTTGGTCGTGAACGCGGGGATGCTCTCCCTGGTGGCCGGCGTGACGCACCGCCTGCGCCTCGAGAGCTTCTGGTGGGCGCTGCTCGGAGCGATCGTGCTCAGCGTCGTCAGCGCCGTCATCAGCCGCCAGGTGGAAGACTGATGGTCCGCCGGCAGCCTGTCGCGGGCGCGCGCGCCGATCCCGTCGACGAAGAAATGGAGTTTCTCATCATCACCGGCCTCAGCGGCGCCGGGAAATCGCTCGCCATCCAGTCCCTGGAAGACCTGGGGTTCTTCTGCGTCGACAACCTGCCCCCCGCGCTCATCCCCAAGTTCGCGGAGATCATCAAGGAGTCCCAGGGGCGCATCCGGCGGGTGGCGCTCGTCATCGACATCCGGGGCGGCGAGTTCTTCGACGCGCTGGGGGCGGCGCTGGCCAACCTGGACGCCAGCGGGATCCGGTTCCAAATCCTCTTCCTGGACGCCTCCGATGAGATCCTGGTGCGGCGCTTCGAAGAGACGCGGCGCAAACATCCGCTCGGCGGGAGCGTGCTCGACGGCATCCGCGAGGAGCGCCGGCGCCTGCAGCCGCTCAAAGAGCGGGCGAGCCGGATCATGGACACCAGCACGCTGACGGCGCGGGAGTTCAAGCAGGAGCTCGCCGATGCGTTCCTGCGCCCGGACGGCCGCCGCGCGCTCACCGTCGACGTCATGTCCTTCGGCTACAAGTACGGTATCCCGCTGGACGCCGATCTGGTCTTCGATGTGCGCTTCCTGCCCAACCCCTATTACGTGGAGGCGCTGCGCGCCCTGCCCGGGAGCAGCCCCCAGGTTCGCGAATTCGTCCTGCGCGCGGAGCAGACCGTGGAGTTCCAGCGGAAGCTGCACGACATGCTGTCCTTCCTCCTGCCCCAGTTTACGGCGGAGGGAAAGACCCACCTCACGATCGCGATCGGGTGCACAGGCGGCAAGCACCGCTCGGTGGTGGTCGCCGAGGATCTCGCCCGCTACCTGGGCGCGAGCGGGTACACCGCGCGCGTCAAACACCGGGATGTGAAGAAAGAATGAGCCTGAACGGGAGGCGCAACGGGCAGCTGCTCGATCGGTTCCGGCTGTGGCTGCGCTGGCTTGAGCCCGGGCTCGGCGTGAAGCGCTGGATCGCGCTGATGGGGGGCGGGATCTTCCTCGTCAGCGTGGGGGCCGTGCTCATCGTCAACTTCAAGCTGCTCGATGTCCTCGGCGTCGCGGTCGTCCGCGCGATCGACATGGTCTATATCGTCACCGGCCACGTCATCTCGCCGATCTTCATCGGGATCGTCCTGCTCCTCCTCGGCACCGGCGTCATCGTCTACGGGATGCGCGAGACCATCGGCGCCATCGTGGACGTCTTTCTCCCGCGGGGGGATCCGCGGCTGGTGGAGATGATCCTCAAGCAGCGCCAGCTCCAGCGCGGGCCGCGGATTGTCGTCCTCGGCGGGGGCACGGGCCTCAGCACCCTGCTGCGCGGCCTGAAGAAAGTCTCGACGAACCTCACGGCCGTAGTGACCGTGTTCGACGACGGCGGATCCTCCGGACGGCTGCGGCGGGAGCAGGGGATCCTGCCGCCCGGCGATATCCGCAACTGCCTCGTCGCGCTCGCCGAAGCCGAGCCCCTCCTGACGAAGCTGTTCACGCACCGGTTCAAGGGCGGCGATCTGGACGGGCACAGCTTCGGCAACCTGTTCATCGCCAGCATGTCGCAGGTGACCGGGGATCTGGAGACCGCGGTCAAGGAGTGCAGCAAGGTGCTGGCGATCCGCGGCCGGGTGCTGCCCACGACGCTTCGGGACGTCGTCCTCTGCGCCGAGATGGCCGACGGCGCCGTCGTGGAGGGGGAGTCGGCGATCACCCGAGCGGGCGGCGCGATCCGCCGGGTGTTCTTGACGCCGGCCCGGGTGCCGGCGCTGCAGGACGTCCTGGAAGCGATCGCCGAGGCGGATCTCATCGTCCTCGGGCCTGGGAGCCTGTACACCAGCGTGCTGCCCAACCTCCTCGTCGACGGGGTCGTGGAGGCCCTGCGCCGGTCCCCGGCGCTCAAGGTCTACGTCTGCAACGTGATGACGCAGCAGGGAGAGACGCGGGGGTTCCGCGCCTCCGACCACGTCCGGGTGCTGCTGGAGCAGGGGGGCAAGGGGCTGTTCGACTACGTCCTGGTCAATACCCGGCGGCCCCGCAACCAGGCCCTGCTGGCGCGGTACAGCCAGGAAGGCGCCGAGCCGGTCGAGCCCGACGTCGAGGCGATCCGCGCGCTGGGCCCGCGTCCGGTGTCCGAAGACCTGATCAGCGAAGAGGAGCTCGTCCGCCACGACCCGCGCAAGATCACCGCGGCGCTGCTGCAGCTGGTCGCCTCGGTGTCACCCGAGGCGCGCCGGGTCGGGGTCCCCCTGTAGGAAACTTGACACGCTCCGGCAAAGAGTACTACCCTGCGCGGGGGACGGCACGCCTGCGGGGTGGACGGGATGCTGCTCGACTGGGGCTACGTCGCAATCTTCGCCATCGTCGGCACCCTGCTCGCGGCGATGCCGCTCTTCGTGATCTGGCTGATCAGCCCCCGCAGCGACTACCCGCAGAAATTTGAGACGTACGAATCCGGGGTCCCTGCCATCGGGCAGGCCTGGGCGCAGTTCAACGTCCGGTATTACCTCTTCTCGCTGGTCTTCGTGGTCTTCGACGTCGAGATCATCTACCTCTACCCGTGGGCGGTCGTCTACCGCAAGGCGGGAGCCGTCGCGTTCTACGATATGCTGGTCTTCCTCGCGATCCTGACCCTCGGCCTCGTCTACGCCTGGCGCAAGGGCGCGCTCGAGTGGGTCTAGCGGAGGCGGCGGCGGTGTCCTGGTCTCACGAACTGTGGCGGGCGATCGAGGGGACGGTCCTGATCTTCTCCGGAGTCGCCGTCCTCGCGGCGATGTTCGGCGTCCTCCTGGAGCGCAAGATCAGCGGCTGGATGCAGAGCCGGCTCGGCCCCAAGCACGTCGGTCCCCAGGGGCTGCTCCAGACCATCGCCGACACGATCAAGCTCCTCCAGAAGGAGAACATCGTCCCGCGAAACGCCGACGCCACGATCTTCGCCTCGGCGGTGCTCGTCGTGCCGCTGGCCGCGCTGCTCGATTACGTCGTGATCCCCTTCGGGACGACCCGCTTTGGGCCGCTGATCTTCCGCGATCTCAACATCGGCGTGCTCTACTTTGCCGCGACCTCGTCCCTCGTCGTCGTCGGGATCCTGATGGCCGGATGGGGGTCGAACAACAAGTACGCCCTGGTCGGCGGGCTGCGCTCCGCCTCGCAGATGGTCAGTTACGAGATCCCGATGGGGCTGGCCCTGATCACGGTCGCCCTGCTGGCCGGCTCGCTGTCGACGGTCAAGATCGTCGCCGCCCAGGCGCGCTGGTGGTACGCGGTGGAGCAGCCGCTGGCCTTCCTGATCTTCCTCACCGCCGCCGTGGCCGAAGTGAACCGGGTGCCGTTCGACCTCGTCGAGGCCGAAAGCGAGCTGGTGGCCGGCTACTTCTCGGAGTACACCGGGATGCGGTTCGCCCTCTTTCAGCTCGGGGAGTACGGCGAGATGTTCGCGATGGCGGCGATGGCGGTCACCCTGTTCCTCGGGGGGTGGCGGGGACCGGTGCTGCCGCCGGTGCTCTGGTTCGTCATCAAGCTCTACGCGCTGATCTTCGTCTTCATCTGGGTCCGCTGGACCTATCCCCGGTTCCGCATCGATCAGCTGCTCAACTTCGCGTGGAAGGTGCTGATCCCGGTGGGACTCGCGAACCTCGTGGCGACGGCGTTCTTCGTCATGGTGGTCCGGCGATGACCGGGGAGGCCATCGCCTTTTACGCCCTGGCCGCGGTCATCCTGGTCTCCGGTCTCGTCGTGGTCAGCAGCCCCAACATCGTCCACAGCGCGGTGGCGCTGGTCCCGGCGTTCCTCGGGATCACCGGGATCTACATCCTCCTCGGCGCGGAGTTCGTGGCCGGGATCCAGGTGCTGATCTACGCCGGCGCGATCACCGTCCTCCTCCTGTTCGTGATCATGCTCACCGAGGGCGGCACCGGGCTCAGGCTGCAGCAGCGGAACGAGCAGGGGCCGGTCGGCGCGTCCGTGGCGGTCGCCATCGCCGTGCTGCTGATCGCCGGGGTCACGCACACCACCTGGGGCCGGGGGGCGGGGACGCTGCCGGCCTACACGCCCGGCGCCATCGGCCAGAGCTTTCTCGGCACGAACCTCCTGGCATTCGAGGGAACCTCGATCGTCCTCCTGGTGTCCCTGATCGGCGCGGTCATCATCGCCCGGAAAGAGGAGTAGGGATGGTCCCCCTGGCCGACTACCTCGTGCTGAGCGCCGTCGTGTTTGCGCTGGGCCTGTACGCCGTCCTCACCCGCCGCAACGGCGTGGCGATCCTCATGGGGATCGAACTGATGCTGAACGCCGCCAACATCAACCTGGTCGCCTTCAATAAATACGCGGCCCCGGGGGCGGTGCAGGGTCAGATCTTCGCCCTGATCGTCATCACGCTCGCCGCCTGCGAGGCGGCGGTGGGCCTGGCCCTGGTCCTGGCCGCCTACCGGAGCCTGGAGACGATCCACGTGGACGAGATCAATGTGATGAGATGGTAGCCCTCTCCCCGTGACCCCATACGCCTGGCTCATCCCCCTGCTGCCGCTGCTCGCCTTTGTCCTGGTGATCTGGCGGGGCGACCGGCTGCCCGGGCGCGGGGCCACCATCAGCATCGCGGGCATCGCCCTGGCCGGGCTCTGCGGGCTGGCGCTGCTCGGGGAGACGGCGGCCGGGCGGCGCGCCGACCTGACCTATCAGTGGGTCGTGCTCGGCGGCCGGCCCCTCACCGTCGGCTTCGTCGTCGATCCCCTCAGCGCCGTGATGACGGCGATGGTGGGCGTCGTCGCCTCGCTGATCACCATCTACTCCGTCGGGTACATGGAGGGGGATCCCCGCTTCTCGCGCTTCTTCGCCTACCTGTCCCTGTTCCAGTTCTCGATGCTCTTCCTGGTCCTGGCCGATAACTTCCTCTTCATCTACGCGGGATGGGAGCTGGTGGGCCTGTGCTCCTACCTGCTGATCGGGTTCTGGTTCGAGCGCCCGGCGGCGGCGCGCGCGGCGCTCAAGGCGTTCGTGACGACGCGGGTGGGCGACTTCTCGATGATGATCGGCATCCTGATCCTGTTCCTGCACACCGGGACGCTGAGTTTCACCGGGGTCTTCCACGGGATCGCCGCCGGCCGCATCGGCGGCCCGCTGCTGACCCTGGCCGCCGTTCTCGTCTTCGGCGGGGCGGTGGGCAAGTCGGCCCAGATTCCCCTCCACGTCTGGCTGCCCGACGCGATGGAGGGCCCGACCCCGGTGAGCGCCCTGATCCACGCGGCCACGATGGTGGCCGCCGGCGTGTACCTCGTCGCGCGGACCTACCCGCTGTTCCTCCAGTCTCCCGGACACCAGGCGCTGACGGTCGTCGCGTACATCGGCGGGATCACAGCCCTCTTCGCGGCGACGATGGGGGTGGTGGAGAACGACATCAAGCGGGTGCTGGCCTACTCGACGGTCAGCCAGCTGGGCTACATGTTCTTGGGACTGGGCGTGCTCAGCTACTCCGCCGGCATGTTCCACCTGATCACGCACGCGTTCTTCAAAGCGCTCCTCTTTCTCGGGGCCGGCAGCGTGATCCACGCCGTCGCCACCAACAACATGAAGGAGATGGGCGGGCTGGCCCGGGCGATGCCGGTGACGTTCTGGACCTTCCTGGTGGCCACGCTGGCCCTCACCGGGATCCCGCCGTTCTCGGGCTTCTTCAGCAAGGACGCGATCCTGCTGGCGGCCTACGCTCATGACAAAACCCTGTGGCTGCTCGGCGCCGCCGGCGCGTTCGTCACGGCGTTCTACATGGGGCGGCTCACCTGGTACACGTTTGCCGGGTCCTACCGGGGCGGGTCGCCTGCGGCGTCGCAGGGCGCGCACGGCGGGGCCCACGGCGGCGGGCATCCGCACGAGAGCCCGCGGGTGATGACCGTTCCGCTCGTGATCCTCGCCGCCGGCGCGGCCGGCCTGGGCTTTTTGGAGTCTCCGTTCGATCGCTACGTCCGCTTCCCCGGGGTGGAGGCCCCCGCGTCCAGCGCGCCGCTGCTTGTCGTGTCGGTCCTCGTCGCGCTGGCGGGCTGGGCGGCCGCGGGCGCGATCTACTACTGGCGGATACTCCCGTCCGCTGTCCTCCGCCGGTACCTCCGCGCGCCTTACACCCTGCTCGTTCACAAGTACTACGTCGACGATCTCTACGGTTGGGTGTTCCTCAGGGCCGGCGGGCTGGTGGTCCTGCTTGCCGGCGCCTTCGACCGGTACGTCGTGGACGGCATCGTCAACGCCGTCGGGTGGCTGACCGGCCGGCTGGGGTGGGCCCTCCGGTTCCTGCAGACCGGCCGCGAGGAAAATTATCTCCTGCTCATCTTCCTCGGCCTGGTGGTCATCGTGGTGGTGAGGCTGGTGCGGTGAGCGTGGTGCTCAGCCTGATCCTCTGGGTGCCGGTGGCCGGCGCCGCGGCGCTCTTGTTTGTGAGCCCGGACCGGGTGGGGATGATCCGGCGCGTGGCGCTGGCCGCCTCGCTGCTGGCGTTCGCGGCCTCCCTGGCCGCCGGGCTGGCGTTCGACCGCGCCCACGCCGGGGTGATGCAGTTCGTGGAGGTGCGGCCCTGGATCCCCTCGATCGGCGTCACCTACCATCTCGGCGCGGACGGGTTGAGCCTGCCGCTGGTCATCCTGACGACGCTGCTGACGGTCCTGTGCGTCATTTACTCCTGGCGTGTGGACGTGCGTCCCAGGGACTACATGATGCTCTTCCTCCTCCTCGAGACCGGCATGGTCGGGGTCTTCCTGGCGCTCGACTTCTTCCTTTTCTACGTGTTCTGGGAGATCAGCCTGATCCCGATGTACTTCATCATCGCCATCTGGGGGGGGCCGCGCCGGGCCTACGCCGCGATCAAGTTCTTCCTGTACACGCTCGTGGGGTCGCTCGCGATGCTGCTGGCGATCCTGATCGTGTACTTCCACTCGTCGCCCCCGACCTTCGACATCCTCGCGCTGATCCGGCAGCAGCCGCTGGGCCGCGACCTGCCGCTGGCGATCCTGGCGTTCTGGGGATTCTTCCTCGGCTTTGCGATCAAGGTGCCGATGTTCCCGTTCCACACCTGGCTGCCGGACGCGCACGTCGAGGCGCCGACGGCCGGGAGCGTTCTGCTGGCGGCGGTGCTCCTGAAGCTGGGCACCTACGGGTTCGTCCGCATCGCCCTGCCGCTGCTCCCGCAGGCCTTCGCCCATCTCGCCACCTTCGTCGCCGTCCTCGCGGTGATCGCGGCGGTCTACGGCGCGCTCGTCGCGATGGCCCAGACCGATCTCAAGAAGCTCGTCGCCTACTCGAGCGTCAACCACATGGGCTACGTCATGCTGGGGATCGCCGCGGCGGCGGCGGCGGCCGGGCGCAGGGACCTGGCGGCGGCGGCCACGACCGCGCTCAACGGGGCGACGCTGCAGATGCTCGCCCACGGGGTCATCACCGGCGCCCTGTTCTTCCTGGTCGGCGTGATCTACGATTACCGGGCGCACACGCGGGGGGTCGATGACTTCGGCGGGCTCGGGCTCCGGCTGCCGGTCTACACGGGCCTGACGATGCTGGCGATGCTCGGCTCCCTGGGTCTGCCGGGCCTGATGGGGTTCGTGGCCGAGTTTCTGATCTTCCTGGGATCCTTCCAGATCTACCCGACGCTGACCGTCGTGGCCCTGGTCGGCGTGGTGATCACCGTCGCCTACTTCCTGTGGGCGATCCAGCGGATCTTCTTCGGGCCGCTCAACGCGCGCTGGGCCGCCCTGCCGGATCTCGACCTCCGCGAGGAGTGGGCGCTCGTCCCTCTGGCGGCGCTGATGGTGCTCGTCGGCGTCTATCCGCGGCCGCTCGTCGATACGATCAACAAGGCGATGGTCGCCATCCTGGGAATGGTGCGATGACGGCCAACCTCGGCGCGATCACGCCGGAGCTGCTCATCGCCGCGCTCGGCGTCGTGCTCCTGGTCGTCGACCTCGTGACCGCGCCCAGCCAGAAGCGCCTCGCCGGCTGGATCGGGGTGGGGGGCCTGCTGGTCGCGCTCGTGCCCACCGCCGAGCTGCTGGGGGGGCCGCCGCACTTTGCGTTCGCCGAGACCTACGCGATCGACGCGTTCGCCGCGTTCTTCAAGGGGATCGCGATTCTGAGCGGCGTGCTCGTGCTGCTCGCGGCCATGGAGTTTTTCCAGGGCCGGAAGACGCGCTACGAGGGGGAGATCTACAGCCTGATCGTCTTCATGGTCCTCGGGCTGGCGATGATGGCGGCCGCCGCGGACCTCATCCTGCTCTTCCTGGCGATCGAGTTCGTCTCCCTCATCTCCTACGTGCTGGCCGGAGCGCTGAAGGGCGACCCGAAGAGCAACGAGGCCGGCATCAAGTACTTCTTCTTCGGGGCGGCGGCATCCGCGGCGATGCTGTACGGGTTTTCGTTCCTGTACGGCGCCGCGGGCACCACGAACATCTACCGCCTGATGCAGCACACGGCCTTCCTCAACTCCGGGTTCCTGGGGCTCGCGGTGATGCTCGTCCTCGCCGGACTCGGGTTCAAGATCTCCATCGTCCCGTTCCACCAGTGGACGCCGGACGTCTACGAGGGGGCGCCGACGCCGATCACCGCGTTCCTCTCGGTCGGCAGCAAGGCGGCGGCGTTCGCGGCCCTCCTTCGCGTGTTTTCCGTGGCCCTGCCCACCTATGGGTGGGTGACGATCCTGGCGGGGCTGGCGGCGGTGACGATGACCCTGGGGAACCTCGTGGCGCTCTCCCAGCAGAACATCAAGCGGATGCTGGCGTACAGTTCCATCGCCCACGCCGGCTACATGCTCATCGGCGTCGTGGCGCAGGGGTCCAACCCGGCGGGTCCCTGGTCGGGACAGGGCGCCGTGCTCTTCTACCTGTTCGCGTACACCTTCACCAACATGGGGGCCTTTGCCGTGGCGATCGGCGTTGAGCGGGCGCTGGGCTCGGATGCGATCCCCGACTACGCGGGACTGTCCAGCCGCGCCCCGTTCTCGGCGTTCGCGATGGCGGTGTTCATGCTGTCGCTGACCGGCATTCCTCCCACCGCATTGTTCTTCGGCAAGTTTTTCCTGTTCGCCGCGGCGATCAACACCGGATTCCTCTGGCTCGCCGTCGTGGGGATCCTTAACAGCGTGGTCTCCCTGTTCTACTACGCCGGCGTGATCCGGGCGATGTACCAGATGCCGGCGCCCGACGGCGCGCCGGCGCTTCCGGAGACCTCCCTGGTCCGCACGCTGCTCACGGTCACCGTGGCCGTCACGGTGTTCATCGTGTTCTTCCTCGAGCGCGTGATCAGCGTGGTGACCGGCGCGGCGACCCTCGGCAGATACTGACCGGCCGGAGCGCGCCGCGGCCTGGAAAGCGTTCGATCCGGCGCCCAGGGGCGACTGCGAACGAGAGCGCTCCCGCCGGAGCGAGCCCTTGACAGTCATTTTCGTCCTTTGCTACCATGAGGCGAGTTTGCGGCCCGATCGTCCGCGGGCGGCGGCAGACTGAACAGATCGGGATCGCGGGCGATATTTTTTTGCCCACGGGAGCGTTCATGGCTCACCCCGAACCCTCGAAGGCTCCATCCGGCGACGAAATTCTGCGAAAGATCGCTCAAAAAGAACGGGAACTTCAGGAGGAACTGGCCGGGGCGCAACGGGAGGCCGCGCGGCTGCTGGAAGAGGCCCAGCGCCAGGCCGAGGCCCTGAGGGCTCGGGCGCGGGAGCAGGCTCAGCAGGAGGCCGCCGCTGCGGCGGCGGCCGCGGCGGCCGATGGTCAGGCCATTACAGAGCAGGTCCTCGCCCGGGCCCGGACGGACGCCGAGGCGATCCGGAAGCAGGCCGAAGGACGGATGAACGCGGCCGTCGATCTGGTGGTGCGTGAGGTGCTCGGGGGGCTCACGTGATCGTCCCGATGAGCCGGATCACCGTGCTCGGCCCGCGGCGGCTGCAGCGCGGGGTCGTGGACGCCGTCCAGCGGCTGGGCGTGCTCCACATCGATCACGTCCGGCCGGCCGATGAGGCGATCGGCCCCCGGGAGCTGTCCCCGGAAGACCAGGCCGCCCGCGCGGCGCTCGACGGCGTGCGGACGCAGGCCGAGGGAATCCTGGCCCTCCTGCCCGTCATCGAGACCCCTCCGCCGTCGACCGAGCCCTTCTCGACGCAGCCCCCCGAGGCCCTCCGCGCCCGCCTCGCGCCGGTGGAGGCCGAGACGCAGAGCCTGACCCGCCGCCTGCTCGAGGCGGAAGAGGAGCAGGAGCTGCTGCGGGCCTACGGCCGGGCGATCGAGGTGCTGGCGCCGCTGCTCGCGCTGCTGGAAACGAGCCGGCGCGTGGAGGCCGTCGGGTTCGTCATGGACGCCAAGCCGCCCGATGCCGTTGACACGCTGCGCGCGGAGTTGGAGAAGGCGATCGGCGGCCGGTTGGAGCTGGTGAGCCGCCCCGTGGACGACAGCCGGATCGGCGCCGTCGTGGCCTTTGCCCGGCAGGACGCCGAGGCGGTCCGCGGCATCCTCACCCGCGCCGGCGTGACCGAGCTCCGGCTCCCCGCGAGCGTCCGCGGACAGCCCCTCGGGCAGGCCGTCCCCCAACTCCAGGCGCGCGCCCGGGCTCTCCCGGGCGAGATCGAGAGCCTCCGCCGGCAGTTGATGGAGCTCAGCCGGCGCCATCGGGCCGAGATCGGGGCCATCGCGACGGTCGCGCGGGATGCGGCGCACCGCTACGAATTGATGGCGCAGCTCCCCCAGTCCCGCTACGCCTTTCTCGTCTACGGCTGGGCGCCGACACGGCGGGTCTTCGCGGTGCGCGACGGCCTCTTCAGGCGGTTCGGGCGGGAGGTCATGGTCTTCGACGAGCCGGCGCCGGTGCACCATGCCGAGCACGTGCCGGTGCTCCTCGACAACCCCGGGTGGCTCAAGCCGTTCGAGCTCTTTCTCGGCATCTTCGATCCGCCGAGGTACGGGACGTTCGACCCGACGATCTTCTTTGCGATCGGGATGCCGCTGTGGGTCGGCATCATCATCGGGGACGTGGGGTACGGGCTGTTTCTCCTGGGGATCACCCTGTGGCTGCGCGCCAAAGCCGCGGCCGGACGTCCCTGGCGGGCCGTGATCGGCGGGATCGATTTCGGATTCACCATGCGCCCCGCGGTGCTGTGGTCCGTGGTCGCGCTCCTCACGTGGATGACGGTCTGGACGTTTCTCTTCGGGATCGTCTTTGGGGAGTTCTTCGGCAACCTCCCGGAGCGGTTCTTCCCCGGGTTCCACCCGTGGTTTGATCGCCTGGCCCTGGTCACCATCTACCTGTACATCTCGATCGGGTTCGGCCTGGCCCAGGTGTACCTGGGCCTGATCTTGGAGATGGTGAAAGCGGTGCGGCACCAGGAGCGGAGGGAACTGCTCGAGGCCGTGGCCCTCCTGAGCGGCGGGACCTCGATCTTCCTCTGGCTCGCCACCCAGGTGCACGTGCTGTCCCCCGCGTTCTTTAAGCCGGTCATGCTGGGCGGCGCGCTCGTCTTTTTGCTCGCGCTGCTCGCGTCGGCTACCCTGGGGAGCCTGATGTGGGTGATGGAATCCATCTCGACCTTCGGCGCCATCATCTCGTACGCCCGGATCTTTGCCGTCGGCATGGCCTCCCTGGCTCTGGCGATCGTCGCCAATACCCTCGGCGGGGGATACTCCGGGGCGTTTTCCCAGGTCGTCCTGGGGATCTTCGTAGGCGCGGTGGCGCACATCCTGTTCTTCGGGCTGTCGATCCTCAGCCACATCCTGCAGCCCGCCCGACTGCACTGGGTCGAGTTCTTCTCCAAGTTCAAGTACTACCAGGATACCGGGCATCAATACCGGCCATTTCAGCGCACCGGAGGTGGATAGCGTGAGAAGGCGGGGGGCGATCTTGATTCTGGTGTTGATCGGGTTGTCGATTGTGTCGTTCGCGGCGGTGGCGGCCGCGCAGGAGGCGGGCAGGCCGGGCGGGGCCGGCATCGGCGCGGGGCTGCTGGGCGTGGGGGCGGGCATCGCGATCGGGTTCGGGGCCGTCGGCACGGGCATCGCGCAGTCGAGGATCGGCGGCGCGGCGGCCGGGGTGATCGCCGAGCGCCCGGAGATGTTCGGCACCATGCTGGTGCTGCTCGTGATTCCGGAAACGCTCGTGATTTTCGGGTTCGTGATCGCCTTCTTCCTGTACGGGAAGATCTGACCCGCCGGCCGCCGAGAGGAGCGCGATGGGCTCCGAACTGACCCGACTGCTGGAGGGCGAAGCCCGGGTCGAGAAGGACAAGGTTCTCGCCGAGGCGCGGGCGCGGGTCGAGGACATCCTCGCCGCCGCCCGCAAGGACGCCGAGGAGCTCGCAGCCGCGGCCCGCCGGCGGCTGGAGAACGAGCGCGCGCAGGCCAAGACTCGGGCCGCCAGCGCGGCCAGCCTCAAGGCCGCTGCGATGCTGCTGGAAGCGAAGGACAAAGCGATCCAGGCAGTGTTCGACCGGGCGGCCGCGGAGCTCACACGGATGAGCGAGGACCCGGCCCGCCGGCGCGCCCTGCTGCGCACTCTCCTCGCGGAGGCCGCCCAAGGACTCGAGACCCAGGGAGGGACGCTGGACGTGCCCCCGGGCGATGCCGGGATTGCTCAAGAGACCGCCAAGGCGATGGGCCTGTCTGTCGAGATTCGGGAAACCCCCGAGGTGATCGGGGGCGTGCGGTTGACGACCCGCGACCGGCGGATCATGGTGGAGAATACGCTGGCCAGCCGGCTCAGCCGGGCCCGCGCCGCCCTGATCTCCCGCGTGGCGGAGACGCTGTGGGGCAAGTAGGGCGGGTATCGCTGTAGCCGGGTCGCGGTGCCATGGGGGATTTTTCGTACATCAACGCCCGCGTGAAGGTGATGAAGGCGCGCCTCCTCGCCCAGAGCCGCGTGGAGGAGCTCCTGCAGGCCGCGGACCTCGATGCGCTCATCCAGGCGTTGACGGATACGCCGTATAACCTGGAGCTCGCGGAAGCCCTCAGCCGCTTCAGCGGCGCGCGGGCCGTGGACGAGGCTCTGTCCCAGAACTTCTACCACATCACGCGCCGGATCCTGAGCTTCGCCGACGGGCCGTCCCGCCGGCAGATCGAAGTGGTGCTGCTGCGCTACGATCTGCAGAACATCCGCGCCATCGTCCGGGGCCGGCACACCGGCAGGACCGAAGACGAGATCCTGACCACGGTCTATCCGGGCGGGGTGCTGAGCGAGGTCAGGCTGCGCGAGCTGCTGCAGCAGCCGGACCTCCGGGCGATCGCCGACACGCTGGTGACGTGGATGCACCCCCTCGGCCGCGCCCTGCGCGAGGGGGTGGATGCGGCCCAGCGGAGCGGCAGCCTGCTCGACATCGAGCTTGCGCTGGACGGGGCCTACGCCCGGTTCGGGCTCCGGGTGTCCGACGGGGAGGGGGACGGCGACGCGACGTTCCGCCGGTTCCTCAGCTCCGACATCACCGCGACGAACGTGAAGACGGCGCTGAAGCTCCGGCGGATCCGGGAGCTGTCGCGGGAGGAGCGGCAGCGGTTCTTCATCCCCGGTGGGGCGGTCTCGCTCGAGCGGTTCCTGACGCTGGCCGATCCACAGTCGAGCCTGGCCGAGGCCGGCGCGCTGCGGCTGTTTGGCGCCGAGCTCAAGGGAACGGAGCAGCTCTCGGAGATGGAGCGGGCGATCGACCGGGCGGCGCTGCGGTGGGCCGCCCAACTCTACCTCGGCGACCCGCTGGCCATCGACGTCGTCATCGGGTACCTCACCCGCAAGGCCGCCGAGGTCAGCAACCTGCGCGTGATCGCCCATGCGAAGCTGCTGGGGCTGCCCGCCGACCTCGCCCGCGAGGAGCTCGTGAGTGTATAAGGTCGCCGTCATCACGGACAGCGAAACCGCGACCGGGTTTCGCCTGGCCGGGGTGGAAGTGCGCGAGGCGGCCGCGCCCGAGGACGCGCTCGGGCTGATCCGCGAGTACACCGCCGCCGGGTACGGGCTGCTCATCGTCAACGAGGATCTGCTCCGGGGCACCGACGACGCCCGCGCGCGGATCCTGCGCGACCGCGACCTGCCGGTGGTCGTGCCGCTGCCCCCGGCCCGCGCGAAATTGGAGTCCGGCGAGGCCTACATCGCGCGGCTGGTAAAGGAGCACATCGGGTTTGCCGTGAAGCTGAAGTAAGAGACTGCGTGGAGCCGAAGGCTCTAGAGAGGACGGACACATGGCAGGAGCGACTGGGGAAATCACCCGCATCTCCGGCCCGGCGGTCATCGCGCGGGGCCTGGCCGGCGCGCGGATGTACGATATCGTTCGCGTCGGCAAAGAGAAGCTGATCGGCGAGATCATCCGCCTCGACGGCGAGACGGCGTTCGTCCAGGTGTACGAGGACACCTCCGGGCTGTACCTCGGCGAGCCGATCGAGTCCACCGGCGCGCCCCTCGCGCTCGAACTCGGCCCGGGCATGCTCAGCAGCATCTACGACGGCATCCAGCGCCCGCTGGACAAGATCCGGGACGCGCAGGGGGACTTCATCTCGCGTGGCGTCATCGTCACCTCGCTCGACCGGGGACGGAAGTGGACGTTTGTCGCCAAGGTCAAGCAGGGGGACCGCGTCGGCCCGGGAGACATCCTCGGCGAGGTGCAGGAGTACTCGTACGCGCACCGCGTGATGGTGCCGCCGGATGCCTCCGAG
>VBAK01000017.1 GCA_005882275.1 Candidatus Segetimicrobium genomatis
CTGGTGGAATCGAACGGGGCCGCCCGGAGGATCTTCCGGCAGGGGTACAAGTACATCTTCGGCGTCCTCAGTCCCGCGGACGAGTACGCGAGCGCCATGCTGAAGGCGGCCGTCTCGCTCAGGCCCCGGCCGGAGACCGTGGCGATCTTGACGGCGGACGACCTCTTCTCGCTCGAGGTCGCGAACGCGGCCAAGGATTGGGCGGAGCACAACGGCCTGAAGGTCCTCTACTTCCAAAAGTACCCGGTCAATACCCCCGACCTCAGCGCCGCCCTCACCAGCATCAAGTCCCTCCACCCCGACGTCTTGATCGGATCCGGCCATCTGCAGGAGAGCCTGCTGATCATGAAGCAGGCCCAGACGCTCGCGGTCAACGCGAAGTTCTTTGGATTCACCGTGGGGCCGACGACGCCGGATTTTGCGAAATCCCTGGGGCCGACGGCGGAGGGGGTGTTCGCTTCGTCCCAGTGGACGCCCGACGTCAAGTACAGCGGCCCGGTCTTCGGCTCTGCCCAGGATTGGACCAGGCTCTTCCAGATCCGGTACGGGGCGGTTCCCGATTACCACAACGCCGAGAGCAGCGCCGGCGCGCTCACGCTGCAGCTGGCGATCGAGAAGGCGGGCAGCCTCGATCCTCAGAAGGTCCGTGACGCGCTGGCGTCGCTCGACGTCGTCACGTTTTACGGACGGATCAAGTTCGACGCCACGGGGCTCGACGTCTACAAACCGATGGTCGCCGTGCAGATCCAGCACGGCACAGTGGTGACGGTCTGGCCGGCGGAGGTCGCCTCGGCGAAGGCGGTCTACCCGACGCCTCCCTGGAACGCCCGGCAGTAGCATCCGAGTTCGGGCAGCCCGGCGAGGCCTTGCCGCGGGCTCCCCCCGGATCATGCGTGCCAATCGAAGCGAGGAGTAGAGCCAAGGTCACGTGAGCGCCGCGGCGCAGATCGCGCTGCAGAACGCGGTCAACGGGCTCCTCATCGGGGGGACCTACGCCACCGTCGCCGTGGGGTTCTCGCTGGTCTGGGGCACCCTGAACGTCGTCAACATCGCGCACGGCGCGCTCGTCATGCTGGGCGCCTACGTGACGTACTGGCTCTTCAGCCTGTACCACATCGACCCCCTGCTCGCGCTGCCCCTCACCGGGGCCGCCCTCTTCGCCCTCGGGTATCCCCTGCAGCGGTTCGTGATCAACCAGGTCATCCGGGCGTCCTTCCTGATCACGTTCCTGCTGACGTTTGGCCTGGACCTGCTGATCACCAACCTGGCGCTGGCGGCGTGGACCGCGGATATCCGGTCGGTGACCACCTCGTACTCCGGGTGGAGCCTCGCCGCCGGACCGCTGGCCCTGCCGGTCGTCCGGATCGCCGGCCTGGGGATCGCCGTCCTGGCGGCGGGGCTGCTGCACCTGCTGATGACCCGCTCGCGGCTCGGCGGCGCGATCCGGGCCACCGCCTCCGACCTGGAAGCGGCGCGCCTGATGGGGATCCCGACCGCCCACGTCTACGCCCTCACCTTTGCCATCGCCGCGGCCACCGCGGGCATCGCCGGGGGGCTGATCAGCCTCAGCTTCCCGATCTACCCCGCGATGGGCGCCGGGTACACGCTCATCGCCTTCGTCGTCTGCGTGCTGGGCGGGCTCGGCAGCGTGCCCGGGGCCCTCGCCGGCGGGCTGATCCTGGGCCTCCTCCAGACCTACGCGGCCTGGTGGCTCGGGCCGAACTTCGACAACATCGTCGCCTTCAGCGTGCTCATCCTCGTCCTGCTCGTGCGTCCCGCCGGGCTGTTCGGCCGGGCGCGCCGGTTCCGCGGATGAGGGGTCAGGGGCCGCACCGTCCCGGCGCCGCCGGCGCGATCCTCGCCGCGGCCGCGCTCGCCGCCGCGCTGGCCGTCCCGGCCCTCGCCGGCACCTACTATGTCCGGGTCATCACCGGGATCTTCATGTTCGGGCTGCTCGCCTCGGGGTGGAACCTCATCGGCGGGTACACCGGATATCCGGACTTCGGCGCGGCCGCCTTCATCGGCATCGGCGCGTATACGACGGGGATCCTGATGCTCCACGCCCACCTCGCGTTCGCCCCGGCGCTCGCGGCCGGGGGACTCCTGTCGATCGCCGCCGCGGCCGCGATGGGATCGGTGCTCCTCCGCCTGCGCGGGCATTACTTCGCGATCGCCAGCCTCGGGTTCATGATCGTCCTCCAGCAGCTCGCGGCCAACCTCGAGATCACCGGCGGCGGGTCCGGGATGAACCTCCCGGTCGCCAGGAATTTCACGACGTTCTACTACTGGACCCTCGCGGCGCTGACCCTGGCCGTGGCCGCGGGATACGTCCTCCCCCGCTCGCGGGCGGGCTACGCGATCGCGGCGATCCGGGAGAACCAGGACGCCGCCCAGGTCCTCGGCATCGCTCCGCTGCCGTACAAGATCCTGGCCTACGCGGCCAGCGCCTTCTTCTTCGGGATCGCGGGGGGCATCTACGCCTATTGGTTCACGTTTGTCGACCCGCCCACCGTGTTCAACGTGGACTTCACGATCCAGGCGATCGTCATGACCCTCTTCGGCGGCCCGGGAACGGCGCTGGGGCCGCTTGCGGGCGCGGTCGTGCTCAAGAGCCTCGACGTGCTCCTCACCAACATCTCCGTCTTCCTCCACAACGTCTTCTTCGGGGCGCTGGTGTGCCTGCTCGTCATCTTCGCCCCCCGGGGGCTGGCCGAAATCGTCCGGGCGCGCGGCGGCCTGATCGAGGCCATCCGCGCCGACCTGCGGGAGAGCCGGATCTGATGGCGCTGCTCGAGGGCCGCGGGTTGACGAAGCTCTTCGGGCGGCTCGTCGCGGTCGATCACGTCGACCTGACGGTCGAGCCGGGCGAGATCGTCGGGCTCATCGGGCCCAACGGCGCCGGCAAGACCACCCTCGTGAACCTGATCACCGGCCTGGAGGCCCCCACGGACGGCGCCGTGACGTTCGACGGGCACCCGCTGCGCGGGCGGCAGCCTCCGGCGATCGCCCGGCTGGGGCTCGCGCGCACGTTTCAGATCGCGCAGCCCTTCCGCACCATGACCGTCCGCCAGAACGTCGCGGTGCCCGCGCTCTTCCGCGGCGACCCCGCCCCCGGGGTGGCCGCCGCCCTGCGGGAGGCCGATGCGGTGCTCGAGATCGTGGGGCTCGGGCCGAAGCGCGATCTCCCGGCGCGGGCGCTGACGACGCCCGACCTGCGGCGGCTGGAACTGGCGAAGGCGCTGGCGCTGCGGCCCCGGCTGATGCTCCTGGATGAGGTCATGGCGGGGCTGACCCCGACCGAAGTCGACGCCGCGATGGAGATGCTGCGCCGGATCAACGCCCGGGGGATCGCCCTCGTGGTGATCGAGCACGTGCTGCGCGCGGTGATGGGCCTGAGCCACCGCGTCGTGGTCCTCCACCACGGCCGGAAGATCGCGGAAGGCGCGCCGGCCCAGGTCACCGCCGCCCCGGAGGTGATTCGCGCCTACCTCGGCGCCGACCAGGACGCGGGGCCCGGGAGCGCGCCGCCGTGAGCGCGTCCGCGCGGGAGGCGCCGCTCCTCCAGGTGGAGGCCCTCGACGCCGGCTACGGCGCGGTGCAGGTCCTCTGGGAGGTCTCGCTCGACGTCCGCCCGGGCGAGACCGTGGCGCTGATCGGGCCGAACGGCGCGGGGAAATCCACGCTCCTCCGCACGATCTCGGGCCTGGGGCGGCCCTGGCGGGGGAGGGTGCGCTTCGGCGGCCGGGAGATTGGGGGGCTCGCCCCCGAGCAGATCGTCCGCCTCGGCGTCGCCCACGTGCCCCAGGGGCGCCGGTTGTTCGCCGATCTCTCGGTCCGCGAGAACCTGCTCCTCGGCGCGTATGCCCGGGAGGACGAGGCCGGCATCGCCGGCGATTTCGCGTCTGTGCTCGACCTCTTCCCCGCGCTCCGCGACCGCCTCACCCTGGCCGCGAGCCAGCTCAGCGGCGGCGAGCAGCAGATGGCGGCGCTGGCGCGGGCGCTGATGGCGCACCCCCGGCTGCTCCTCATCGACGAGCCCTCCCTGGGACTCGCGCCCATCGCCGTTCGGATGCTGATGGGGGCGGTGGACCGCCTCCGCGGCGCCGGGACGAGCGTGCTGCTCGTCGAGCAGGACGTCGCCGTGGCCCTCCGCCACGCGGACCGGGGCTATGTGCTGGAGACCGGCCGGATTGTCCTCCAGGACGCCGCGCCGGCGCTCCTCGGCAACCCGCGGGTGCGAAACGCCTATCTCGGGTTGGGGGCAGGGGGGCCGCGGACCTAGCGCGAAAGATGCGCGGGCTCGATCCCAGGACGACGCCTGCCCATCACGGTCCCCAGGAGCGCCCGAGTGCCGTCGACCCCCCGAGAGGAACTCGACCATCGGATCGGCGCGCTGCAGCGCCATCTCCTGACCCAGCAGGTCGACGCCGCCCTGATCAGTCAGAACATCGACCTCTTCTACTTCACCGGGTCGATGCAGAGCGGCACGCTCCTCGTGCCCGCCGGCGGCCGACCGGTGTACGCCGTCCGCCGCGTGGTCGAGCGCGCCAGGACGGAGAGCCCCCTCGACGAGATCGTGGCGCTCGAGTCGTTCCGGCAGCTGCCCGATCTCCTCCGGGGGGCGGCCGGCCGCGCGCCCCGGCGGATCGGGCTCGAGCACGATGTGCTCCCGGTGGCGGTCAGGGACCGCCTCGGGGCGGTCTTCGAGGACGCGGCGTGGGTCGACGTGTCGGCCGCGATCAGGACGATCCGGGCGGTCAAGTCCCCGTACGAACTGGACAGGCAGCGGGCGGCCGGAGGGCTCTCGGCGCTGATGCTCGAGGCCGCGGTCGGATCCCTGCGGGAAGGCATCACCGAACTGGACCTGGCCGGCCGCATCGAGGCCGCGGCGCGGCGGGCGGGCCACCAGGGGCTCGTGCACATGCGGGGATGGAACCAGGAGATGTTCTACGGCCAGGTCTCCGGCGGCGACGCGGGGGCCCTGCAGAGCTTCCCCGACATCCCGCTCGCCGGCGCGGGCCCGAGCGCGGCGAGCCCCACCGGAGCCGGATGGCGCCGCATCGTGGCGGGGGAGCCGGTGATCTTCGACTACGTGGCGGCGCTGGACGGCTATCTGTGCGATCAGACCCGCACCCTCGTGATCGGGGCGATGCCGGAGAAGTTTGCCCGCGCGCACGACGCCGCCGTCGCGATCCTCACCGATGTCCAGTCCGCGATCCGGCCGGGCGTCACGCCGCAGGACCTCTACCGCCGCGCGGTCGCGCGCGCCGAGGCGTTCGGATACGCCGACCAGTTCATGGGCCGGGGCGCGCTGCGCGCCCGGTATGTCGGCCACGGGGTCGGCCTCGAACTGGACGAGTGGCCGGTGCTGGCGGAGGGCTGGACCCAGCCGCTGGAGCCGGGGCACGTCTTCTGCGTGGAGCCCAAGATCGTCTTCCCGGGCGAAGGCGCCGTGGGGATCGAGGATATGTTCGCGGTCACGCCGGACGGCGCGGAGCGGCTCACCCGGCCGGCCCAGCGTCTCTTTGCGGTCTGAACATCTGGTCGCAAGCAATACCCTGCCTGCGGTCCGCTGTAACCTCAGGCTGCGTCAGTGGGGGTGCCCCGCGGGACTCGGCGCTCCCTCGCCAAGAATCTGCTTGACTTGATCGAGGAATTTCTTGATATCGAGCGGCTTGGTCAAGTAGGCGCAGGCGCCGGCCTGCAGCAGCCGGTCAACCTGGACCGGCATCGCATCCGCGCTGATCATAATCACCGGGATCCGGCGGGTGGCGGGGTCCTCCCGCAGGCGGCGCAGGACCTCATCCCCCGGAATGTCCGGCAGGTGGAGATCCAGCAGGATGAGATCGGGTTGGTGCTCGCGCGCCAGGTCTAAGCCCAACTGCCCCTGCATCGAGGGGAGAAGCCGAATCCCGGGAACTCGGGCCAGGGCATGCCGGACAAGCTCGAAATTGGACAGGTTGTCCTCGATGCAGAGCACGGTGCGGGGGGAAGAAATCTCTCTTGCCGGGCTGAGGACCACGGCTTGGGCCTCGGGTTCCGGGGCGCGCACCGGCATCTGCCCCCGAGCCAATTCCGCCCAAAAGGTGCTGCCGTTCCCTTCCTCGCTTTCCGCGCCCAGAGTCCCGCCCATCGCCTCGACGAGACGTTTGGACAGGGCGAGGCCGAGCCCCGTCCCTTCGATGCCCTTTTGCTCGGCGCCCAGGCGGTCAAAGGGGACGAACAGCCGGTCCATCTTCTCCCGTGAGATACCCATCCCGGTGTCGCTCACCTTGATGCGCACTCGCCCCTGGGAGACATCCTCGGCGGACAGGGTGACACTGCCGCCTGGATGGTTGTACTTGACCCCGTTGGAGAGGAGATTCAGGAGGACCTGCTTGAGCCGCTGCCGGTCGGCCAGGACGCTGCGCTCGGGGGCGCCTGAGATCTCGGCGTGAACGCGGACACCGGCCTTGGCGGCAAGCGGATAGATCAGATCCAAGGTTTCCTGGACGATCTCGCCGAACGGGGCCGGCTCGAGGGCGATGGCGATCCGCCCCGCCTCGATGCGCTCGATGTCCAGGACCTCGTTGATCAATACGAGGAGATGCCGTCCTCCTTTGAGAATGTGTTTGATCCCCTCCTGCTGTTCTGGACTGAGGGGTTCCATCTCCAGCACCTGCGCGAAGCCGAGGATGGCGTTGAGCGGCGTGCGCAGCTCGTGGCTCATGCGCGAGAGGAATTCGCTCTTCTCCCGGCTGACCCGCGCAGCCTCACTGGCCTTCCGCAGGGCCTCCTCCGCCTGCTTGCGCGCCGTGATATCCATCAACGCGCCGATCATCCGCAGCGGCCGTCCCTCGGTGTCGCGCAGAACGTACCCGCGGTCGTACACCCTGGCATACGTACCGTCGGCGCGCCGAAACTGGTATTCGTCTGACCACGAGGATCCTCCACCCTCGATCACCCCGTTCATGCCGGAGGTGACCCGCTCTCTGTCCTCCGGATGAATCTTCTCCGCCCACCAGTTCACGTCGGCCTGGGCGGTCCCCTGAGGATAGCCGAATTGCGTTTCGAACGCCTCCCCCCGCCACACCCCCCGCGTCAGGACATCCTGGTCCCACACCGAGTCATTGGTGGCCCGCGCCAGGAGGCGGAAGCGCTCTTCGCTCTTTCGCAGCTCTTCTTCCGCACGCCGGCGCTCGGTGATGTCGTGCGCCACGTTGGAGGCTCCAACGATTCTGCCCGCGGTGTTCTTGATCGGAGAAATGGTGAGGGCAATGTGGATGGGCACTCCGTCCTTCCTCACCCGCACCGTGTCGAAGTGGAGATGCTCTCCCCGCTCGAGCCGCTCCCTAATCTGCGGGATCTCATCGAGACGGTCGGGAGGGATGAGCGCCGACACAGACCGCCCGAGGATCTCGCTCTTGGAAAATCCAAAGACTGTCTCCGCGCCCGGGTTCCAGCTCGTGATCCTGAGGTCGGTGCCGACACTGAAAATGGCATCATCAGAGGCTTCCACGACCGCCGCCAGCCGGCGGAGGGCCTCCTCCACCCGCAGGCGCTCGGTAATATCGCGGGCGATCGTCGACACCCCGATCGGCTTGCCCGCGGTGTCCGCGATCGGTGACAGGGTGAGGGACACGTCGACGCGGGTGCCGTCCTTCCTCAGCCGGGTGGTTTCTGGATACGTCAGGTGCTCTCCTCGACTCAATCGCTCGCGATTCCCCATCATCTCGTCGAGGCGGTCTGGGGGATACAGTCGGGAGGCGGATTGCCCCATGATCTCGCCCGCCGAGTGCCCGAACATCTTCTCCGCGCCCGCGTTCCAGCTCGTGATCGTGCCGTCGATGGTGGTCCCGTAGATCGCGTCGTCTGAGGACCTCACGATCGCGGCCAACAGGTGGCGCTCCTCCTCTGCCTGTTTCCTCAGGGTGACGTCGCGGACCGCCGCGTCGTAGTGCTCGATCTGCCCGGAGGGAGCGCGGATGCCGCGCATCGTGAGACGCGCCCAGATGAGCGTGCCGTCGCGCCTGCGCATCTGGGCCTCAAAGTCCACGATGCCGTCGCGCTCGAGGACGCGCAGCGCCTGTGCCCGGACTTCCGGGTCGACGTAGAGCGCGGGGGCGGGAACGGCCAGGAGGGTGTCTCGATCCGGATAGCCCAGAAGCTCCACCAGAGCGGGATTCGCGTTGAGGAGGCGCCCCTCTGGAGTGGCGCGCGAAAGGGCGATGGGGACGCTCTCGAACAGGTTGCGGTAGCGCTCCTCGCTCTCGCGGAGACTCGCTTCCGCCAGCCGCGCCTCCCGACGGAGCCGGCGTTGCTCCAGCGCGCGCTCCACCGCCGGTCCCAGGCCTCCCAACCGGTCCTTCAGGAGGTAGTCGGTCGCCCCCAGCTTCAGGAGAGAGGCCACCGCGGCTTCTCCCACGGTCCCCGACACCACGATGAAGGGAACGTCCAGCCCCATGTCCTGCATCAGCTGCAACGCCCGAGGCGCGTCGAACTGGGGCAGAGAGTAATCGGCGATGATCAGATCGAGGGGTGATCCAAGGCGGGCGACGTAGTCCTGCTCGGTCTCCACCCGCTGCCAGTCAGGGGCGAATCCGGCTCTCCGCAGCTCCCGCACGGCCAACTCCGCGTGCGCCGGTTCGTCCTCGATAACCAGCACGCTCAGCAGAGGGGGGTCGTTGCGGGCCGCTCCGGGGGGTCGACGCACCTTGCCTCCTTTAGCGCCAACCGGCGGGATCTCTCCCCCTACATACCCCCAGATGAACGCCTATAGACAGAGGGATGTGCCTGCGGTGGAGAACTCGCCAGACACGAGGAGGATGCCCCAAGATCCTTTCGATGGCCGGCCTCAAAGCAGGGGTTTGTCCCCTTGACCGGCGTTGCCACTCAACAGTATCCTGCTGCTGCGCCGCCCGCGGCACGCGTATGCTCGCGGGCGGAGGGTCCGAGGATCCGAGCCATGCCGGTGGCGTTCGTTCTGAGCATTGGCGGGGTGGACGGCGACTTTCAGGTCGGCGCCCTCCGGTACCTTCACAATCGCGGGATCATCCCCGATATCGTCTGCGGATCGTCGGCAGGGGCGATCAACGCGGCCGCCATCGCGCAGGGCGAGGGCGGGCTCGACGTCCTGGAAGCCACCTGGCTGGGGTTGAACGACAACAGCGACCTGTACGTCGACCAGCCCTGGCTGTCGAATCTTCCCGGCGAAGTCAGGGGTCTGTTGACGCAGAATCTGTTCAAGGCCGTGGGCGCCGTGGGGGTGCCGGGGCTGCTCCGGGCGGCCCTGGGATCGGGACCCTTGGGCATCCCGGTCATCCTGCTGGGCGCGATCGTGACCCTGCAGAGCGTCAACCAGGTCAAAGGGGCGGTCAATCAATTCTTACAGCAAAATTCCACGGCCGACCCTTCTCCTCTCGAACGGCGCATCTTCGACGGCCTCAATCGCCCCACCGTTCCGACGTTTCCGCTGGGCACCAGGCTTCGCGTGGCCGTGACGCAGCTCGAGGGCGGGCAGCTGCGGCTCGTCAATGAGCACGGCCAGTTCATCGACGCTGATGCATCCGGCAGGTTCAGTACGCCCTCGGAGGAACCGGCGGTTGACCTGACCCAGGCTGTGCTCGCGTCCGGGGCCATTCCGCTGTTCTTCCCGCCGGTGCGGCTGAATCGGTATCACTACATCGACGGTGGGGCTCGAACGTTTCTGCCCGTCCAGGCGGCGCTCGATGCCGGAGCGACGCGGGTCTTCGCGATCGCCGGTCCCCCCACCGGGGTCGTCACTCCCTATAAAACCGGCATCCCCGCCGTCGATACCAGTGGGTTCGGCATCGTCTCAGGAAAGGTCGTCGGGATTGCGTACGATTCGATGCTGTGCAATGCCTTGAATCCCCCCGGTCATTTCGCGGTGCCTACCGTCGTGATCCAGCGCACCCTCAAGAACCTCAGCCTGGGCATGAACGTCGAGCCCGGCCTGATCTGGATCGCAATGGGATACGGGTACATGCGGGCCGCCGACGTGCTCCACGCCGCCGGAGATCCGGAGCTGTTCACACGGCTCAGCGAGAACTCCGACGCCATTACCAACCTGAGGGTCGGCATCTGGGTGGATGAATGCGGGGCCCACGGTCACCCGCCGCCCGATTTCTTTGCCGGCGTTCTCCCGGCCCCTCCCCGGGGCGGATGGCTCGCCTCCGTCCGTTCGAAGAAACAGGCGCTCGCCGAGCTCGTCATGGAACGGCTCGCCCTCTTCGGCAAGGTCCTCCCTCACATCGGCGTCACCCCCAATTCGGTCAACTTCATGGACACCGTCATCGACCGGGAGGCCTCGCGGGTGCTCATCGTGCGAAACATGTCGGCCGGTCCTGTGCCCCCGGACGCGGCGAAGTGGTGGATGGGCTGGGAACGACACCCCTGGCCGACGAAGGCCCCTGATCCGTGGAGCGCGTCGCCGGCTGTGCGACCTCCAACCGCTGTGCTGCCCACCGCGAGCATCCGCATCCACGCTCCATCGATCCCTCCCCCGTTCCGGATCGGCCACGCCTTGGGGGACCACCCCGTCGGCGGGTCCCTCCCGGAAGGGGGCACGATCCCCATCAGGGTTTCGTTCACCCCGCGCGATGAGCACTTCGTGAGTGAGACGCTGACGATACACTCTGACGCCGGAAGCGCCACGGTTCGGTTGACCGGACAGGGGGTGCGGCTGCCCAAAGCCGTCACGCGCGCCTGACGGCGGCCCCGCCGGGACCGGGGGCCGGGCCGCGAAGCGCGCCCCCCTGGTGAGCGGCGCCCGGTGAGGCCGGGGGCCCTGGCCCCCTCGGCAGGACGCAGCAGTATACCCCCCTTTCCCGGAAGCCTGATGGGGCACTACAATAGAAGGGAAATGCCGGAAAGGAACATGCGGAACAGACCTCTGGGGAAGGGGTCGCGTCGCGAAGGAGGGTTCCCGCAATGGCCCGCACCAGGGAAGACGCGCAGGCTGTAACGGTCAGCGAGGCGGAGATCGCCGTCCACTGGAAAGAGGAAGACTATTATCAGCCCTCGGCAAAATTCATCGGCCAGGCCAACCTCACCGACCCGGGGATCATGGAACGCTTCGGCCTCGACCGCTTCCCGGAGTGCTTCCGGGAGTATGGGGATCTCCTCTCCTGGGATCAGTACTGGCACACCACGCTCGACACCGGTGACGCGCCGTTCTGGAAGTGGTTCGTGGGCGGCCGGCTCAATGCGTGCTACAACTGCGTGGACCGGCACCTCGCGCAGTACAAGAACAAGGCCGCGTTCATCTTCGTCCCGGAGCCGGAGGACGAGCCGCACGTGCCTCTGACCTACCAAGAGCTCTATGTCAGGGTGAACGAGACGGCGGCGTTGCTGCGCGACTTCGCCGGGCTGCGGGCGGGAGACCGGGTGACGCTGCACCTGCCGATGACCCCGGAACTGCCGATCACGATGCTGGCGTGCGCGCGCCTCGGCGTTATCCACTCGGTGGTGTTCGGCGGGTTCAGCGGCGAGGCGTGCGGCATCCGCGCCGCCGACTCCGGCAGCAAGGTCCTGGTCACGATGGACGGCTACTACCGGAACGGCAAGGTGCTGGACCACAAGGCAAACGCCGACATCGCCGTGGCCACGGCCGCCAAGGAAGGCCAGACGGTGGACAAGGTCCTGGTCTGGCGCCGTTTCCGAGACAGGTCCGCCTCCTCCACCCCGATGGTCAACGGACGGGACTTCCTGATCAACGACCTCCTGCCGAAGTACGCCGGGCAGCGCGTCCAGCCTGTCTCCATGGACGCACTGGCTCCGCTCTTCCTCATGTATACGAGCGGGACGACGGGCCGGCCGAAGGGATGCCAGCACGGGACCGGAGGCTACCTGGCCTATGTGGCGGCGACCTCGAAGTACATCCAGGACATTCACCCGACCGACGTCTACTGGTGCTTCGCCGATATCGGCTGGATCACGGGCCACTCCTATATCGTGTACGGGCCGCTGGCCCTGGCCGCGACCGGGGTCCTCTACGAAGGAGTGCCGGCGTACCCGGACGCCGGGAGACCCTGGCGGATCGCCGAGCGCCTCGACGTGAACATCTTCCACACCTCCCCGACCACGGTCCGCATGCTGCGCAAGTTGGGCCCCGAGGAGCCCCGGAAGTACCACTACC
>VBAK01000018.1 GCA_005882275.1 Candidatus Segetimicrobium genomatis
CGGTTTCCGGAAGAGGAGTACCGGCGCCGCTATGAGCGCACGCGCGCCAAGATGGCGCGGCTGGGGCTCGATGCGCTGATCGTCTGCGGCGGCCCGAACCACTGGAGCTACGGAGGCGGGCTGTTCTGGCTGACGAACCACCGCGAGTGGCACGCCCTCTCCCTGTATCTCCTGGTCCCCCGGGAGGGCGACCCCACCATGGTCTACGGCATGGGCGGCACGCACATCGAGGCGACGCGGCGGGCGGTGGCGGTGAAGGACGTCCGCCCCGCCGGGCGCGGGCAGTTCGCCGAGGTGCTGGTCGATCGGATCCGAGAGCTCCGGCTGGAGCAGGGGCGGCTGGGCATCAGCGTGATCGATCCCCGGTACGGCGACTACCTCCCGCTCAACCAGTACCGGACGCTGACCGAAGCGCTCCCCGGCGCGCAGGCCGTGCTGGTGGGGGATTTCTTCCACGAGTTTCTCGTCGTCAAGAGCCCCGCCGAACTGGAGCGGGTCCGCCGGGCCGGCGATCTCTGCGCGGCGGCGCTCCAGGCGATGGTCGCCGCCGCGCGCCCGGGGGTGCCGGAGTACGCCCTGAAAGCCGCGGCGGCGCACGCGATCCTCGAGCGGGGGGGAGAGATCGATTTCCTGATCATCGGGTCGACGCCGATGGACAGCCCTCGGATGATCTTCGGCAACCCGCGGCCCTCGGCGCGACGGCTGCTGCGGGGCGACCTGATCCTGAATGAACTCGCGGCAGGCTATGAGGGGTACACGGCCCAGGCCGGAGTCCCGATCTGCGTCGGCGCGCCCACCGATCAGGTGCGCCGCATGTTCGACGAGGTGGTGCTGCCGGGGTTCAACCTCCTCGCGGACGAGCTCCGCCCGGGCAACACGTTCGAGGCGGTCCGGGAGCGGGCCCAGTTTTTCCGGAAGAGCGGCTATCAATCACGACCAACCATCCTGCACGGCCTGGACCTGGTGAGCCACGCGCCGGATGTCTCGGTCGAAGCCGTGCACGCCGACCCGGAGGACGCGGTTATCAAGCCCGGGATGACGCTGATGCTGGAGCCCAACCCGATCACCCCGGACGGCCTCCTCGGGCTGTTCCTGGGCCACACCTTCATCATCACCGACAACGGCCACGAGCGGCTCGGCAGCCAGCTGCCGCTGGCGCTGCTGGTCGCGGAAGGGTAGCGGCCGGTCAGGGGCGCAGCAGTTGCCCGACGGGGTTCCCGAACAGCTCGCCGTTCTTCATCACCATGTGGCCGCGGACGATCGTGTACACGGGCATCCCTTTCACCCGGAACCCGTGGAACGGGGTCACCTTGCTCTTGCTGTGCAGCGTGCTCTGGTCGATCGTCGACTCTTTATTCATGTCTACAAGAGTCAGGTCCCCATCCGCGTCCCGCCCGAGGTTGCCCTTCCGCGGCCAGAGGTTCCACGCCCTGGCCGGGCCCTCCGCCTGCGCCCTGACGTACTGGTTGAGGGTCATCCGGCCGGCGTTGACCTGGGTGAGCATGAGGGAGACGCTGGTCTCCACCCCGGGCATGCCGGCGATCGCCTTCCAGATGTCCCCCATTGGGTTGTCCGCCATCTTCTCCACAGGAGAATGCGGGGAGTGGTCGGTGGCGACCACTTCGATCGTTCCGTCGAGCAGGCCCCGCCAGAGTGCCTCGCCGTGCTCCTTGGAGCGGACCGGCGGGTTCATCTTCATGATCGATCCGAGGCCCCGCCGGACCATGTCCTCCCCTTCCAGGAGCAGGTAGTGGGGGGCCGTTTCCGCGACCACATCGACGCCGCTGTCCTTCCCGCGGCGGACGAGCGCCACTCCCTCGGCGGAACTCATATGGAGGATCATCAGCCGGCTCCGCGCCTCGCGGGCGAACAGGATCGCGCGGGAGATCGCCTCCGCCTCCGCCACGGCCGGCCGGGATTCGAGGTGCGCCAGGGGATCAGTCCGTCCCAGCGCCTGCAGCTTCTTCCGGAGGTAGAGGATGATGCCGTTGTCCTCGGCGTGCACCCCGCAGCGCAGCCCGGTCTCCGCCATGATCCGCCAGGCGTCGATGATCTCACCGTCCTGGGGGGCGGGGATGTTGCCCACCGTTTCCCCGAGGAAGATCTTGTAGCCGACCACTCCCGCCTCGGCCAGCGGCACGATCTGGTCCAGATTGCCCTCGACGATCACCGCGTAGAGCCCGTAGTCGACGTAGGAGCGGCCCTGCGCGCAGGCCGCCTTGGCCTGGAACCCCTCGACGTTCGAGGTCGGCGGGACGGTGTTCGGCATCTCGAGCACGGTGGTGATCCCGCCGGCGGCCGCCGCCTGCGAGCCGGTCTCGAAGTCTTCTTTATACGTGAGCCCGGGCTCGCGGAAGTGGACGTGCGGGTCGATCAAGCCCGGCAGCACGTGGAGGCCGCTCGCGTCAATGACCTCTCGCGCGGGCGGAAGATCGTCCCGCACCATCACGTCGAGCACCCTGCCGTCGTTGATGAGGACGTGCCCCCGCAGGCTGGACAGCGGGGTCACGATCGTGCCGTTCTTGACGATGAGATCGACAGCCATGCCGCTGCGCCTCCCGTCGCGTCCGCCTTATACACGGCCACCCACCGAGGCACATTCGCACACGAGGCGTCGTATTCATCCTCACAGCGGCGGGGGAAAGGTCTGAGCCGGTGACGTCCGCGACCTGAGCTTCTACCTCGCCGGAGTGAGCCTGCGCGCGTCGAGATAGGACGTGACCGCCGCGGCGCCGCCCACGGGGTCGGCCAAGGCCACGTAGCCGTCGGGGCGCACGAGATAGACAGCATCGCGCCGCAGGCCCGCCCGCGCCATCTCTGGACGCCATGCAAAGACGTGCAGCGCCAATGTTCGCCTGTCACACACTTCCTGGACCTCGGACGTGGCGCGGCCGTACACGTGGACCTGCCAGTTCAGCGAAGTCAGCGGTGTGAAATTGTCTTGGCCGGCGCCGTTCGCGTCTGCCTTCACCCACGGCAAACGGTCACCGCCCTGAACCGCCCCCGCGCGGCCCGCGCTCAAACTGCTTCCACGGTAGTTCACCGCCGTCTGCGACACCGTGCGGAACATGAACCGCCGCACTGCCGCGAGTCGCAACAGGAGCGGCATCAGGAGCGGCGCGATGTCCAGCCGCACTTGTCGAGCGATGGCCCCGGGGTTGGTCACGCCCGTAAACGCCCGATCGGTCGTCGCGACCAGGCGCCGGGCGAAGGCGATTCGCTCCGGCCCGTAGCTGTCGAGGAGCGATGCGTTCGCCCGCCCGTGCAGGACGGCGGCGAGCTTCCAGGCGAGGTTCACCGCGTCTCCGATGCCGGTGTTCATGCCCTGTCCGCCCACGGGACTGTGGATGTGCGCGGCGTCGCCGAGCAGGAACGCACGACCTTTACGGAATTGATCGGCTACCCGATGGTGCACGCGGTACGTCGAGAACCAGTTCACGCGCTCGACGTCGATCGGCATCCACTCGATCACGCGCTTGCTCACGTCGTTCCACGACAGGGTCTCGTGCCGGTGTTCGGATTCCTCGCCGATCGTGCCGACGAGCCGCGCGCGCTTCTCGGCCTTCAACGGAAAGACGGCGAGAAAATCTGTCGCGTCCAGGGCGACGTGTACCTCGCCGTTCATCGCCGCTCCGGTCGCTTCCACGTCGGCGACATAGAACAGGTGGGCGTACGCGCCGCCCGGGAAGCCGATCTCCAACGTCTCCCGAACGGTGGAATGCGCGCCGTCGCACCCGGCAATATAGACGGCCACACACGCCTCCGGGACTCCATCGGGCCGCTTCAGGCGGGCGAGCACACGACCGGCCGCCTCCTCGAAGCCCAGGAGCTCCGTCCGGTGCTCGACCTCGACGCCGAGCTCGGCCAGGCGGTCGGTCAGCAAACGCTCGTGCTCATCCTGGGGAAAGACCAGCGCGTAAGGGAATGGGCTGAGGCCTGCGCCCATGTCGCCGAAGAAAAAACGCGCCTTGTGCTTGCCGGCCACCCAGAGATTCGCGGCAACGAGCTTCCGCCCACGCTCGACGACCGCGCCGGCGAGGCCGAGCTGAGTATACAGCTCAAGCGTGCGCGCCTGCACGGCAACCGCGCGCGACGTCGTCTCCGGCTCCGCCTTCTTGTCCACGACCCTCACGCGCACACCCAGCCGCGCAAGCCACAGGGCCAACACCAGGCCGGTCGGCCCCGCGCCAACGATGAGGACGTCGGTGTCGCGAGTTGACGGCGCATTCATCGTTCTTCGTCGCGAACCGCGCTGCCACATGGCGAACGGCGCACAAATCTACACACCTTAGCAACCTGCGCCTTTCTCCAGCATGGAGAGAAACGCGCGCGGAGTGAGGATAGGCAGCCGCGAGCTTCGTAGCCCGGCGAGATGAGCGTCGCCGGACACGAGAAAGTGTGCGGCGGCAGCACCAGCCTAAAACACTTACTCTCTCGCGGCGTGAAGTTCCCGATAGGCAAGGACGAGAGCGTCTTTCTCGGTCATCTTACTGCGCCCCCAGATCCTTTCGAGTGCCCCGAGCCCTAAATAGCCGCGCAGGGCATCCTCAAAGATCTCGTATTCCTTCTTGCCCGTGCGGGCCGCCAGGACTTTAGTGGCCTTGAGCAGAGCCTCGTCAATGTAGACGGTGGTTTTCTTCCTCGCCATATCGCCATTATGACGGATCAACAGCATTCTGCCAAACTCTCATCCCGGCGAGATTAAAGGACAGCCATCGAAATCTTATGACCGCTTCAGAGCCAGCGCCGAACGCGTTCCTTGTACCGGATATAGTCCTCACCAAACTTTCGCTCCAAATACCGTTCCTCGCGCTCAATGACCGCGCGCTGCATCACGACAAGGACCACGGGAAGCAACACGAACGCCCACCATGCCTGAGTGAGCATGGACACCCCGGAGTAGCCGAAGACAAGCCCCAGATACAACGGGTTTCGGGTGAAGCGGAACGGTCCGGTCACGACGAGCGCCGTGGAAGGGGCCATCGGATTGATACTCGTTCGCGCTCGCCGGAACGTGAGGATCGCGGGAATGGACACGGCCAGCCAGAGTGCCAGGAGGAGTCCACCGAGCAGATCGGCCGCCACCGGTGGCAACAATCGGACCGGGTACAGCCGGCTGAACACGTAGCCGACTGCCAGCGGAGCCAGATAGAGGAGTGGCGGGGGTACAAGGATACCAGCCGTGTCCCGTTCGCTCATGTCCTCTCCATATCATGACCGGCATGATGACCGACACGTCGCCCAGGTAGATAGGGTTTCGGCCATAACGATAGAACCCCTTGACCACGAGATGGCGCGATGATATACCGCACGGTGATCCGGCCGCTCCTCTTCGGGATCGATCCTGAGGTCAGCCACGAGGTGGCCCTGACGCTCCTCGGGGGCGGCGGCGCGGTGTGGTCGCGCCTGCCCGGGCCCGGGCGGGACTCCCTCCTGGAGACCACCGTCTGCGGCATCAGGTTTCCCTCGCCGGTCGGCCTGGCCGGCGGTTTCGATAAATCGGCGCGAGCGCTCTGGGCGTGGCCGGCGCTCGGGTTTGGATTCGTGGAAGTCGGCACCGTCACCGCGCGGCCCCAGCCGGGCAATCCCCGGCCGCGCGTCTTCCGCCTCCCCGAAGACGAGGCGCTGATCAACCGCCTCGGGTTCAACTCTCCCGGCGCGGAGGCGGTGGCGGAGCGGCTCGCAGGCATGAGGCAGAGGCGCTATCCGATTCCTCTGGCGGTCAATATCGGCCGGAGCCGGGCCGTGGACAACGAAGCGGCCCCGGAAGACTACGCCTCCTCCCTCGACCGGCTGCATGCGTTCGCGGATTTCCTGGTCATCAACCTCTCCTCGCCGAACACGCCCGGGCTGAGACACCTCCAGATGCGGGCGGCGGCCGTGCCCCTGCTCGATCGCCTGGCGGCGCGAAACCGCGCGCTGGGGGAAAAGCCGCTCTTCGTGAAGGTGGCCCCGGATCTCACCGAGGAGGAACTGGAGGAGATCGTCTCGGCCCTGGACGGCAGGGCACACGGGCTCGTGGCCGCGAATACCACCGTCCGGCGGGATGGGCTGCGGAGCGCCGCCCGGGACGAGGCGGGGGGCGTGAGCGGGCGGCCGCTGCGGGATCTCGCCACCCAGGTGATCCGCATCTTGCGGCGGCTCACCCGCGGGAGCATACCGATCATCGGCGTGGGGGGGATCTTCACCGCGGAGGACGCCTACGAGAAGATCAAAGCCGGCGCGGCGCTGGTCGAATTGTACACCGGGTTCGTCTATGGAGGACCCTGCACCCCCCGTCGCATCGCCGGACGGCTGCGCGCCCTGCTGGCCCGGGATGGATTTCAGTCGCTGCCGCAGGCCGTCGGGGTCGAGGCTCGATAGGCCGAGCGCCGAGGGAAGGAGAACCCAATGAGCGTCCCCACCTTTCACTGGATCGGCCGCTCCATCAAACGCCGGGAGGATCCCCGGTTCCTGCGCGGCCAGGCCCGGTACGTCGACGACATCGTCCTGCCCGGGATGGCGTTCCTGGTGATGGTGCGCAGCACGCACGGGCATGCCCGCCTGCGGAAGGTCGCTGTGGAAGCCGCCCGCCGAGCGCCCGGCGTCGTCGCCGTCGTGACCGCGCAGGATCTGGCCGGCCGGGTCTACCCCGTGCCCCCCAATCCGCTGAAAGACGCCCAGGTCGCCGCAGTCCCCCACCCCATCCTGGCCGCGGGGACGGTCCGGTACGTTGGGGAGCCGGTGGCGGCCGTGCTCGCCGAGAGCCCCGCGGCGGCGGTCGATGCGGCGGCGCTCGTCGAGGTGGAGTATGAGCCCCTCCCGGTCGTGTCCGACCCGCGGGCGGCCTTTGCCGGCACCGTGCTCCTCCACGAAGCGCTGGGGAACAACGTGCTCGTGAGGATGACCCGAGGGCGCGGGGACGTCGACGCGTCGTTCACGGCGGCCGCGCGGGCGGTCAAGGGACGGTTCCACATTCCCCGGGTCGTGCCCGCCCCCATGGAGCCCCGGGGCGCCGTCGCCGCCTACGACCGGGGCGCGGACCTGCTCACGCTGTGGTGCTCCGCCCAGGACCCCTACAGGCCCCGCGCGCAGCTGAGCCGCGCGCTCGGCCGGAGCGAGGACCGGATCCGGGTCGTGGTGCCCGATGTCGGCGGCGCGTTCGGCAGCAAGGGAATCCTGGGGTCCGAGGCCGCGCTCGCCGCGTGGCTGGCCGTGGAGCGCGGAAGGCCGGTCAAGTGGATCGAGCTCCGCCGTGAGAATTTCATCGCGTCGACCCAGGGACGCGGGGTCGACGCCGACGTGGAGGTGGCCGTCGAGGCGGACGGGCGGCTCACGGGACTGCGGGCGACCGTGATCGCGGACGTGGGCGCCTACCTCCACCCGTCGACACCCGGTCCGGTGTCTCGCGTGGCCGAGCTCATCACGGGCGTGTACGATATTCCGGCGGCCAGGGTCGACGCGGTCGGGGTCGCGACGAACAAGGTCCCCACCGCTCCCTACCGCGGCGCCGGACGGCCTGAAGCGGCCTACATCATCGAGCGCATGGTCGACCTCGTCGCGGCCGAGTTGGGGCTTGACCCCGTGGCGGTGCGCCGGCGCAACCTGATCTCGCCGGACCGTTTTCCCTACCACTCAGCGGTCGGCTCGGTGTACGACTCCGGCGACTACGCGTCGGCCCTGGACAAAGCATGCGAGATCGTGGGCTACGGACGGTGGCGGGAGGAACAGCGCCGGGCGCGGGCGAGCGGGCGGCTCGTCGGCATCGGGATCGCCGTGTACGTCGAGCCGGCGGGGGGCCAGTTATGGGAGAGCGCGGCCGTCTCGGTGACCCCTGACGGCCGCGTCATCGTACGCACCGGATCGACCGCGCACGGACAGGGGCACGATACCACCTTTGGGCAGATCGCCGCGGAGGTCTTCCAGGTCCCGCTGGATGCGGTGACGATCGAGCAGGGTGATACCGCGCGCTTGGCCAAAGGCATCGGGACCTTTGGCAGCCGCTCGGTGGCGGTCGGCGGTTCGGCCGTGGTGGGGGAAATCGAAAAGATCAAAGTCAGGATGCGGGCCGTCGCCGCGCATCTCCTGGAGGCGGCAGAGGGCGATATCCGCTGGGAAGACGGCCGCCTGTTCGTGCGGGGCGCGCCGGGCCGGGCGCTGACCTTTGGGGAGGTCGCGGCCGCCGCCCACCGGCCGGAGCGCCTGCCTGCTGGGATGGAGGCGGGGCTCGAGGCGTCCGGGACCTTCTCGCTGCCGGACATGGTGTACCCCTTCGGGGCCTACGCCGCGGCCGTCGAGGTCGAGCGCGAGACCGGAGAGGTGCGGTTCCTCGAGTTTGCGGCTGTGGACGACGCAGGCCGCATCATCAACCCTCTCCTCGCCGAGGGTCAGGTGATCGGGGCGATCGCGCAGGGACTCGGCCAGGCGCTCGTGGAGGAGGCCGCGTACGATGACGCCGGGCAATTGCTCACGGGCACCTTTTCGGACTACGCGCTCCTCCATGCGATCCACGCGCCCAAGGTGACCGCCGAGTTTACCGAGACACGCTCTCCATATAATCCGCTCGGAGCCAAGGGCGTGGCCGAGGCCGGGACCGTCGGCGCGCCGCCCGCGGTGGCCAACGCGGTCATGGACGCCCTCGCCCCGCTGGGTATCCGGAACGTCGATCTGCCGCTCACCGCGGAGAAGCTCTGGCGGCTCATGGAGACCGCCCGGCCGTCCAGGTCCGTCTCGTGAGCCCGCCCCCCAGGAGGGCCGGCGGGTTTTCGCGCAGAAGAGCAGTATACCTTGGCATAACCGGGGGAGCGTCTCGCAAGACCCCCGGGGCATGGAAATTCCGCGTCTGGAGTCCGGATCGGAGGGGAATAAGAACGATGAGATGGCCGGGCTCCATCGTCGTGGCAGTCGCTATCACATCACCGCCGGGGAGGACATGTCCATGCCGGTAGATACTCGCATCGATCAGTCGCCGTATCAGGAGATTGAATCCGAGGGGCCGATGAACCAACGGGTCACGATCGTCCCTGTCCCGCGTATCATCGAGATGTACAACGTGAGCGAGCGGGAGCTGGATCAGATCGGGCAGGCCTCCACGGCGTTTGCCATGCACCTGGTCTTCTTCGGGATCACCTTCGGGGCTTCCATGGCCTTCCTCATGTCGCTGTTGACCGCTGAGTTGACCAACCGGCAGCTCGCCCTCGTCTGGGCGCTCTTCGTCCTGGTCCTCGCCACCGTCTACTTCGGTGTCCAGGTGTACCGCAGCTACCACGATGGGCGGAAAGGCGTCCGAGCGATCAAGAACGAAAGCAAGAAAACGCAGGTGAGCGCTCGGGGGACCGGCGCACCTCAGGCAGGCCCCGGCCGCTAAGCAGAGATCCAGATCGCCCGCATCCTGCCTCCCGGTCCCGGGAGGCAGTTGCGTTAGTCCGGGCCTCCCGTCAGGCCTCGAAGCACACCCGCGAGGGCCCCGTCGGCCAGGGCCTGGATCTCCGCGTCGGTCCGGTCCTGAATTGGGTGGGCCACGAAGACACGGGCCGGCTCCGCGCCGAGCGCCCGCGCCTGCGCCTCCGCGGCCTCCACAAACTCACTGGAGGCCACCAGGACGCCGGGGACCCCGCGGGCCTCGAGATCGACGATGTCGTGCACACTGCACGACGTGCAGGACCCTCAGTCGGCCAGGGCCTCCACCACCACGTCACACTTGACGCTGATCTCATAGCGAAGGTCGGCCGGAGCGACTTTCGCAAAGGTCGGCTTGCGAAACCGCTCCACCCGCACCCCCCGGCCGGTGAGCTGAGCGGCCAGGCGGTCCAGGAAGACATCGCCGCGAGGCTTGGAGATGTCGAGCAGGCCCACGGTCACCCCCGCCAGGGTCGCCGGCCGGGGCGCCCGCGCGCGGGGCTGCGGAGCGCGTTCATTCGTCGGATCGAGCAGGATCTGATCGGTCACACACTCACCTCCCGGGTCACCGGACGGCTCCCCGCCGCCCCGTTCTTCCAGCTCCCGATGATGGCCGAGAACAGGCCGGCGGATCCGCCGGCGTGCACGAACAGCAGCCCCTCGGGTAGGAACTTCGGCCACGAGCCCCGAGCGAACTCCTCGGGCATCCCTTCCGCGCACCCGCCGGCCCCCCGCACGATCTCCGCCCCCGGCAGGGTGAGCAGGCGCACAATCTCCTCCCGCAGCCGCGCCTTCGACCAGCCGGCCTCGCGAAAGACGCGCGCGTGCTCCGGGGACACCACGATGAGCGCGTCGTAATCCCGGACCAGTTTGGGATGGGCTACCGTCCGCAGGCACCCGGCCAGTGAGCGCGCCAGGGACTCGGGGGACCGCGACTGCTGATCGAACACCCCCCGGGACCCTTCACCGGCAAACAGCGTCACGGCCGAGGTCCCGGATCTGAGGCCCCGTTCGACGGCCAGGGGTTCCCAGGGCGACCGCTCCTCGTCTTCGGCAAAGCAGAAGGTGTACTTCCCCGGATTGCCGAGCGTGGCCCGGTCCACCCCACCGGGCCGGCCGCCGCCGACGTTGCGGATGACCAGCTGGAGGGCCCGCCCGATGGTGGCGTTCGCGCGATTGCCCTGGCCGAGCGCGTTCACCCCCGAGTTCATGCCGATCGCCCCGGCGATCGGGCCGTTCACGATCACGACCGGGCCGACGAAGTAGGTGGTGGCCAGGATCCCGTGGATGTTGAACTCGTCGGTGCAGGCGGCCTCGACCGCGGTCAGGACCACCGGGAGGTACTCGGGACGGCATCCGGCCATCACCGCGTTGATGGCCGCTTTCTCGACGGTGCACTCGGCGTAGTCGGGGGGGACGACCGCCACGACCTCGCCGGGGGCACGGCGGGTCCCCTCGAGCATCCTGAGGACGCGCTCGGGGGTCGGCGGCACGACCGGAAGCCCGTCGCTCCAGCCGCGCTCGAAGCAGGCCTCGACCGGGTCTTCGAGCGCGCCGACGGCGACGTTCCTGGACCGCAGCCGGGTGACGCCCGATCGGGCCGCCAGCGTCTCGGCGATGCCCGGCTCCAGGGTCCGGGAGCCGCAGCCGGGCCGGTAATCCGGCAGTCCACGGCCGAGGCCCGCAACTGCCGTCAGGTCCTCCCACTTGTTTCGGCGCCATCCTTCGGTGCGTTCGACCACTTCGCCGCCGGTCACCCGGAGGAGCGTCGGCACCGTCTCGATGTCGAGCCGGAGGGAGACCTCGAGCCCGGTGTCGTCGACCACGGGGAGCCCGGGCGGGAACGCCGGATCATCCTGCGAGTAGATGGTCAGGGGCAGACCCGCCGCCGCCAGTTCGGTCAGCACCGGGACGATCAGATGACAGGTGGGACAATCCTGTTTCACAATGGCCACGAGGCCCTCGGGCAGTCGAACGCCGTTCACGATACAGGTCCCTCCACGCACACGTGACCTGAGGATGGGTTCGTCGCGGTCCCCGCTCAGCCTCTCCAAATGGGGGACGCTCCGAGCGGTCAAGATATTTCTTGACACATTCCCATATAGGAATATACTAGGGACGATGGCGCGGGCAGCGACAACGACGGATGCGTTCAACGCGATCGCCGAGCCGCGGCGGCGCGCAATCATCGGTGTGCTCGTGGACGGCCGGGCCCACGCGGTGGGGGAGGTGGTCGAGAGACTCCGGATGCCGCAGCCGGCGGTGTCGAAGCACCTCGGTGTGCTTCGCAAGGTCGGGATCGTGTCGGTCAGCAGGCACGGCCGGCGCCGCCTGTATCGCCTGAACGCGAAGGAGCTGAGGCCGGTGCACGACTGGGTGAAGACGTACGAACGCTTCTGGACCCACCAGCTCGACCGGATCAAGGAGCAGGCCGAGCGCAAGATGGCGGAACGATCGACCGGCGAGACCAAACGATCCAAAAAAAAGGAGGAAGGACGATGGTGATGAGCACGTCGGAACAAACGGTGACCACGCTCGAGGTGACCAGGGAGGAAGACATCGCAGCGCCGATCGATGTCGTGTTCGAGACGCTGCTTGAGCAGATCGGACCGCGCAACGAAGGGGGGCCGGGATCGCCGCTGCCCATGAAACTCGAGGCATGGCCGGGCGGCCGCTGGTATCGGGATTTGGGGAACAGCACAGGCCACCTGTGGGGGCATGTGCAGGTGATCAAGCCGCCCACGCTCCTGGAAATCTCCGGGCCGTTGTTTATGTCGTATCCGGCCATCTCGCACGTGCAGTACCGGTTGACGGCGGAAGGGGCGAGGACGCGTCTCACGTTCGCCCACCGCGCGATCGGCCTGATCACCCCGGAACATCGCGAGGGGGTCGTCAAAGGATGGACCGCGATCCTCACCAGGATCCGTGAAGCCGCCGAGCGGCGATAAAGAAGACGAGCCGGTTGTGGCGGGGCCTCGTCACACCGGCGGCGGCAGCGAGGCCAGCAGGCCCGCCAGCACCAGCACGGTGAGCAGCACGGCGGCCTCCCGGATCCACGCCCGCGGGCGGCGGTCGATCGCGGCCTGCGCCGCACCCCAGGCCAGCCACAAGGCGGCCAGGAACAATATGAGTTTTGCGGCCAGCGTCTCGCCGTAGGCCGTCGCGACGAGGTCCGCCGGCCCGCGCAGGTGCTGCACCGCCATGCCCGCGCCGGTCGCCGCCAGCACCACGGCGGACCGGGCGGCCAGGCGTCCTGTCCTCACCGCGATCTCGACGCGGCGGACGGCGATCGTCGGAACCCGCCACACGCTCAGCAGTCCCACCAGCCCACCGACCCACGCCCCCATCGCCGCCTCGTGCAGGGTATTCAGGCCGAGCCCCAGCCAGGATGGACGCGTTCCCACCGCGTGCGCGGCCTCTCCGTCCACGAAGGCAAGCGCGAGGCCAAGGACCAACGCCGCCGCGGCCGCCCGGGCGGGGCGGGCCGATGCCGCTCCAACGAGTACCCAGAGGAGCAGGGCGGCTCCAAGCCGCTGCGCCAGCACGCGGCCGAAGCTCGAGTCGAGCGCGCCGCCCAGGACCTCCGGGTCCAACGGCTGGCCCGAGCCCGCGCTGAGGCTGACGGTCTGCGCCAGCAGGGCGAGAGGCTCGGCCGCGAGCAGCGCCACCACCCCGGCGCCGGCCAGCCGCCAAACCCGGCGCTCGGTCTCCTCGCCCGTGAGGGCCAGCGGCTCCAGGACCATCTTCCGGAAGGCGAGCGCGCCGAAGCTCAACGCATACCCGACCAGGTGCAAAGCGCGGGCGAACGCCTGAAGGATCAACCCCGTGATCGGCCCCACCCCGGGCGCGCCCGTGGAGGCTGCGCTCCCCGGAGGGGCGCCGGTCCGGCCGACGCTGAACGCGAACGCGCCTTGCGATGGGTGGGTGTCCTGAGCGATCACCCGCCAGATGACACGATACGTGCCATCTCCGGCGGCATCGACGCCGACGGTGACCTCGGCGCCGGAGACCCGCGCCGGTCCCCGCTCGACGCGCCGGCCGCTCGGGGCCAGGACGCGCACGCCGCGGCCGACCAGAACAACCGGCTCGTTGAACAGCAGGCGCACGCCGGCCGGCATCTCTGGAAGCACGGCCCCTGACGCGCAGCGGGGGTCGCCGGGAAGCAGCCTGGGCTGGGCTTGGGGCGAGCAGAGATCGGGTGGATCGGAGCGCACCAGGTTCGCGTGTGCCAGCGCGCCGATGGGGCGACCGGCGACCCAGAGGAGCGACGCGGCCGCGGCCAGGGCCAGGGCCAGCCAAATCCGGCGGCGGGCCTCCCGCTCGATTAGACCGACGCTCCCGCCTCGGCCGGGCGCGCCCGGCGGAACCCGCCCCTCGAGGCCTGGCCGATCCGGATCACCAGGCCGGAGGCAATCAGGCACAGCAGTCCTGACGTCATGAACGCCACCTGGTAGCTGCCCATCCACGACCGCACGGCGCCCGCGCCGAATGCGGCGGTCGCGGCGCCGAGCTGATGACTGGCGCTGATCCATCCGAACATGACACCCACCCTCTGCCGGCCGAAGATGTCGGCGGTCAGGCGGACGGTCGGTGGAACGGTGGCGACCCAGTCGAGGCCGTAGAAGACCGCGAACGCCGCGAGCCCCAAGAACTGAGTCCCCAGCGCGTACGGCAGGAAGAGCAACGACAGACCCCGCAGCCCGTAATACCAGCACAGGAGATACCGGTTGTCCCACCGGTCCGAGAGCCAGCCGGAGACGGTGGTCCCGATCAGGTCGAACACCCCCATCGCGGCCAGGAGGCCGGCGGCGGTCACCTCCGGGATCCCGTGCTCCATCGAGGCCGGGATGAGGTGCGTGCCGATCAGCCCGTTGGTGCTCGCGCCGCAGATGAAAAAGCTGCCGGCCAGGAGCCAGAAATCTCGAGACCGGAAACCTTCGCGGAGGGCCGCCAGCGCGGCGGCCGCGGGGTTGGCGCCCGACGACACCGGCGCCGCGTCGGCCGTCGCTCCAACGGGGCGAAGCCCGACGTCGCTCGGATCGTTGCGCATGAAGATGTACACGAGGGGGACCATCAGGAGCGCCACGCCGGCGACGACCAGCACGGCCGAGCGCCATCCGGATGTGACCACGAGCGAGGCGAGGAAGGGTAAGAACAGCAGCTGGCCTGTCGCCGTGCTCGCGGTGAGCAATCCCATCACGATCCCCCGGCGTTCCGCGAACCAGCGGTTGGCGATGTAGGCCCCGAGGACGAGCGCCATCGTGCCGGTGCCCAACCCGACCACGACGCCCCAGAGAAGCACGAGCTGCCACGACGCGCGCATGACCGTGGTCAGACCGACGCCG